>DASRSL010000001.1:0-2930 GCA_035656495.1 Roseiarcus sp.
CCAGCGGCCGAGCACGTTGAACGAAACCATATTCGGCCAGCACTGCCAGGGAAAACTGGTCAGGCCTTGCGCGCTCAGCTTCCACTCGCGGTCCGCGCTGTCGACCAGGACGAGATCGACCGTATCGGCGTAGCGCTCCCGAGTTCGCTTCGTCGTCCCTCGCGCCGCCCTCAGACCGAAGACTTGTCCGCGCTCGACGACGTATCCGTGGGCGAGCGAAAGGTCGCGGCCGTTGGTCCTGGGGTCGAAGCTGAAGATGACGTGAAAGGCGAGATCCTTGGAGAAATGCGCGTGCAGCCAACTCATGTTGGGCGCGCCGCGCTCGGGCCGCGGACCCCAGCTGTGATCCATCGTCGAGACGCAGTCGATCGGATAGGCCTTGCCGCGGATCGCGACCTGCCCCTTGAAATGGCCCGACTGATCGAAATGCCCGTTATAGGCGGTTCCCCAGGCGAACTTGCCGCCCTGCTCGGCTTCCTTCAGCGCTTTCGCCTTCATCGGATCCATCGCGGGATCGTGAATGTCGAAGGGCGGCATGATCGCCTTGTATTCCACGTCGATCATCGTGCCGGCGCCGTCGTCGTAGCCGATGCGCCAGTCTATGTTCGCGCGTAGGCATTTGATGCTCAGCGAATTGGCGAGTCGAAAGTCGCTGAGATCGCGCCGGCTCGGGGATCGGCAGCGAGGCCCGCAGGTCGCAGAAATCCGCTTCCCAAGGGGTGTTCGAGAAGCCGGAATTCATACACACGGTGGAGCTGACGACGCCCAGATTGGTGCGAAAGAGCGCGTAAACCCCGACGTTCAACTTGTTCTCGGCGTTATAGAAACCGAAGAAGTTGGTCTCGGCCCAGGTCGGCTCGTTCGCGTCGGATGGATGGAAATGAACGTCCTCGTCCTTGATCATCGGCATTTCCCCGCTCTTTGAAAGGTGTTCTTACCGCCGGCGCCCTTCCCAGAACGCCGCCATATTCCTTTGAGGCCCCACCGGCCGCCATGGCGCGACGGGATAAATCGAACCGCATTTTTTTATCCCGGGCGGAGAATGACCCGCTTACCCCGCCCCGCCTAGTGTCGTCCTCAAAGAGCGCCCGGCCGGCGCGACAAGACGTTCGCAGGGAGCTTTCGGATGAAACTCGGGCGCGTGGTCGGGACAGTGGTTTCGACGATCAAGGCGTCCGGCCTGCGCGCCGAAAGGGCTCATTGCCTGCCTCTCCGCTCCGACGCTTCAGGCCACCGGAGAATTGATGCGTCATCCCGACGTGTCGCTCGTGTTGGCGACCGGCGGACCCGGCATGGTCCGGGCCGCCTATTCGAGCGGAAAGCCGACGCTCGCGGTCGGCGCTGGAAACGTGCCGGTCTATATCCACCGGTCGGTGCGCAACGTGAAGGAAGCCGCCTTGATGGCCATCACGTCGAAATCCTTCGACAACGGCGCAGCGTGCGTCGCCGAACAGTCGATCGTCATCGACGAGCCCGTCGCGGACGCTGCGCTGGCCGCCTTCGCGGCGCAAGGGACATTGTTTCTGTCGCCCCCCGACCAGGAGAGACTTGCAACCGTCCTCTTCACCGAAAAGGGCGAACTTCGGCCCGAGGCGGTCGGCCTCTCGGCAAAGGAACTCGCTCGGCGCGCAGGGGCGAACGCGCCGACCGACTGCAAGGTGCTCGGCGCTGTACTGACTGACGTGGGCCCGCGACAGCCGCTGTCGCGCGAGATTCTCGGGCCGGTGCTCTCGTTCTACCGCAGCGCCGATCTGAACGCGGGCTATCAGCGCTGCCGGCAGATTCTCGAATTTGGCGGAGAAGGTCACACGCTCGGCCTGCATTGCGAGTCCGACGAGGTGATCGGGCTCTTCGCGACGCTCCCCGCCGGCCGGATCATGATCAACACGCCGACCCTGTTCGGCGGCATGGGTTACAGCTGCGCCACTGACCCTTCCTTCCTGCTGGGAACCGGAACTTGGAGCGGCTCGATTGTTTCCGACAACGTCACGCCCCTGCATCTCATCAAGATCAAGCGCGTCGCCCATGAGGCGCGGCCGTGGCGCTCCATATACAAGCCGAATATGGGCTGTGACCATGCTCGCGCGCGAGAACAGGCTCGAGGGTCGGCCTTCCCGAGACGGAGGCCTTTCTGAATGAGGCCGCGGGGCTTTTCCGAAGGCCGCGTCCCGATCGGGGTGGCCCACTCGTATTTGGCGTCGACCTCGGCACGGCGACGATCGTGATCACCGCGCTCGACGCGGCGGGACGGCCGATCTATTGGGACGGCGCATCCTGCGAAGCGGTGCGCGACGGGGTGGTGGTGAACTTCGCCGACGCGGTGGCGGCTGTACGCAAACTCGCCGCCGCCGCGCGAGCCTCGCTCGGCGTCGAAATCCTCGCGGCGGCGACGGCGCATCCACCGGGCGTTCCCTCGGCCGAGGCGCGGGCCTGTCGCATGTGCTCGAGAACGCCGGGATCACCTGCCGAAATCTGGTCGACGAGGTCAGCGCTGAACAGGCGTTGCTCGCCATTCGCGACGGCGCGATCGTCGACGTCGGCGGCGGGTCGACGGGCGTCGGCATCGTTCGCGCCGGCAAGCTGATCGCGCTCGATGACGCGGCGGGCGGTGGCCATCACTTGGACCTCATCCTGGCTGGCGCCTTGCGGATTCCGATCGAGGAGGCCGAGTGTAGGAAGCGTCGAGGCGACGAGGATTATTCCGTGATCCTCCGACCCGGCATCGAGCGCATCGCGAGTTCGATCGCGCACCAGATCGGGCCCCGAACCGTCGAAGCCGTTCATCTCGTCGGCGGCGCGGTTCGCGTTCCGAACTCCGCTTCGATCATCTCGAAATTCATCGGAGTTCCGACTGTCGCCTATCCGCATTCGGATCTCGTGACCCCCTTCGGCATTGCGGCGAGCTGAATCATGGATGTCCAGCTTCGCAC
>DASRSL010000002.1:0-39988 GCA_035656495.1 Roseiarcus sp.
CCCATTTCGCGTCCGAAGGTGAACGGGCGCGTCGAACCCCGAGGAACCCGGGGAGCGCGGCCGGATTCCCCGCCGCAGGGAAAATAGCAGGGACTCTTTCGTTTTTCGGCCGATTGGCGGAAAAACCGCCCCCAAAAGCCCAAGGATTCGAGGCGATTCTGGGAAAATTCCCTACGCGGCCGAGTAGAGTCGAGGAAGGGCGCGGTGGCGTTGAGGCATATGGCCAATGGCTCCGTTTCCCTTCCTCGACTCTACTCGGCAAAATGCAGGGATAACTCGCGCCTTGTTGCGCCGCCTGTCCGAGGTTGCCCCCGCGCTCCCAGGGACGAGACCGAGGGATCCGACGTCGCCCTGCAGGCGGCGATCGCCGACGTGACGCCGCGGCTCAACGTCCCTCTTTCGGAAAAGGGTGACACATGCGGGCTCGGGCCCTTCGGCGAGAAGATCGGCGAAAGCCCCGAGCGGCGCTCGAGTAAGTGCGCGACAGCGTGATGTGCGCCGACGCTCGACCGGGGCCAAGCCTCGGCCCGGGCGACGAGTTTTGCTCGCACTGGGTTCAGCGCCACGTAACGCGCCGCCGCCATCAGTGGTCTTCGTCCAGTCACGACCATGGAAAGCGAGCCTGAACTCGCCGCGAGGTCGAATCCGCGAGCGTCGGGTGATCAGGTTTTGCCCGATGAGCCCAGGCCCTGGGTCTTGCAAACCCGCCTGTCACCATCCATTTACCATCCATCTGGATGGTTGGAGGTGGAAGTGGCCGGCGAGATTCATCGGCTTCGCGACCGACAAAGCGAAAGCGAGAAGATCACGATCAACTTGGGGTTCGTCGACCTCGGCCATATCGATCTTCTGGTTCGGGAGGGGTTCTATTCGAATCGCACCGACTTCATCAGGACGGCGATCCGCAATCAGCTCGCGTCCCACGCAGACGCGGTCAAGCAATCGATCGTGCGGCACACTCTCGAGCTCGGCCTGCGCCGCGTGAGTCGCCAAGAGCTGGAAGCGTCAAGAGCGAAGGGCGTCAGGCTCCAAATCCAGGTCGTCGGGCTCGCGACGATCGACGACGACGTCACCCCCGAACTCGCCCGCGAGACGATCGAATCCATCACCGTCCTCGGCGCCCTTCACGCCAGCAAAGAGATCAAGACCGCGCTCGGCGATCGCATTCGGTGATCGCCGCAACATCCGGCGATCGCCGCCAAGAAACACTCATCAACAAGGATCCGGCAATGGGAACCAACTTCAGCGCGTCCATGCGGCAGGCTCTGCAACTCGTTCGCTCACAAAATGTGTTGGAGGCGACGCGGGTCATCCAGCGCGCGTTCCTCGATCGGGGAGTGGACGCGTCTCAAGTTGATGACCCGCGCGAGTCCGCGCTGATCCCGCCGCCCTCGGAGACGGTCAAACCCGCGCCGCAGCAAGCGCAAGAAATGGCGGCAAGCGCCGGGAAGGCCGCGATGAGGCGACAGCGCTCGGGGCGCCCACGACGACCGCTCGGGGAAGTCGTCAAACTGCTGCGTCAGGCCGACCTCTCGGGCCTCCGTCGGGGCTCCGTCCAGGCGCCGGGGTTGCGGAAGGCGCCGACTGTCCCGGTTCCGGAGGGCGCAGCCTACCTCGAGCGAAGATTCGCCTGCGCGGCGGGTTCAAGGAACTACAAGGTCTATGTTCCCGCCAGCGCCAAAGGGCAGAGGCTTCCCTTGATCGTCATGCTGCACGGCTGCACGCAGAACCCCGACGACTTCGCAGTCGGAACAGGCATGAACCGGCTCGCCGAAGATCGGGGCTTCATCGTCGCCTATCCCGAGCAGCCGGCGAGCGCAAATCGGTCGGCCTGCTGGAACTGGTTCGACCACGCCCACCAGACGCGCGACGAAGGCGAGCCAGCGATCCTCGCGGGCGTCACCCGCGCCGTCCTGGCCGAATTCGCCGTCGACCCGGCCCGCATCTATGTGGCGGGCCTTTCGGCGGGCGGCGCGATGGCGGCGATCTTGAGCGCGACCTATCCCGAACTTTATGCCGCGGCCGGCATCCACTCGGGGCTGCCGCACGGCGCCGCCGCCGACCTGCCGTCTGCGTTTGCGGCAATGCGCGGCTCCAAGACTCCCCCGGCGCCGAGAGCGAGGCGCGCAAAGGCGCGCGTTCGCACGATCGTCTTTCACGGCGCGAACGACAAGGTCGTCCATCCCTCCAACGCCACGGCCATCCTCGCCGACGCCCGCGCCGGGCTTCCCGATCGGGCGCAGGAATTGATTCAGGATGGCGTCGCGGCCGGGCGAACCTACACGCGCTCCCTTGTCATCGATGGCCGCGGCGTTTCCCACGCCGAATATTGGGCCATCGACGGGCTCGGTCATGCCTGGTCGGGCGGCAGCCCGGAAGGGTCGTTCACCGACGCCCAAGGACCCGACGCCTCCGGCGAGATGCTGCGGTTTTTCCTGGAGACGGAGAGAAAGTAGCCTGCCTCTCGTCTCCCTGGCTTTGGGAGCGACGCGCGACGGAATCGATGCAGGATTTGGAGGTTGTCACCCCGCGAAAGCCGGGGGGTCCAGAGACGCCGCCACGGGCTCCCCGAAAATCAATTGTTCAGCGTCTCGTAAAGGTCTCGCCAGTCCGGATTGAATCGCTCGATCAGTCCGAGCTTCCACCGCCGCTCCCATTTCTTCAACTGCTTTTCCCGCGCGATCGCGTCCCGGACATCGCCCTAATGCTCGTAGCAAACGAGTGTCTTGACGCCGTACTTCGCGGCGAACTGCGAGCCGACTCCATTGAGGTTCTGAAGCGTGCGCGCTCCGAGATGGTTCGTTACGCCCACATAGAGCATTCCGTGGCGGCGACTCGCCATGATGTAGACGCTGTAGCGTCGCTCCGTCATCCAACGAGCTTGCCCATGCAGGCGCTTTCACTCCGCGGAAAGCGGGGTCCAGCAAGAGTCGTGTGTCGCAGCCAAGCCGCTTCGCGGTCAAGCGTCTGCGCGTGTTCTCTGGACCCCCGCTTTCGCGGGGGTGACACCCTTACTTTCGCAGGGGGTGTGACACCACCCTTACTTTCGCACGGGTGACACAGTGAGACCGACATCGGCTGCGTCATCGTCACCGGCGCAGTAGAATCCGGATGAGGCCGGCGAAATCGTCTGTTACATAGCCGCGTCGACTCGCCCAACGCCTTCGACCGTGCCCCCCGCTTCCCAGGCGATCATCGCCTGCTTGCGCGCGAGGCCCCAGTAATAGCCGCTCAACGCGCCGGATCTCCCGAGCGCCCGATGGCAGGGAACGACGAAGGAGATCGGATTGCGTCCGACCGCCGCGCCGACGGCGCGGGCCGCAGTCGGCTTGCCGATCTTGCGGGCGATGTCGGAATAGGTCGTCGCCCTGCCCATCGGCACGCGGAGCAGTGTCTTCCACACGAGCACGTCGAAATCCGACCCGATCATCGCGAGCTTGAGCGGCGCATCGGGGCGCCAGAGCCTTGGGTCGAAGGCGCGCCTCGCAGCGGCGCCCGTCGCGTCGGCGTCGGCGAGGAAGCGGGCGCGCGGCCAGCGCCGCCGCATGTCGCCGAGCGCCGCTTCGCGATCGTCGTCGACAAAGCCGAGCCCGGCCAATCCCTGCGGGCCCATGACGACGACCGCCTCGCCGAACGGCGAGGGATGGAAGCCGTTGCGAAGAACGAGGCCGTCGCCGCCGCGATCGCCCAGGGTGAGCGTCTCGTGGGTCGCGAATATGTCGCGCGGCTGGCCGGGGCCGGAATGACCGGTCGGGCCGGCCTCGTCGAGCGCCGCCCCCGATTTCCGCAACAGCTCCCGCACGCGCTCGACGGAGATCGCCTGCAAGAAGGCTGCCGCGGTCAGGCCCGCCCATCGCTCGAGGACCTGCTCGAGGCGCATGGGCGTAAGGCCGGCGTTCACCGCGACCTCGTCGATCGAAGGCCGCTCGCGGCGGCGGCTCGACACGAAGTCGATCGCGCGCCTGACGACCGCGTAGTCTGCGAGGGTCTGCGGGGTGGGGGTGGTGTCGAGCATGAGGTCCTTTTCGCGAGGCGCCGGATGAGGGCGCTGGGCGGTCGAAGCGTCGGCCCTGAAGGCGGCGACGGCGTGATCCCCTCAACCCGGCCCTTCTCCCCTTGGGAGAAGGGGGACGTGCGCCTCCTTCCGCGGCTGTGCTTCGCCGGCAGCGCCGGCGCGTTCTATTCGTCGCCCGCTTCAGCCGTGTCGAACAATCCGGTCGGCAGACCGTCGATGCTGACGACGTTCGCCTCGCGCCGATAGGCCTCGAGGCCGTCCTCGCCTTGGGAGCGGGCCCAGTTGTCCAGGGACGGGCGCTCGCCGCGATAGTCGAACCGCGGCACGCCGTAGCCGCAGGAGGTCTGAACGCGGTCCGCGTGCAGAAGAACGATCTGGCGCGCGCCAAGCGGCTCGACGCCAGAGAACGCGCTCGCCAGGACGTTCCGATAGGCCTCGCCGCCGCGGCGGAGAACCTCGCCGCGCCCGTAGATGCGCAGAATGTTCGGCGGCCCTTCGAAAGCGCAGAACATCAGCGTCAGCCGCCCGTCGGCCTTCAGGTGCGCGGCGGTCTCGGCGCCGCTGCCGGTCCTGTCGAGCCAGGCGACGGTCATGTCGTCGAGGACCGCGAGCAGGTCGGTTGCGCGCGGCGAAAGATTGACATGCGCGCCGGGCGCGGCGGAGGCCGCGAAGAAGATCTTCTGGCGGGCGATGAAATCCCGGCAGGCAGCGTCGATGAAGGGAATCGTTTGCATAAGATCTCGTTTCTACCGCGGGTCGACGATCGCAGACCAGCCCCATTCGAGGAGCGGCAGCGATTTCGCGGCGAAGGCGAGGAAGTCGTCGACGAGCGCTCTCTCGCGGAGCCTCGCCTCCGCGACCGGCCGCAGGCAGATGAAATGTTTCAGCCGGATCGCCGCGGCGACCTCGGGATCCTCGACATCCTCGAAGCCGTGCGGCGATCGCTTGAGCGCGTCCTCTTCGGACAGCGCGAGACCCACGCTCCCGAGCTTGCCGGCCATGCGGCGGAAGGCCTTCGGCGCGCGGAAAGCGGCGCCCCTCAGCCTGGCGAGCTCCTGGGGATCGGGTCTGTAGAAACCCGCGGCGAAGAAACACTCCTGCGGCGAAAGGTGAAAGTAGAGCAGCCCGGGGTCGTTCTTGGCGCCCGACTTCGTCAGCGCCGCGCCCGCATGAGTCTTGTAGGGATCCTTGTTCAGGGAAAAGCGCACGTCCCGATGGATGCGAAAGAGCGACGATTTGCGGTCGCCCTTAATCGGGATCTTCGCCTTCGCCAAACCCGCAGTGAGGTCCTCGACCAGATCGCCCATCGGCCCCTTGATGTCTTTCTCGTAGGTCTCGCGGTTCTGCTCGAACCATTCCCTGGTCTGGTGGAACGCCAGCGCCTTGAAGAACGGCAGCGCCTGCGGCCCGAATCCCTGGAAAGCCATCTCGCTCGCCTCTTGGCCTACGGACATCTCAGATCGCGCGAGGATCCCTTCCCCAGCTCTGCTGGGCAAGGGCCTGTCCCCGGGCGAAGACTCGGGGGCGGCGCGAAGCGCCGGATGGGGTGTGGGCCGCTGCTGCGACGCGAGAGGCTTGCACGTACGTTGCCACGAACTTGCGGTCCAAGCGCCCTGCTTTCCACACCCCATCCGTCGCCTCCGGCGACACCTTCCCCTCCCCGGGCTTGGACCCGGGGATCGCGGAGAAGGGGCGCGCGTGGCCGCCTGCGGCCCCGTCACGATTTTTTCAGCACAGCGCCGAGGCCGGGAAAAGCGCTCGGCCGGTCGACGACGGAGAGGCCGCTTCGGGCCGCGTGCGCGAGTTCGGCGTCGAACTCCTCCTTGCCCACATGGCCGGAGGGCTCGGCCAGGAGCAGGCTCGCGCCCGGCTTCATCGCCCGCGCCGCCTCGGCGAAAAATGTCTCCGCCGACGGCGTTTCATGCACGACCGCGAACGCCGCGACGAGGTCGAAGCGTTCCTCGTCGCCGTGGAGCGCGAGCGTCGAGGGCGGCGCCAGGCGCGCCTCGATGCGGTCGGCGAGTCCAGCTCGCCGCGCTCTTCGCCGCAATCCGGCGATCATCGCGGGCTGGACGTCGATCGCGACGACGCGGCCTTCAGGCCCGACCAGCCGGGCGAGTTCGAGCGTGAAGAAGCCCATCCCGGGGCCGGGCTCGAGGACGTTCATTCCGGCCCGGACGTAGGGCCCGAGGATACGGGTCGGGTTTTGCAGGAGCCTGCGGATCGGGCTGGCGAGAAGGTAGCCGACCCAGGAGGGGCAAACGCGGTGCTCGGCCATGATCGAAGCCTCCGCTCGCGGAAATCACGCTATCGCGGCTGGTTTCGGGCCTCCGCTCGCCCAGTCCAACAGCTCGACCGTATGCACGATTGGCGTCGGGCTCGCGGAGGCGATCTGGGCGATGCAGCCGATATTGCCGGCGGCGATCACGTCGGGCTTGACGCGCGCGATGTTGGCGACCTTGCGGTCGCGAAGCGCCGCGGCGATCTCGGGCTGAAGGATGTTGTAGGTCCCCGCCGAGCCGCAGCAGAGATGCGCCTCGGGGATCGACTTGACCTCGAACCCCGCGCGGCGCAGCAGCGCTTTCGGCGCATCGGCGATTCTCTGCCCGTGCTGAAGCGAGCAGGCCGCATGGTAGGCGACGACGAGCGGGCGCGGCCGCGTGAACTCGAGGTCGAGGCCGGCCACGACCTCGCTGATGTCCTTGGCCAGGACGGCCACCGCCTTGGCCTTCGCCGCATAGCGCGGATCGTCGCGCAGCATATAGCCGTAGTCCTTGATCGTCGCGCCGCAGCCCGACGCCGTCACAACGATCGCCTCGAGCCCATCGCCCTCCATCTCGCACGTCCAGGCGTCGATGTCGGCGCGCGCCTGGTCGAGCGCCCGCTGCTCGTCGCCCATATGGTGGGCGAGAGAGCCGCAGCAGCCCTCCCCCTTCGGCACGACGACTTCGATCCCGGCGCGATTGAGCAGGCGAATCGCGGCCTCATTGATCTCGGGCGCAAGCACGCTCTGCGCACAGCCGGTCAGGAGCGCCATGCGGCGGCGTGGGCCGTCCTGCCGGGTCGGCGTGAACACGGCAGCGGCAGGACCGACCGGGCCCGCCGGAATGGTTTTCGGCGCCAGCGCCAGCATCGCATCGAGCTGACGTCCGATTCCGGGCAGGCGCCGAATGACAGGGCGGAAGATCCGGCCGACGGCGGCGAGGCGCAATGCGGCGCGAAATCGCTCCGGTGAAGGCAGCAGACGCACGAGAGCGGCGCGCAGCGCGGCATCGGCCGGCGGACGGCGATAGTCCTTCTCGATGCGGGTTCGCGCAAAGTCGACGAGCCGCCGGTAGTCCACTCCCGACGGACACGTCGTCATGCAGGACAGACACGAAAGGCAATGGTCGATCGGCGCGACGTCCTCCGCCGTCAACTTGCGCCCGGTCTCCAGCATGTCCTTGATGAGGTAGATCCGGCCGCGCGGGCTGTCGCGCTCGTCGCCGAGCGTCACGTAGGTCGGACAGGTCGCGGTGCAAAGCCCGCAATGGACGCACGACCGCAGAATGCCTTCCAGCTCGCGGGTGGTCGGATCGGCGAGCGCCTCGGCTGAAAATCGGGTCTGCATAAGCGCCCTCACACGCCGGGATACATGCGGCCGAAGTTCAGGACGCCGCCGGGGTCGAAGCTCGCCTTGAGGCCCCGGCTTATGCGCAGCTCGAGCTCCGACAGAGGCTGAAACACCGCGACCGACTTCCTGAGCTCGTCCCTGGCGCGCATCAGGGTCGCATGTCCTTTGGTATGCGCCAGCGTCCGGCGAACCTCGGCTGCGGCGCTTTCGCTTTCATCCGTGGCGAGCCAGACAAGCCCGCCGCCCAGATCAAGGTAGTGCGCCAATGCGGTCGCGGCGAGGCGTGCGATGAAGGCGTGCGCTTCGGACGGCGCAAGGCCAACCCGCCAGACGGCCCAGTCGCGCGGTTCGGCGATGAACTTCGCATCGCGAATGGCGCGCCATAGCGCCGAGGAGTCCGCTCCGCCCAGAGGCTGGATCTCCCCGAATTCCGCAAGAAGCTCGATGAGCCGCCCGGCGCGATAGGCGACAGAGTCTTCGAAACCTTCGATGCGCAGCAGCGCCCGCGAGTCGTCAGCCCCTATTCCCACCGGCAGAAAGGCGGCGGCGCTGATGCCGAAGGGCGAGCCGAGGGCGCGGGTCATCGCGTCGATCGCGCGCTTTTCATCCAAACCGGCGATCTCCAGCGTCTGCACGCGTTCGGGTTTGGGGGCGAGTTTGATCGTCGCCTCGGTGAGGAAACCGAGCGTGCCATGGGCGCCGCAGTTCAGCTTGGTCAAATCGAGGCCGGTCACGTTCTTCATGACCCGGCCGCCGCAATGGATCGCCTCGCCGAGACCGTTGACCAGCCGCAGGCCCAAAACCGCGTCGCGCACGGCGCCGGCGCTCACCCGACGGGGGCCCGAATGGTTCGTCGCCACCATCCCGCCGATCGTCGGCTCGCCTCTATTGGTCCATAGCGCCTCCGGACGCATCGGTTCAAACGGCAGGATCTGGTTGTGTTGCGAGATCGCCGCCTCAACCGCCTCGATGGTGGTTCCGGCCCTTGCGCAGATTGTCATTTCCGCCGGCTCATAGAAGACGACGCCCTCGAGCGCGGCGGTCGAAATTCCGCCTCGCCCGCAGCGCGGCCGTCCCAGGCCGCTCCGCGTATCGCCGCCGTGAATGTCGAGCTTGACCCCCTCCGCGCAGGCGGCGCGGATCATCTTTGCGGCCTCCGCTTCGCTTTCCGGGGTCTGAACGCCGCTCATGCCGCACGCTCGCCGAGCGGGAAGACCTTGGCCGGATTGAGACGGCCCTCCGGATCGAACACGGCGCGCACCCGTTTCTGCTGCTCGATTTCGACGTCGGCGAACTGGCGGGGCATCAGCTCGCGCTTCTCGATTCCGACGCCATGCTCGCCCGTGAGGCAGCCGCCGAGTTCGACGCACATGGCGAGAATGTCGGCGCCAGCGGCCTCCGCCTTCGCGGCCTCTCCCAGGTCGTTGACGTTGTAGAGAATGAGCGGGTGCATGTTGCCGTCGCCCGCATGAAAGACATTGGCGACGCGCAGGCCGTAGGAGGCGCAAATCTCGCCGGTGCGCCTAAGGGCTTCCGGAAGCCGGCCCGTCGGGACCGTTCCGTCCATGCATATGTAATCCGCGACCCGGCCGGTGGCGCCAAAAGCCGATTTTCGCCCCTTCCAGATCTGCGCGCTTTCCATCGCCGACATCGATTCGCGCACGGTGCGGACGTTGTGCGCCATAGCGATCGCCGAGATCCTGGCGAGCAACGCCTGCATCTCGGTCTCGCTGCCTTCGACCTCGATGATCAGCATCGCCTCGGCGTCCAGCGGATAACCCGCATGAGCGAAATTCTCGCAAATGTGGATGGCGGGACGGTCCATATATTCCATCGCCACCGGAACGATGCCCGCGCCGATGATGGCCGCGACGCACCGACTCGCGTCTTCGACCGAATCGAATCCGAACAGGACGGGGCGGGCGCCTTCGGCCGACCGGACAAGCCGCACCGTCGCTTCCGTGACGACGCCGAGCTGCCCCTCGCTGCCGCAGATAAGGCCGAGCAGGTCATAACCCGCAGCGTCCGGCGCGGGTCCGCCGATATCGAGAATCTCTCCGTCGAAGGTGGCGAACCGGACGCCGAGAAGGTTGTTGGTCGTCACGCCGTACTTCAGGCAGTGCGCGCCGCCCGAGTTCATCGCGATGTTGCCGCCGATCGTGCAGGCGAGCTGCGAGGACGGGTCGGGCGCGTAGAAAAAGCCTTCCGGACCCACGGCCTCCGAAATCGCCAGATTGGTCACGCCGGCTTCGACCCGGGCGTAGCGATCGGCCAGGTTCACTTCCAGGATGCGGTTCATCTTGGTCAGCGCGACGACGATCGCGTCCTCCTGCGGGATCGCCCCGCCCGAGAGCGACGTGCCGGCGCCGCGCGGAATGACGTTCACTTTCTCGTGCCTGCAAAAGCGAAGCAAGCGCGCGACCTCCTCGGTCGACCGCGGCAACGCGACCGCCAGCGGCAGACGGCGGTACGCGGTCAGCGCGTCGGTCTCGAAGGCGAGACGCCCCGATTCGTCGGCGATCAGGCATTCGGGCGCGAGGATTCTCGCCAGGCCCTCGACGATCGAATCACGACGCCGAAGAACGTCTGCATCGAGACGGGGAAAAGCGATTTGCGGCATGAGGCCCTCGGCTGACGGATCGAACGCCCTCCCATCCAGAGCTTGGCCGATCCACTTTACAGATAGGCGCAACCTCTAGGTCTGTCATGGGGCTTCTCCGCAAGTGAGGTCAGATCTCGACCGGCTGTTCCGACATTCCGTTGACGCCGAAGAGGCGCCGATATCGTTCGATCTCGTCGGGCGGCCCCAGCGCCTTATTCGGATTGTCGGAAAGCTTCACCGCAGGCCTTCCGTCCGCCTCGGTCACTTTGCAGACGAGTGAAATGGCCCTGAGCTGCCCGTCCGCTCCGGCCGGCGCGCATCCACGGAAGTCGTTGGTCAGGTTCGTCCCCCAACCGAATGACAGATTGACCCGGCCGCGCAACGCGCGGGCGGACTCTTCGATCAAATCGACGTCCATCGCGTCCGACAACACGACGAGCTTCTCGTGGGGATCGCGCCCTCGCATTCTCCACCAGTCGATGAGCTCGCGCGCGCTCTCGACCGCCGGCTTGGAATCGGGGCGGGCCCCCTTCCAGTCGGCGACCCAGTCGGGCGCGTTGCGCAGGAAAGACGTCGTGCCGAAGCAGTCGGGCAGAACGACGAGCAGGTTCCCGCCATACATCTGCGCCCAGTCCTCGAGAACTTTGTAGGGCGAGGCGCGCAGCTCGGCGTCATTGCGCGCGATCGCCGCATAGACCATCGGCAGCTCGTGCGCGTTGGTGCCGATCGCCTCGAGGCCGGTGTCCATCGCATGCTTGACGTTGGACGTCCCGATGAAGCTTTCGCCGAGGCCCTCCTGCAGCGCTTCCACGCACCAGCGCTGCCAAAGAAAGCTGTGCCGGCGGCGGGCGCCGAAATCCGAGACTTTCAGCGGCCCCTCGCGGGCCAAGAGCCGGAGCCGTTCGACCTTCGACCAGAGCTTGGCTTTCGCCCGCGCATAGAGCACGTCGAGATCGAAGCGGCTCATGTTGCGCATCGCCGCTCGTGCGCGAAGCTCGCTGATGATGGCGAGAGCCGGAATCTCCCACATGGTGGTTCCGGTCCAGGCGCCCGCGAAGCTCAACTCATATTGCCCGTCGCGCCGCGTCAACTCGTATTCGGGGAGCTGGAAATGGCTCAGCCACTCCATGAAGTCGGGCTCGAAGATGTGCCTGGTCCCGTAGAACGTGTTGCCGGCGAGCCAGATCAACTCGTTCTTGGCGAAGCGGAGCGACCGCGCGTGATCAAGCTGGTCGATCAGCTCGCGCTCGTCCACGATCTGGGCGAGGCGAACAGAAGCCGTCCGATTGATGAGGTGAAAGGTCACCTGCCGTTTCGGATGCATCTTCCAGATCATCTGGAGCATCAGCAACTTGTAAAAATCCGTGTCGAGCAGCGTCCGGACCGCGGGATCGATTCGGAAGGTGTGGTTATAGACGCGGGTTGCGATGTCCGTTGCCATTGTGCGACCTTACGGAGCCGCTCGAATCGCGGCAAGCGCGAGAAACGGGCCTGGATCAGAGGTTGAAGCGGAGATGTGCGAGACGTCGGCAAGCGCCGCGCCGGCTTTACGGCTGGAGCCGCGTGTCGGGCTGTTCGTCACTTGCCTCGTCGACATCATCCGCCCCACGATCGGCTTCGCCGCAGTCAAGCTGCTCGAGGACGCGGGATGCTCGGTCGTCGTGCCCGCCCAGACCTGGCGCGCACGGCCCGAGAAGGCTCCATATCGTGATCGCCGGCTGACGTTGTTCCTTGCAATTCTGGTTCACGGCCGTCGCAATAATGCCGCCGTCGTACAGTTTTGGTAACCTTGGCATGGTTAATCAAACGAGAGAAGCGTGCGCTTCATAATGGATGCGGGACGCGTGGGCGGGTTCGATGAAGTTTGACGTGCGGTTGATTAGCGGACTCATTTGCTTGCCTTTGGCGGTTTCGGTCGCCTTCGGACAAGCGACGACGGCGCCGGCGCAGGATGCTTCGCCAACCGTCAAACCGGCCGGACCAAGTCCACAGCCTCCAGCCGGCGTTCCGGCCAATCCCTTCATGCCTCCGCAGGCCGGCGCGCCCGCGTCCTCCGCGGCCCAGGCGCCGAGCGCGGCGCCGTCGTCCCCGGCCGCGGCCCCGGCGCCGAGCGCGGCGTCGCCGGTCAACGCCATGCCCGCCCCGACGCCGGCGGCGTCCGGCGTGACGCCCGTGAGCCCTCCCGTCGCAGCGGCGCCCCGGCCGAAGCCGAAGAAGGTCGCTCCTCCGCCGCCTCCGCTCGAGACCGCCCTTTCGACCGACCCGGAGCCCACTTTCGAGCCCAACACGTTCTTCTCCACCGCGAAGGCGTCCGAACGCTACGCGGCGATCGCCGACGCGGGCGGCTGGCCGACCGACATCGTGGCCCTTCATCCCGGCGCTTGGGGGCGCGAGGTCGCGAAGCTGCGGAAGCGCCTTGCGACCGAAGGGTATCTGGACTCGCAGCATTCGGTTGGGCCGGCTTGGACTGCCGAGCTGACGGCCGCCGTCAAGCGCTTCCAGTCGCACATGGGGCTGAGACAGACCGGAATCGTCGCCGGCGCGACGCTGAAGGCGATCAACATTCCAGCGAACGTTCGGTTCAGAGAGCTGGCCTCCAGCGCCGACCGCCTCGCGGGGGTCAATTTCGATTTCGGCGGTCGCTATGTCGTCGTCAATCTGCCCTCGACATCGGTCGAGGCGGTCGAGAACGGACGCGTCGTTCACCGCTATGTGGCGATCGTCGGCGATCCGGAGCACCCGTCGCCCGGGATCGCCGCGCAGATCCAGGTCATCAATCTGAATCCGACGTGGACGGTGCCGGTCTCCATCATCAAGAAAGAAATCATCCCGCGCATGCAGCGCGATCCGGGCTATCTCACGCGCGAGAAGATCCGGATCCTCGACGGCTCGGGGCAGGCAATCAACCCGAAGGCGATCAACTGGAGTTCCGAGCGAGCCGCCAACTACATCTTGAGGCAGGATTCGGGCGCCGGCAACTCGCTCGGGACGATCCGCATCGGCATGCCCAACAGGCTCGCCGTCTACATGCACGACACGCCTTCGAAGCGGCTGTTCGGGGCCGACTACCGATTCCTCAGCCACGGTTGCGTCCGGGTCCAGGGGGTCTACGACTACGCGGAGTGGTTGCTCGAGGGGACGCCCGGAGGCCCGACCGGCGTCTGGGACAAGGCGGCGATGCTGGAGAAGGTCAAGGAGGGCGCGCCCTTCGACATCCGGCTTCTGAAGCCGGTCCCGGTCATCTGGGTCTATCTCACGGGCTGGGCGAACGGCGACGGCCCGGCCAACTTCCGCGACGACGTCTATGGTCTCGACACGGTCGGCGGCGCCCAGGCGAGCGCCCAGCCTGCGGCGACGCAGTGAGCCGAAGCGATCGGGCGCCGTGGACGAACGCGCCGGCTTGACGCGCCGAACCCTCGTCGCGCTAACGAACGCGGCTCAGAGAGAGGGGATTCATGCTGCGCCTTTTGGCTGCGGTCGCCGCTGTTCTGGCGGCGTCGGCGACGGCGGCCTCGGCCGGCGACGCAAAAGGGGAATGGGCGCGCGAGCCAACGATATGGGATGTTCGAGGCTGCTTGCCGGCGTCGGTCGGCGTCTTCTTCGTTGAACGAAGACGGCGACGATCGCGCTGCCATGTCCGCGATGTGCTCGCCCTCACATCCTGCCGGCGAGCGTTGGTGTATCCAAAACGCATCAATCGATGAGCGCCGCACGAAGTGCGGCGTCGACAGCGAACCGACTTGGCGGAAGCCGATGTTGACTTACCACTACGCCCTGATCAGCGACCCGTGCGAGCGCACCGTCAACGCATTCTTGGACTATGCGCGCGCTCATCCGGCCTGCTTGCTCACGCTTACGCCGACAGACTCGCGCGACATGCAGCGCGCCATCGCTACAGCGTGGAGCGGCCACGAACATGAATTCGCGGGGGCGGATGAAGAATATGGGATTGCGCTCGACGGGAGCGCCCTCAACTAAGGTCTGTAGACATTCGACTAGGGGCGCGACTTGCTCGCCTTTCTCGAACCGGACAAGGGCCGGATAGCCTTTCGATCTTTGCGATGAACCGCCGCAGATCGTTTTGATCTGTCTGGCTCGCACCCCCGATTCCACCGAAGCTGGCCTAATGAGAAGACGCCGCCTTTCGCGGAGGCGACCTCAGGTCGACCCGCTGCAGGAGAAAGGACGCCGGAACGAGCAACAGCGCGAAGAGCGCCAAGTAGGCGAACACGTCGATATACGAGAGCAGGGTCGCCTGGTTCATCAGCGTCTGGCCGATCCAGGCGGTCGCCTGGCGCTGAGCCTTGGGCATGCTCGACCCGTGCTGGAGAAAATAGGCCGAGGCTCGCCTGAACGTGTCGGCGTAGGGGATCGACGAGGGGAAGATGTTCGCGTCGAGGCGCGCCTGATAGAACTGGTCGCCCCGCGCCAGCAACGTTTGCGCCGCCGATATGCCGATGCTGCCGCCGAGATTGCGCGCGACGTTGATCAGCGCCGACGCCTGCCCCGATTTTCCCCATGGCAGGCCGATGTAGGAATAGCTCGTTATGACCAGAAACAGGAGCGGTATGCCGACCATCTGGAAGACGCGCGCCCACGCGAACCACCAGAAGTCCGTGTCGGGCGAAAGGTCGGTGAAGTGGTAAAGCGCGGCCGAAATCGCGAGCAGCGCCGCCGCCATCATGTAGCGCGGCTGAACGAAGCCGCTCACCCGTCCCGCCGCCATCATCGCGGCCATGGCCGCAAAGCCGCCCGGCATGAGCGACAGCCCGGCCCAGGTGGCGGTGTAGGCGAAGTTCTGCTGCAACAACTGGGGCATGAGCTGCGTGGTTCCGAACAGGACCGCGCCGACCGCCAGCATGATGAAGAACGACGTGCCGAACTGGCGCCGTCCGATCAGGCTGATGTCGACGATCGGATCGTCCCGCGTGAGCTCCCAGGGCACGAAGACGAGAAACGACAACCCCGAGGCGAGCGCGCAGGCCATGATGAATGTCGAGTTGAACCAGTCGTCCTCCTGTCCCTTGTCGAGCACGATCTCGAGGAAGCCTAGCGCCAGCGCGGACAGCACGAAGCCGACCCAGTCGACGCGGAGGCCCCTGCGCCACCGCGACAGACGCTCCCTGACCATAGCGGGAGGCTCGTCGACGAATGCGGCGACAAGCGCGAGCGACAGCGCGCCGACCGGCACGTTGATGAAAAAAATCCAATGCCAGGAGGCGTTGTCGGTGATGTAGCCGCCGATCGCCGGGCCGACCGCCGGCGCGACGATGACGGCCACGCCGTAAATCGCGAAAGCCTGCGCTCGCCTCGCCGGCGGAAATGAATCGGCCAGCATCGCCTGTTCGCTCGGCGCCATCCCGCCGCCGCCGATCCCTTGAAACACGCGAAACGCAACGAGCAGCGTCAGGTTCGGCGCGAGACCGCACAGCAGCGAAGCGATCGTGAACAGGCCAACCGACAGCATGTAGAACCGCTTCCGGCCGATGACGTCGGACAGCCACCCGCTGATCGGCAGAATGACGGCGTTGGCGACGAGATAGCTGGTGAGGATCCAGGTGCTCTCGTCATAGCTCGTCCCCAGTGACCCGGCGATGTTCAAGAGCGAGACATTGGCGATCGAGGTGTCGAGCACCGTCATGAAGGTCGCGATCGACAGGATGACCGTGATCAGCCACGGGTTGTGCGCTCCCGCGGCCGAGCGGCTCGAGTCCCAACCCTGGTTGGCTGGAATAGCCGTCATAGACCGAGACTCGAGAGGGGATTTGGGCGGACCTTGACCGACGGCGTCACCGACATGCCCGGACCGAGCAGGAGGTCAGGCTGTTTGTTGAACACGAGCTTGACGGGAACGCGCTGCACGACCTTGACGTAGTTCCCGGTCGCATTCTCCGGCGGGAGGAGGCTGAAGGCCGTGCCGCTGCCGGCCTGAATGCTGTCGACATGGCCCGGGAAGCATTTCCCATAGGCGTCGATGCAGAGGGTGACTGGCTGACCGGAATGCATGTCGGCAAGCTGCGTCTCGCGGAAATTTGCGATGACCCAGACGTCACGCGGCACGATCTGCATGAGCGTCTGCCCGGGCGTGGCGTAGACGCCCTTCGCCGCGGTCAACTGAGTGACGCGCCCTTCGAAGGGCGCGGTGAGAACGGTTCGCGACAGATTGGCGTCCGCCTGGGCGAGCTGGGCTTCACCCTGCTTGCGCTGCGCTTCTCCGGTCTGACGCTGAGCGGCAAGCACGGCGAGCTGGCGCTTCGCCTGAGTGAGCGCCGCCTGGGCCGCGTCCAGCGCAGCCTGCTTCTGGATGAGGTCGGAATTCGCCTGCTGAGCCTGCTGCAATGTCCCAGCCCCTTGTTTCAGCAGAGTTTCAGCCCGTTGATGCTGGTCCTTGGAATAGGCGAGGGCCGCCTGCGCCTGCGTCACCTGCTCGGACATCTGATTGACTGTCGCCTGCTGCGCCGTCGTCTGAGCCTCGGCGGAGGAGATGAGCGCCTCGGCCTGGGCAATCTGCGCCTTCGCCTGGGCCTGAGCCGCGACGTAATTGCGATCGTCGAGCCGCGCCAGAACCTGGCCGGGCTTTACGATCTCATTGTCGTTTACCGGAACGTCGGTGATCGCGGCGGCCACCTCAGCGCTGATGGCGCTTGGACGGGCGTCGACGAAGGCGTCGTCGGTGCTTTCATATTGACTGCCGTTCAGCCACCACGCGACCCCGCCCGCGATCGCCGCCAGAAAAAGCAGCACGATTGCAATCGTTGCAAGCTTGTGGGAGGCGATCCAAGAGCCAATGCCGCCCTTCGGGGGCGCCCCCGGCCTTTCCTGCCGCTGATCGGCCTCGGGCGCAGGCCGGCGCTCTGCGACGTCATCCTTGATGGTTGGGGCTCTGGATTTGCCTTCGCCTCGCGCGGCGGATGGCTTTCCGCGCTGCGTAGCCGTCACGTCGACCTCCGGTCTCGACCAACAGCCCCGCCGCCATCTTGTTCCGCGAGCTATTACATTGTCTTGGCGGATAAAGCCTCCGCCCGGACGCCTCAAACGCTCCGGGACCGCCGCATGTTCCCGTCGATCGCCTACCGGCGGCGGTCACTCCAACGTTACCGACCCCGCCGCGGTGTCCACCGATTTCTCCCTCAATGTCGGGTCGACGATGCGCGTGGGCGCAGTGACCGCGCCGGCGGCGACGCCGACCGCGCCGCTAGTAAACGTGCCGAGCGACTCCACCAGGCCCGGCCTGGCATCGGTCAGGGTCTGTCCTTCGGCGAGACGCTCCCCGATCGCGGCGACGACCTCGCCGGTGGCGAATTTGCTGTGATTGGCGACGTCATTGGAGGCGAAATTGGTCAGGTCGACAACATTCACGCGGGCCTTCTCGAGCATCGAGAAATAAGGCTCCTTGCTCGGGTCGAGAGAGCCGAGTCGAGCGGTGTCGCGGGCAAGAAAGCTCGACAGGCCGAGGGCTTTGTCGTCGCGCGACACGAACAGGGTGAACTGGGTCGTCCGCGGCTCGGTGTCGATTTCCGCGATCTGGCGACGAAACACGTCGACGTCGATGTCGGGCGACGCCAGCATCACCTCGCGGATCTTGGACGGCAATCCGCGGTCGCGGATGGCCATCTGCCTCAGCGACTCGATGGTGAGGTAGTTGCCCATCGAATGCGCCAGAATGGAAATCGAGCCGACGTTCGGGTTGTCGCTCAGCTTCTGCAGCAGCGTCTCCAGCGCGTCGCGCGAATACACGGCGCTGTCGCGATCATAGACGTAGTCGATCGCTCTGCCGCCCGACGGCCAGGTGAACAGCACCGGCGCGACCTCGACATGAGCGTCATGGACGATCTGGGCGAGGCGATAGACGGCCTCCTCGAAACGGGTGTTGTAGCCGTGGACGAAAATGAGGACCTTGTGTCCGGGAGTCCGTTTGACCCGCGCGTTGAATTCGGCCTTCGCCTGGGCGAGATCCATGCGGTCGGCCCGCAAGGTGACGAAGTCGTGCGAGGGATCGCCCGGCGGCCGCGAAGGCCACTGGACCTCGCCGGGGATGCGGGCATGGTCCGGAGGGATCGAGACGACGATGTCGGCGAAGTCGAAACCCTTCCCCCGCTCTCCTCCAAACATGACGCCGGGTGGATCGACGACGGGAGCGCGGGTCGTGGCCACGAGGAGGTCGACCGTGCTGGCGCCCGGCGCGCTCGTTCCGACAATGAGATCGCCGTAGGGACGGCTTGAGCAACCCGCGACGAGCGCCGCCAGGCCGATCACGGCGATCGCGGCTGGGCGAGGCCGCCTCGCGGTCGTCGACTCGCGGATTACCCCTTTACAGGCCGGCCCGCACGCGCTCATGCCTACGCCCCCAAAAAAATCCATTTCAGGCCCGGGATCCGGCCGGCGCCGCCAGAGCGAATTCGATCGGCGCTTGCAGCGCCCCCGTCTTCGCGGACTCGGCGCTCCTGTGCGCGCGCCAGTACCACCAGATCGCTACGAGGACGATGACGATCAGCAGAATGATCGCCCAGATCGGGAATCCGCCCGAGCTCGGGGCAGGCGTTTGCCCGGCAGCGGGGCCGACCGACGGGCCCGCTGGACTTGCAGCCCGGGACGGCGGCGGACTCGGCGTCCGGATGGGGCCGGCTCGAAGCGCGCCAAGGCCAGCCAAGAGACCGGTTGCGGTGAGAGCCCGCGAAACTTCGACCGGCAGCGCCGCGGCGATCGCATTCTTCTGAGCGGCGAACATCGCGGCGATGGCCGACGGATCCGACCACTCGGACGGATCCTGCTGGCCGATGGCGGTGATCGCCGATTGTGCGGCGGCGCCGATGGCGGACTGGGCCGCGACCAGCGGCGTGCCCGAGTACTGACTCAGTGCGCCGGCAAGGCTCGACAAGCCCGATCCGCCAAGCAAGCCGCCGAACAGATTTGCGCCCTCGTTGAGCGCGGCGAGGTTTCCCGCGCCGATCGCGACGGATAGCTTTGTCGAAAGATCGGGGTCCGAGTTCGACACGACATCGACCAATTTCCGGGCGCCGCCCGGCGCCGCCGCAGTCGTGGCGAGCGCGCCGAGGACCACGGGGATCGCAGCGCTGACCAGCTTCTGCGCCGCCGCTTCGTTGACGCCGCTCGCGCGCGCAAGGCCGCCGACCAATTGCGGCGTGAAGAATTGAGACACCGAATCGACGAGATCGATTGCCACTGCACACCCCCCGACGGAACCGGGGAGGCGCCCTCCTCCCCCGAAATTCCGCAAACGCGCCCGACCAATTTTCGTTGTCCCGACACCGCGCGACAACCTAACCGGAGCCGGCACAAAATCCTAGCCAGAGCGACGAGGATGGAGGTTTTTTCTGCGGGTTTCCGGCGGCCAGAGAAACGCTCGCAAAATCGGGAACTTCGTCACTCCGCTGATTGAAAAACGGATCACGATCCTCATTTCGCGCCGCCGTCTCTCCACGTGTAAAAGCCTTGATCGGAAGCGAGACGAAACTGGGATGCGAGCGGCGTCCTCGAAGGAGAGTGCGCTCGACACGGCAGGTCAACTGGCGAAGCGGAAATGGAGCACGTCGCCGTCGGCGACGACGTAGTCCTTGCCCTCGAGGCGGAACTTGCCCGCCTCGCGCGCCCCTGCTTCGCCATGATAGGCGACGTAGTCCTCGTAGGCGATGGTCTCGGCGCGGATGAATCCCTTCTCGAAATCCGTGTGGATGACCCCGGCCGCCTGCGGCGCCTTGGCTCCCTTCTCCACCGTCCAGGCGCGCGTTTCCTTCGGGCCGGCGGTGAAGAAGGTGACGAGATGAAGGAGGTCGTAGCCCGCGCGGATGACACGATTGAGGCCCGGCTCGTGGAGGCCCACGGCCTCGAGATAGTCCTTCTGCTCGGCTTCAGGCAGCACCGCGATTTCGCTTTCGATTTTGGCGGATACGACGATGGCGGCAGCGTCTTCCTGAGCGGCCTGCTCCCTCACTTTCTCCGAATAGGCGTTGCCCTCGTCGGCCGAGGCCTCCTCGACGTTGCAGACGTAAAGCACGGGCTTCGACGACAGAAGACCGAGCGACTGGAAGAGATCGTGCTCCTCGCGGCTCACGCCCGCGGCGCGCGCGGCTCGCCCCGCGCGCAGTTCCGCGAGGTTGCGCTCGGCGAGCGCCAGGATTTCCTTCGCTCCCTTGTCGCCCCCCTTGGCCCTCTTTTCCATGGCGACAACGCGACGTTCGAGACTTTCGAGGTCGGCGAGCATCAGTTCGGTCTCGATCGTGGCAATGTCGGACAGCGGATCGATACGACCTTCGACATGGGTCACATCGCTGTCTTCAAAGCAGCGCACGATATGCGCGATGGCGTCGCATTCGCGAATGTTGGCGAGGAACTGATTCCCGAGTCCTTCGCCCTTTGACGCGCCGCGCACGAGGCCGGCGATGTCGATGAAGGTAAGCCGTGTCGGGATGATCTGCTTCGATCCGGCGATCGCGGCAAGAGCGGCCAGCCGGGGATCCGGAACGGCTACCTCTCCGACATTGGGCTCGATCGTGCAGAACGGATAGTTGGCCGCCTGGGCGGCGGCGGTTTGCGTCAGGGCATTGAAAAGCGTCGATTTGCCAACGTTCGGCAGGCCGACGATGCCGCATTTGAAACCCATGGAAGCGAAGCCTATACTGGTTGGGAGGCGGTCCGCCTATGCAAGGGACCAGGACAAAAGGCAAGCGCACGGCGCAGGAAGCCGCCTCGGCGATGTCGGCCTTACCCGCCCCCATTTGGGTCAGGTTTCGCCTGACAACCGCCTTGAAAGGCCGGCAAGATTCGCGTTCTCAGAGCTGCGTTGCTTGTTCTCGAGCTTGGCGGGCGCGGGGCGTTCGGTTCGACGGTGGACGAACGGAAAGTCGAGGACGCAGTTCGGACTGCAGGAGGCGGCCGCGGAATCGCACGAGTCATTTGCGATAACGGCGGCTGCGTCGCTCGAGCACGTGCGGAGACTCGTTCTGAAGCACGGCGACTCCTTTGGCGTGTTCGATAACCATGGCGACGCCGTTTCCGGCCCAGGGAGCGCCGAGGGCCTCTATTACCGGGACACGCGCCATCTTTCGAATTTCTCGGTGACGGTCGAGGGCGCGCGGCCCATGCTGCTGAGCTCGACGTTGCGCGACGACAACGCCACGCTCACCTGCGATTTGACCAATCCCGACCTGTTCGAGGATCCGGAGCACCTGAAGATCGAGCACGATCTCATTCATCTGCAGAGATCTCGCTTTCTTTGGCGGGCGGGCTGTTTTGAAAGGCTCAGCATTCGCAACTTTGACAACCGGCGACGCCGGATTCAGGTTGCGATCGCCTTCGCCGCGGACTTCGCCGACCTGTTCGAGGTTCGCGGCGCGCATCGGAAGCGGCGCGGCGACGCCAAAGAGCCCGAGATCGACGATATCGGCGTGACGCTGAGCTACGTCGGGCTCGATAAACGAAGGCGGTCGACCAGCCTTCGTTTCGATCCCAAGCCGACGTCGCTGTCGGCCAGTCGGGCGGTCTACGCGCTCGATCTGGATCCTCGGGAATCGCGGTCGATCTTCATCGAAATTGATTGCCGTGAGAAGGAATCTTTGCTTCCGCCGATGCGCGCGTTCTTCATCGGCCTGCGCGACGCGCGGCGAGAGCTGCGCGCCGCGTCCTCACGCGCGGCCTCGATCGAGACCTCGAACGACATCTTCAACGAGGCGGCCCGCCGCAACATCGCCGATCTCTATATGCTGATGACTCGGGTGCCCGAAGGCCTCTATCCTTATGCAGGCATTCCGTGGTTCAGCGCGGTCTTCGGCCGCGACGCCATCATCACCGCGCTTCAAATGCTCTGGCTGGATCCGAGCATTGCCCGGGGTGTGCTCGGGCATCTCGCCGCGACTCAGGCGGTTCAGACCGATCCCGCGGCGGACGCGGAGCCGGGAAAGATTCT
The DNA here is from genome assembly GCA_035656495.1 of Roseiarcus sp. GTDB lineage: Bacteria > Pseudomonadota > Alphaproteobacteria > Rhizobiales > Beijerinckiaceae > Roseiarcus. The sequence continues at coordinate 22,154 of DASRSL010000002.1, forward strand.
GCACGAGGCGCGCCACGGGGAAATGGCGAATCTGGGCGAGGTTCCTTTCGGTCGCTATTACGGCAGCATCGACTCGACCCCGCTCTTCGTCATGCTCGCCGGAGAATATCTCGAGCGGACCGGCGACGTCGAAACCATTCGGCGACTGTGGCCGAATATCGAGGCGGCGCTGAACTGGATCGAACGCTACGGCGATCGGGACGGCGACGGCTTCGTCGAATACGAGAGGCGAACCGGCCAAGGTCTGGCCAATCAGGGATGGAAGGACAGTCACGACGCGATCTTCCACGCCGACGGCCGGCTCGCCGAGGGGCCGATCGCCCTCGTCGAGGTGCAGGCCTATGTCTACGCGGCCTGGCGGGCCGCTGAACAGATCGCATCGCGACTTACGGATGCGAAGCGCGCTGGCGCGTCCAGGGAGAAAGCGGAAGCAATCCGCGCGCGCTTCGACGATCGGTTTTTCGACTCGGCCTTGGGCACATACATCCTGGCGCTCGACGGCGACAAGAAGCCGTGCCGGGTGCGAGCCTCCAACGCGGGCCACGCCTTCTTTACAGGAATCGCCTATCCGGAGCGGGCGGACTCCGTCGTTCGGACTCTCATGGGCAGTTCGTGCTTCTGCGGCTGGGGAATCCGCACCGTCGCTTCCAGCGAGGCGCGCTACAACCCCATGAGCTACCATAACGGCTCCGTCTGGCCGCACGACAACGCCCTGATCGCCGCGGGATTCGCGCGTTACGGCTTCCGTCGTGAGACCGCAAAAATCTTCGAGAGCCTGTTCGGCGCGTCGGCCTATTTCGACCTGCGGCGCCTGCCCGAGCTTTTCTGCGGATTCCCGCGGCAAAGAACCCGGGGACCGACGTTCTACCCGGTGGCGTGCATGCCCCAGGCCTGGGCGGCGGCGGCCCCGCTCTACCTCATCCAATCCTGCGCCGGCTTGGCCTTCGATACCGCGGCGCAGCGCGTCATATTCCGAGAGCCTGTCCTCCCGCGCTTTCTTGACGAAGTCATACTCAGAGGACTGCGAATGGCGAACGGCAGCGCCGACGTCGCCCTTCGCCGCTCGAACCGGCACGTCGTCGTCGATGTCCTCGAGCGCCGGGGATCGGTCGGCGTGCTCACGATCAACTGAAGGCGCGAGAGCCCAGGCGTCCGGCGGCGGGGCGTGCGGCGCGGCGGCTTCGCCGAAGGCGCTGGCGGTCGGAGCGCCGCGACATCAGGCGTCGCATCCCGCGCCACGCGCAAAGCTGGCCGTTTCCCTCGGCGGGAAAAAAACGCCCTGCCGCTCGCGGGATAGGAGACCTGAGGCCCTCAGCGCCTGCGTTCCGCATCCCTGCGCTGACGCGCTTTCGCCATCGCCGCGGCGCTGAGCGTCGCCGCCGTGTCGACGACGGCGGCTCCTTCGCGACTGAGACGGGCAATTGCAGGATCGGCCGGGCTCGCCGCGGGCCAGCAGGCGTCGAGGGGGATGAAGATCCGATAGCCGAGATTTTCTGCGTCTCGCGCCGTCTGCTCGACGGCGCTCAACGCGCCGCAAAGGACGAGCGTGGTCACGCCGGCGTCCTCGAGCAGGCTTCCGGGCTCCGTCTTGAAGAAAGCTCCCGCCGCGCCGGCGGCGATCGCCGCCTCGCCGTCGACCGGCGTTGCCGCGGACGGCTTGAATGAAGCCGACGGCGCACTGTCGAGATAGGCCTGGACGATCGGCAAATCCTCCTTCCGCCAAGCGGCGATCAGCGACGCGAGGTTCGCCTCGACCCTGCGGCCGCCGCCCTTGCTCAGGCGACCTTCGATCGAGTCCTGCGCGCCGACGACAATCAGGGTCGCGTCCGCCGGGAGCCGCAACGTCAGGCCCGACGCGGCGCGAGCGCCCAGTAGTCGAGGTCGAGGACGACGTTCGGCTGGTAGCTGTCGCCCTCGTTCCGCGGGAATTCGGCGCAAGCGAGATTCTTCGTGGCGGTCGTTCGGATGCGCAGCGCGCCGACGTCGCTGCGCCCGGGCAGCGCGGCCGTCTCGACGATCTCGCTCCAGGCGTACACGGTATCGCCGGCGAAGAACGGCGCGACGTGCCGTCCTCCGTTGATCGCCGCGATATGGAAGGCGTTGGCCAAGCCGTTGAAGCTCAGCGCCCGGGCGAGCGAAATGATGTGGCCGCCATAGACGAGCCGCCGTCCGAACCGGCCCTGTCCCTCGCTATGCTGGTTGAAATGCACCCTGGCGGTGTTTTGGTAGAGCCGGGTCGCGATCATGTGCTCGGCCTCTTCGACGGTGACTCCGTCGACGTGATCGATCCGCTCGCCGGCGCCATAGTCCTCGAACCGGCTCGACGATCCGCTGAGCGCCTCGTCGAACGCCTCGCGATCGATCGGCGGACAGGCGGAGCCGAGCTCGGCGACGCCGACCGCCTCGCGCAGTTTGGGAACGGAGGTTTGGGGCGCCGGCGCGCCAGGATCGCGCTTGCGCACCATCACCCAGCGCACGTAATCGACGACGGTCTCGCCGTGCTGGTTCAAGCCGCGCGAGCGCACGTAGACGACGCCGCTCTGCCGGTTGGAGTTCTCCTTGAGGCCGATCACCTCGGAAACCGACGAGAGCGTGTCGCCCGGATAGACAGGCTCGAGGAACCGGCAGTCGGCGTAACCGAGATTGGCGACGGCGTTGAGCGAGACGTCCGGCACCGTCTTGCCGAAAACGACATGGAAGGCGAGCAGATCGTCGATCGGGCTCGCCAAATAGCCAATCGCCCGGGCGAAGGTCTCGGCGCTCTGGGGCGCGAAGCGCGTTCCATAGAGCGCGGAATAGAGGGCGGCGTCGCCCGCGCCGAGCGTGCGCGGGCTCGCATGTCGAATCGTCTGGCCGATGCGGAAATCTTCGAAAAACCGGCCGGGCGCGGTCTTGGCGGCGGAAACCCGGGTCATGAGGGTCAAAGGAAGAGAGGGGCGATGTCGTCCTGGATGACCCACTGGATGAACATGATCGCCAGAAGGAGAATGATCGGTGAAATGTCGATGCCGCCCATATTCGGCAGAAACTTGCGTATCGGACGGAGAAACGGCTCGGTCAGCGCCAGAAACAGGTTCCACACCGACCGCACGAACTCGTTGCGGATGTTGACGACGCCGAAGGCGATGAGCCAGGAGAGAATGGCGCCCGCAATGATGACGATCTTGTAGAGATCGAGAACCGTGAGCACGAGTTTGATCAGCGGAAGCATGACTTCTCCTGGAGCTCCGAGGCCCGTTGACAGGGCTGGGAGGCGCACGTAAAGAGCCGCGCGACGGGGCTGTAGCTCAGATGGGAGAGCGCTGCAATCGCACTGCAGAGGTCAGGGGTTCGAATCCCCTCAGCTCCACCAGGAAGTCCGTGCAGGCGGGGCGGCTTTCCGCCTTCCGTAATCCAGTAACCTCGGCCGCCGCATTTGTGCGGGAGCGGCCATGACGGTTGGCCGCTTGCCCTGAAATTACCCCGGTTACCGATTGCCCTCACAAATCCAGCACCAGCCTCGCCGGGTCCTCGAGCGACTCCTTGACCCGCATCAAAAAGGTCACCGCCTCCTTTCCGTCGACGATTCGGTGGTCATAGCTCAACGCCAGATACATCATCGGGCGGATCTCGATCTTGGCGGCGACGACGACCGGGCGCTCCTGGATCTTGTGCATGCCGAGAATGCCCGATTGCGGCGCGTTGAGGATCGGCGTCGACATGAGCGAGCCGTAGATGCCGCCGTTGGTGATGGTGAACGTGCCGCCCTGCAGCTCCTCGAGCTTGAGCTGGCCGTCGCGCGCCCGCCTGCCGAGGTCGGCGACCTGTTTCTCGATCTCGGCAACCGAAAGCTTGTCGCAGTCGCGCACCACGGGCACGATCAGGCCCTTCTCGGTCCCGACCGCGATGCCGAGGTGGTAGTAGTTCTTGTAGACGAGGTCGGCGCCGTCGATCTCGGCGTTGACCGCCGGAATCTCCTTCAGCGCCTGCACGCAGGCCTTCACGAAAAAGCCCATGAAGCCGAGCTTCGCGCCGTGCTTTTTCTCGAAGGCGTCCTTGTAGCGGGCGCGCATCGCCATCACCTCGCTCATGTCGACCTCGTTGAAGGTCGTCAGCATCGCGGCGGTGTTCTGGGCGTCCTTGAGTCGGCGCGCGATCGTCTGGCGGAGCTTCGTCATCCGCACGCGCTCTTCGCGCGCGCTGTCGTCAGGAGTCGTGGCGGGGGGCGTCGGCACGGGAGTCGGCGCCGAGACCGGACCGGGGGCGACGGGGGGCGCTGGCGCCGGCGCGGCGCCTTTGGCGAGGGTCGCGAGAACGTCGCCTTTCAGCACCTGGCCGCGCTTGCCGCTGCCCGTGACCGCGCCGAGATCGATCTTGTTCTCGGCCGCGATCTTGGCCGCCGAAGGGGCCGGCGGCATCGCGGTTTGGCCGGTCTTGGGCGCCGCCGTCGAATCGCCGGGATCGGGCGGCGCCTTCGTCTCGGCGGGAGCGGGCGCCGCCGTCCTCTTGCCAGGACCGGGCGGCGCCTTCGTTTCTGCCGGAGCGGGCTCGGACGCCGGGGCCGCCGCGCCGGCGGAGACTTGGCCGAGCAGCGCCCCGATCGCCACCGTCTCTCCGGTCTCGGCGGCGATCTCGCTCAGCACGCCCGCCCGCGGAGCGTTGACCTCGAGCGTCACCTTGTCGGTCTCGAGTTCGACCAGGGGCTCGTCGGCACGCACCGCCTCGCCGGCTTTCTTGAACCACTTGCCGACGGTCGCCTCGCTGATCGATTCGCCGAGGGTCGGGACGCGGATTTCAATCGCCATCGTTCGCTTGCGCCCCGCTCAGGCGCCCTTCTGCTAGGGAGTAACGGAGCGCACCGACGCCAGCGGCTCGAGCCGCGTGGTGGCCAGCCCCGGCATGGCAAAGGTCTCGAAGGAAAATCCGCGGTCCGCCCGGATGACGGGATCGTTGGCCTGCAGCGCCTCGAGCGTGGCCCGCGAGGCGGCGTCGGCGATCATGACGCCATAGGCGCCGGCGGGATCGGCGACCGGCCCCATCGCAATGACCAGCCCCCCTTCGACGTAGGGCGACCAATAGGTGCGGTGCTCGCCCATCAGCGCGCGCTCGTCCTCGCTCATGTCGTTAAGGAACGTCTTGCGCGGCGGGATGAGCTTGCAAAGGAAATAGGCCATCGCCCGGCGCCCTCAGCCCAGGCATTCGTCGACAAAGGCCTTGAGCTGGGCAAGGTGCTTCGACATCAGGCCGGTCGCCGTCGCAGCTGCGGCCGGACGACCCGCGTAATGAGCTCGGCGCGCCTTGCCGGCGACCTGGCCGAGCGCCCACTCGATATAGGGCTCGACGAAGAACCAGGCGCCCATGTTCTTGGGCTCCTCCTGGCACCACACAATCTCGGCCTTCTTGAAGCGGGAGAGGTGCCGCACCATCCCCTTGAGGGGGAACGGATAAAGCTGCTCGACGCGCAGGAGATAGATGTCGTCGATGCCCCGCTTCTCCCGTTCGTCGTAAAGATCCCAGTACACCTTGCCGCTCGAGATTACGGCGCGCCGGATCTTGTCGTCGGGAGCAAGTCTGGTCTTCTCGTTCTTTCCCGTTTCGGCGTGATCGAGCAGAATGCGGTGGAACGCGGTTTCCGGGCCGAACTTCTCCAAGGGCGACACCGCCCGCTTGTTGCGCAACATCGACTTCGGCGTCATCACGATCAGCGGCTTGCGGAACGGCCGCTTGAGCTGTCGCCGCAGGACGTGGAAGAAATTCGCCGGCGTCGTAAGATTGACGACCTGCATGTTGTCCTCGGCGCAAAGCTGCAGATAGCGCTCGAGCCGAGCCGAGGAATGTTCTGGCCCCTGTCCCTCGTAGCCGTGCGGCAACAGGCAGACGAGTCCCGACATGCGCAGCCACTTGCGTTCGCCCGAGGAAATGAACTGGTCGAACACGACCTGCGCGCCGTTGGCGAAGTCGCCGAACTGCGCCTCCCAGATGACGAGGGCGTTCGGCTCGGCAAGCGAATAGCCGTATTCGAAGCCGAGCACGGCCTCTTCGGACAGCATTGAGTTGATGACCTCGCATCGCGCCTGGCCGTCGCGGATATGATTGAGCGGGATGTATCGAGCCTCGGTGTCCTGATCGATCAGCACCGAGTGGCGCTGCGAAAACGTGCCCCGCTCGCTGTCTTGGCCCGACAGCCGAACCGGAAATCCTTCGTCGAGAACCGAGGCGAAGGCGAGCGCCTCGGCGGTTGACCAGTCGACGCCTTCTCCGCTCGTGATGGCTTTTCGCCGGTTTTCAAGAAAGCGCAGGATCGTTTTGTGGACGTGGAAGCCCCTCGGCGCCGCGGTAATTCGTTCGCCGACCTGCTGGAGCCGCTCGATGCTGACCCCGGTTTCGCCGCGGCGGTCGTCGTCGACCACGTCCTGCTCCGCCTTGACGCCGGCCCACTTGCCGTCGAGCCAATCGGCTTTGTTCGGCGAATAGGCCTGGCCCGCCTCGAACTCCGCATCGAGCCGATGGCGCCAGTCGGCCCGCATCTTGTCGACTTCGCCATGGGTGACGACGCCTTCCGCAATCAGCTTCTCGGCGTAAATCTGCTGGGTCGTCGGATGCGAGTGGATCAGCCGGTACATGATCGGCTGGGTGAATGACGGCTCGTCACCCTCGTTGTGGCCGAACCGCCGGTAGCAGAACATGTCGATGACCACAGGCTTGTGGAATTTCTGCCGGTACTCGGTCGCGACCTTCGCGCAAAAGACAACCGCTTCCGGATCGTCGCCGTTGACGTGGAAGATCGGCGCCTCGACCAGTTTGGCGACGTCGGAGGGGTAGGGCGAGGAGCGGGAATAGCGCGGGTAGGTGGTGAACCCGATCTGGTTGTTCACGATGAAATGCAGCGAGCCGCCGGTGCGGTGGCCGCGCAGGCCCGAGAGGCCGAAGCATTCCGCCACGACTCCCTGGCCGGCGAATGCGGCATCGCCGTGAATGAGCAGCGGTAGGACCTTCGCGCGCTCGATGATGTCGTTGAGCTGGTCCTGCTTGGCGCGCGCCTTGCCGAGGACGACGGGGTCGACGATCTCGAGATGCGATGGGTTGGCGCTCAGCGAGAGATGCACGTTGTTGCCGTCGAACTCGCGATCCGAAGAGGCGCCGAGGTGGTATTTGACGTCGCCGGACCCATCCACTTCGTCGGGCGACGCGGAGCCGCCCTTGAATTCATGGAAGATGACGCGGTGGGGCTTGCCCATCACCTGACTCAGCACGTTGAGGCGGCCGCGATGGGGCATGCCGAGAGCGATCTCGCGCAGGCCAAGCTGTCCGCCCCGCTTGATGATCTGCTCGAGCGCCGGGATCATCGCCTCGGCGCCATCGAGGCCGAAACGCTTCGCGCCCGGATACTTGATGTCGAAGAAGCTTTCGAATCCCTCGGCCTCGACCAGCTTCGACAGGATGGCGCGCTTGCCCTCCCTGGTGAAGGTGATCTCCTTGTGCGGCCCCTCGACGCGCTCCTGGATCCAGGCCTTCTCGGCCGGGTCGGAGATGTGGATGAACTCGAAGCCGATCGTGCCGCAGTAGGTGCGGCGCAAGATCGCCAGCATGTCGCGCACGGTCGCGTATTCGAGCCCGAGCACATGGTCGATGAAGATCTTGCGGTCGTAGTCGGATTCATGGAAGCCGTAGGTCGCGGGATGCAGCTCCTCGTGATCCTTTTGCGGCTCGAGGCCGAGCGGATCGAGGTTGGCGTGCAGATGGCCGCGCATGCGGTAAGCGCGGATCATCATCAGCGCGCGCACCGAATCGCGCGTCGCGCGGCGGATCTCGTCCTCGGCGATCGGCGCGACGGGCGCCGCCTCGGCCGCCTTGGCGCGAAGCTTCTCGGCGACCGCCCTTTCGGTCGCCGGCCAGTCGCCGTCGAGCGCGTTGATCAGGTCGCCTTTCGGCGTCTGCGGCCAGTTCGGCTTGCGCCAGGACGCGCCTTTCGCCGTTTTGTCGACGCTCGTCCGATCGTCGCCAAGGGCGGCGAAAAACGCGCGCCAGCCGGGTTCGACCGACAGCGGGTCCTCGTCGTATTTCGCCTGAAGCGCTTCGATGTAGGCGCCGTTGGCGCCGTACAGGAACGCGGTCTGCAGCAGCGCCTGATTGACGTCCTGGCGGGTCATGGAACGGCCTCCTTACTTGCCGTGCAAAAGGTCGACGAGCGACTTGCCGAGTCGCGCCGGCGAGGGCGAGACGCGGACGCCGGCCGATTCCATCGCCGTGATCTTGTCCTCCGCGCCGCCCTTGCCTCCGGCGATGATCGCGCCCGCGTGGCCCATTCGCCGGCCCGAAGGCGCGGTGCGGCCCGCGATGAAGCCGACCACCGGCTTCGAGCGGCCGCGCTTGGCTTCGTCCTTCAAGAACTGGGCGGCGTCCTCCTCCGCCTGACCGCCGATCTCGCCGATCATCACGATGGACCGCGTGTCGGGATCGGCCAGGAACATTTCGAGCACATCGACGAACTCCATTCCCTTGATCGGATCGCCGCCGATGCCGACCGCAGTCGTCTGCCCGAGTCCCGCGCGCGTCGTCTGGAACACCGCCTCGTACGTCAGCGTACCCGAGCGCGAGACCACGCCGACGCTGCCTTTGGAGAAAATGTTGCCCGGCATGATGCCGATCTTGCATTCGCCCGAAGTCATGACGCCGGGACAGTTGGGACCGACCAGAATCGACTTCGACCCCTGCAGCGATCGCTTGACCCGCATCATGTCGAGCACGGGGATGCCCTCGGTGATGCAGACGATGAGCGGCATCTCCGCGTCGATCGCCTCGCAGATGGCGTCCGCCGCGCCCGGCGGAGGAACGTAAATGACGCTTGCCTCCGCCGCCGTCTTCTCGCGCGCCTCCGCGATCGTGTCGAAGACCGGCAGGCCGAGATGACTGGAGCCGCCCTTGCCGGGGCTCGTGCCGCCGACGAGCCGGGTGCCGTAGGCCATCGCCTGCTCGGAATGGAACGTGCCGTTCTTGCCGGTGAAACCCTGGGTGAGGACCTTGGTGTTCGCGTCGACGAGGATGGACATGTGAGGCTTTCGATTTGCTTACGTCTCAGACGTTTCGGAAAGGGTTTTCACAGCGCAACGAACCGTAAGCCTGGCCGTGACCCAGATCTTCGCTGAAGAGGAGGGCGGCGCCGAACCGGTGCGCCGCGGCCAAAATTTGCCCGTCCCAGAACCCAATCTGGTAGCGCCGCTGAAAGACAGTCGCGGACATGATCAGTTCGCGATCGATGGAGAGCACCGGGAACTCGTACAGATGGTCAATCCAACGATCGACTTCCCCGTCAGTAAGCGGTGTCGCCATCTTCTTGGGGTTCTGAACATTGCGGACGAATTCACCCACAACCTGGGTCGATATCCCGAAGTCCTCTTCAGCCATGATTTGTTCGGCCCGAGAGTACTTCTCCGGGAAACCCAGGCTGGAGGCTGCATAGATCAGGATGTTGGTGTCGAGGAAGACCCTACCTTTCATGGGTCCCCTCGCGATCGAACTTGAAGTCGGGCCGCATGCGCGCCTGTGAGGTGCGCATCAGTTCGAGAAGCGCGTGGCGCGCCTTCTCGCGTCGTTCGTCTCTGCCGGCGATCTCGGTGAGAAACTCGCGAACCATCGCGTTGACGGTTGTCTTCTTTTCCGCAGCCACGATGCGCGCTTTCTCGAGAATGGCTTCATCGATGGCGAGGGTGATGTTCTTCACAAAAGTCCTCCACAGTCACACATAATCAGTGTAAGCCTGTGCAGAATACCTATCAAGCTGACGCCGAGGCGCGCCAGCGATTCACCCATTCCTCACCGCGCCGACGATCTTTTGCGCCGCGTCGTCGAGGTCGTCGGCCGGGATGACGTTGAGCCCGGAGTCGCGGATGACCTTCTTGCCGAGGTCGACGTTGGTGCCTTCGAGGCGCACGACGAGGGGAACGTTGAGGCCGACGTCCTTCACCGCGGCGATCACGCCCTCGGCGATGACGTCGCAGCGCATGATGCCGCCGAAAATGTTGATCAGAATGCCCTTCACCTTCGGATCGGCCGTGATGATCTTGAACGCCGCCGTGACTCTCTCCTTCGAGGCGCCGCCGCCGACGTCGAGGAAGTTCGCCGGGCTCTCGCCGTAGAGCTTGATGATGTCCATGGTCGCCATGGCGAGGCCGGCGCCGTTGACCATGCAGCCGATCGTCCCGTCCAGGGCGACATAGTTGAGGTCGTGCCTCGAGGCCTCGATTTCCTTGGCGTCCTCCTCCGTCTCGTCCCGCAGGGCGAGGACGTCGGGGTGACGATAAAGAGCGTTGTCGTCGAACGAGACCTTGGCGTCGAGCACGCGCAATTGCCCGTTCGTCATCACGATCAGCGGGTTGATTTCCAGCATGGACATGTCTTTGTTGACGAAGGCGGCGTAGAGTCGCGTCACGAGGTTCTCGATCTGCCTGGCGAGATCGCCGGTCAGACCGAGCGCGCGCGCCGCGGTGCGGCCGTGATGGGGCATGATTCCAGTCGCCGGATCGACGGAAAACGTGTGGATCTTCTCGGGCGCGTGAACCGCCACCTCCTCGATGTTGACGCCGCCCTCGGTCGAAATGACGAACGACACCCGGCTCGTCTGGCGGTCGACCAGCGCCGAGAGATAGAACTCCTTGTCGATATTTGCCCCATCCTCGATATAGAGGCGGTTGACCTGCTTGCCGGCCGGACCGGTCTGCGCCGTGACCAGAGTCGCGCCCAGCATCTGCCGGGCGAAGACTTCGACTTCCTCGATCGAGCGGGCGAGCCGGACGCCCCCTTTGTCGCCCGCGGAAGACTCCTTGAACTTACCCTTGCCCCGACCGCCGGCGTGAACCTGGCTCTTGACCACCCAGAGCGATCCTCCGAGCTTCTTGGCGGCCTCCGCCGCTTCTTCGGGCGTGAATGCCGGAAAGCCGCCGGCGACCGGGACGCCAAAGGCGCGGAGCACCGCCTTCGCCTGATATTCATGAATGTTCATCGGGACGACAACCTCGAAGAGAAGCGAGCGTCCGGGCCAAACGGGCGCTCAACTGCCTGTCAGGCGAGCGCGGAATTGATCGACTTGCAGGCTTCCATCAGCGTATGGACGGCGGCGACGGACTTGGCGAACATCGCCTTCTCTTGGTCGTCGAGCGCGATCTCCATGACGCGTTCGACGCCGTTCGCGCCGATCACCACCGGCACGCCTACGTAGGTGTCTCTGACGCCATATTGCCCGGTCAGGCGCGCAGCGCAGGGCAGGACGCGCCGCTGGTCCTTGAGATAAGCCTCCGCCATGGCCAGGCCGGAGGAGGCGGGGGCGTAGAAGGCCGAACCGGTCTTGAGGAGGTTGACGATCTCTCCGCCGCCCTTGCGGGTCCGTTCGACGATGGCGTCGACCCGCGCCTGCGTCGTCCAGCCCATCTTGACGAGATCGGGCAGCGGCACGCCGGCGACGGTGGAATAGCGCACCGACGGCACCATGTCGTCGCCGTGGCCCCCGAGCACGAAAGCCGTGACGTCCTCGACCGAGACGTTGAACTCCTCGGCGAGGAAATATCGGAACCTCGCCGAGTCGAGGACGCCGGCCATGCCCACGATCTTGTTCGCCGGCAGGCCGGAAAGCTTCTGCAGCGCCCACACCATCGCGTCGAGCGGATTGGTGATGCAGACGACGAAAGCGTCGGGAGCGTGCGCCTTGAGGCCGGCGCCGACCGCCTCCATCACTCTGAGATTGATGCCGAGCAGATCGTCGCGGCTCATGCCCGGCTTTCTGGGAACTCCGGCGGTCACGATGACGACGTCGGCGCCGGCGATGGCCGCATAGTCGCCAGCCCCGGCCAGCTTCGCGTTGAAGCCTTCCACCGCGCCGGATTCGGCGAGGTCGAGCGCTTTCCCTTGCGGAACGCCGTCGACAATGTCGAAGAGGACAATGTCGCCCAGCTCCTTCAGGGCGGCCAAGTGAGCCAAGGCGCCGCCGATCTGACCAGCCCCGATCAAAGCAATTTTCTTGCGCGCCATTGGTCTTTCGCTCCTTCTACGCGTGTGGGACGCAGCTGTGGGTCGCGACGTGGGCACGGGGCAGCTGGAGGTTCGGCGCGTCCTATTCACTGATCAACCGGATGCGATCAAGCCGAACTTTTGGCTCAGACGGCGTCAGTCGTCTGGCGAAGCGCAGGTCGAACATAAACAAGTCCTGTGTCTTCAAGGACAGTTGGCGACGCAAGGCCGCGGACGGCTGTCCCGAAGCAGGGCGCCTCGAATTGCAATAAAGGAAATCTGACGCCTAGTACACCTGCCGACCGAACAGGCTTGCGGCCAGGTCGACCAGCAGCAAGGCGCTTTTTCCCCGTTCGTCGAGGAACGGATTGAGCTCGACAAGGTCGAGCGACGGCGACAAGCCGGACTCGTACAAAAGCTCCATCACCAGATGGGCCTCGCGGTACGTCGCTCCACCCGGGACCGCCGTGCCGACGCCCGGCGCGATCGCCGGGTCGAGGAAGTCGACATCCAGGCTCACATGCAGCAGGCCATCGGCGGCGCGGACCCGATCGATGATCCGCCTGATCGACAGGGCGAAGCCGTCCTCGTCGAGGCGGCGCATGTCGACGACATCGACGCCGCGAGCCTGCAGGAGCCTGCGCTCGTCGGCGTCGATCGACCGGATTCCGAAGAGATGCACGCGGGACGGGTCGACGAGCCCGTGAGGCTCGTCGCCGAGGACGTCGTCGAAACCGGGTTCGCCGCTGAGCATCGCGACCGGCATGCCGTGCATGTTGCCCGAGAGAGAGGTCAGCGGAGTGTTGTAGTCCGAGTGCGCGTCGAGCCATAGCACGAAGGGCTTTCGCCCCGCCTCCGCGGCGTGGCGGGCGAAGCCGGCGATCGAGCCCATCGCAAGGGAATGGTCGCCGCCGAGAACGATGGGGAGCCGTCCCTCGCGCATGATGGCGTAGGTCTCGCGCGCCAATGCGCGCGCCCAGGCCGCGATCTCGGCGAAGTTGCGAGATTTGCCGGCCTTCGGTTCAAGATGGGCGAGGGGGCGGGGGGGCGCCAAATCGCCGCGATCGACGACGTCTTGCCCGAGCTCCTGCAGCATCCGGACGAGGCCCGCCGTGCGCAACATGGCCGGCCCCATGGCGCAGCCGGCGACGCCCGCGCCCGCCTCGACAGGGACGCCGAGGATCGTGATAGCCTGCCGCCGCGGCCGCTTGACCGCGCGATCCCCTCCCTCATTTCTGCTCGCCAGGGTCACACGCCCTCTCCGACAAGGATCTCAATGGCGCCCATAACATGACCGACGGCGGTATGGGCCTCGCCTCAAGGGACAGAGATCGGGCAACTACCCAGCGCCGGCGTCCTGCCATCTTGTGCTGTAGTCAAATGTTTTAAAGTCCACATTGTAGTGAGCTACGACCCTGTTGGCGATTTCGTCTGAATAATAGTCCTTTAGAAATCGGCTGGCGTTGGTGGCTTCATTTCCATGACGGTCAAGTCTAAATTTAGCAGGCGCGCCGATCTTCTCACTTATAACGTTGACATCTCTCTCGATATTCTCAAATCTAGCAATAAAATCGTAATCTACGCGCTTGTATTTTAGGTGTTGCGCTTGCATATCCCAATGTGCATCCGATGATTTCTCAGGGTTATTGACAACCGCCTCGACGAAATCTCCGAATTCCAGGTGGTCAAAATACATTTCGTCCGGGATCCCAAGCGTTTCCACTATTTTTTTCTTTTCTGGCTTATTTCTCTGAATCTTATCCAGGTAGGCAGAGAGCAACCGGGTGAACGGATTCCTTACGACACAAAAAATAAAGTATTTCGAGGGGCTTGATAGCAACTTACGGAAAGACCCGATCTGCACAGGGGAAAGGAGTGGAGAGTATACGCGCAGATGAACCAGCTCTCCAGGAAGACAAAAAGCCTCATCGTCCAATTCTATTCTCTGAAGAAATGTTTTTATTGAGGAGCAGGCGGCCTTGGGGGTCTCAACATAGATATACTTGTATCTCAAGGAAATATGAGCGTAATCAAAAAAGGACCAGTCCAATCCATCAAAAAGTTCCGGTACTTCAACACAGAGGTTATCGAAAGGGGTCATTTTTTTCTGCATCTTACATACTCAGCTGGCGCCTAATGACGCGAAGATGCTACAGTGCGCCAACCTGCACAAGCAGGTGGGGCCAGGACCTAACATAAGTGCGCAACCCGCTCAGGCGTCGCTCTCGTCCACTCCAGGGCCTCCTCCGCGCGACCGCGGCTGAGGATGACGAAGTCGTCGGCAAAGGTGACCAGGTGGCCGCGGAACTTCGCTCCGCATTCTCGCATCCGCCGTAACTCCCAATGAGGCTCGCGTGGAGTCGGCCTAAAGTTCATCGACGACCCCATCCTGAGGCGCTCTTGCGAAGCAAGAGCCTCGAAGGATGCTCCAGGACGCCCTGATGGCCGAACCGGATTATCGCGTCGGCGCGATCTGGAGCGTCCTTCGAGGCCGCTGCGCGCCCTTGGCGCTTCGCGGCGCCTCAGGACGAGGCCGGCGGGTGTCGCCAGCTCCTCAAAGACGGACCGACCGAGCGAGAGCCTGGGAGTTATCATCCGCCAAAACTTTAGAAATCGGTTCATGTAGAGGTTGGCCAGCAAGGGGCTGATCACCCGCCGTGCGGCGTGCCCCGCCTTGTTGCTCTTGCCGCCCGTCATGCGCCGCCTTCCAGAACGATTGCGGATTCGGCCGGCGGGTCTTCCGCCTGCTCGACCTGCCGCTTTCAACCATCGCTTAACCATGCCGCTTTCTCCGCCCCTGTTATAGGGCGCCGATCGGCGATCCGCCCTTGAGGGCGCGCCGGTCGGCGATTGTGCCGCCGCCAAAAGGCTGCTATCGCTCCGCCGCAGGGCGACCATAATTGTGGAATCACCGGGGCGACATTTTAGACCTTCAGGGGAGCCTGACTTGATGTTGGACACGCCCAAGCGTCGGTTTCTGCTTTTCCTCGTCAAGCCGTCGCATTACGACGACGACGGCTACGTCATCCAGTGGGCGAAGTCCGCCCTGCCGTCCAACTCGCTCGCCTGCCTCTACGGCATCGCCAAAGACGCCATGGAGAACGGGGCGCTGGGCGAGGACGTCGACATCGAGATCTTTCCCGTCGACGAGACCAACACAAGAGTCCGCCCGAATAAGATCGCCCGCCAGATCAGGGACGCCGGCGGCTTCGGCCTGGTCGGCTTCGTCGGGGTGCAGTCGAACCAGTATCCGCGGGTGATGGACTGCGCCCGCCCGTTGCGGGCGGCCGGGATCCCCGTCTGCATCGGCGGCTTCCACGTCTCCGGGTGTCTCGCGATGCTGAAAGAGACGCCGGACTCGCTGAAGGAGGCGCTCGACCTCGGCATTTCGCTCTTCGCCGGCGAGGCCGAGGGCCGCTTCGCCGAAGTTTTGCGCGACGCGGCGGCCGGAACGCTGAAGCCCATCTACAATTACCTCGACGATCTGCCGGGCCTCGAGGGCGCGGCGCACCCGTTCCTGCCGCGCGACCGCGTCGGCCGCTCGATCGGCATGATCTCGAGCTTCGACGGGGGGCGCGGCTGCCCGTTCCTCTGCTCGTTCTGCACCATCATCAACGTGCAGGGGCGCAAGTCCCGCTACCGCACCGCCGACGACATCGAGGCGATCGTCCGTTCGAACCACAAGAACGGCGTGCGCTATTTCTTCATCACCGACGACAATCTCGCGCGCAACCGCAACTGGGAGTCGATTTTTGACCGGCTGATTGAGCTCCGGCAGGGGGGCTTGAACTCCCGCTTCGTCATCCAGGTCGACACCGCCTGCCACAAGATCCCGCGCTTCATCGAGAAGGCGGCGGCCGCCGGGGTCAAGCGGGTGTTCATCGGCCTGGAAAACATCGATCCCGACAACCTCGCCGCGGCGAAGAAGAAGCAGAACCACATTTCTGACTACCGCGAGCTTCTGCTCGAGTGGCGCAAGCATCGCTGCATCACCTATTGCGGCTACATCATCGGCTTCCCGGGCGACACGCCGGAATCGGTCGTCCGCCGCATCGAGATCATCCAGCGCGAGCTGCCGCTCGATATCCTGCAGTTCTCATGCCTGACGCCGCTGCCCGGCTGCGAGGACCACGCCAAGGCGGTCGCGGCGGGCGTCGACATCGACCCCGACCTCAACAAGTTCGACCTCGAGCATGTGGTCTGCGACCACCCGCGCATGAGCCGGGCGGAATGGCAGAAGCTCTACCACGACGCCTTCAAGACCTATTACACCGACGACCACATGAAGACGGTGATCCGCCGCGCCGCGGCCGGCGGCGCCCGGGCCGACACGGTGGCCTTCCTTCTCGTCACCTTCTGGGCGGCGAGCACGCTCTACCACATCTATCCGCTCGAGGCCGGCCTCATCCGCCGCAAGGTGCGGCGCGACCGCCGCCCGACCTTGCCGCGCGAGAACCCGTTCCTCTTCTACCCGAAATACGTCTGGCATCTCCTCTCGGTCCACGGCCAGGCGGCGGTGAAGCTCGCGAAGATCTGGTGGTTCATGCGGGGCGTGCTGAAGGACCCGAACGCGAAGCACTACACCGACGAGGCGCTGAGAACCTCCGACGATTACGACCATCAGGAGATGTACCAGCTCTCCGACGCCGCCCGCCAGGCGGCGGCGAAGGCGAAGCACATCGAGGAGCGCAAGCACGCGGCGGCTTCGGCGAGGGTGGAGGCGGCGGAGTAGGGGCGCGCGGTCCCTGGGTCACCGTCATGGCCGGGCTTGTCCCGGCCATCCACGCCGAAATGCCGCCAGAGTCCGGCTCCTGTTCTGCGCTGATCCAGGCAAAAGACTGAAAAGAATAGATTATAAGGAACTTGGGACCGTTGACGCGGAACCGCGTGGATGGCCGGGACAAGCCCGGCCATGACGGCAAAAGCAGAGAGAATCGTTCCAGGATCGCCATGCTCGACAAATGGGAAAAGACGCAAGACCTCATCGCGAGCCTGAAGGCGGCCGCGCCGTTCGAGGTCGAGTTGACGCCGCCGCTGATTGCGCAGCTTCGCGCCGCGACGCCCCCGTTCGACCTCGAACCGCGTCAGATCGTGCGTGACGTCTCATACGGCGGCGACGAAGGCGGCATCCTCTGCCACATCGAACCCCAGGAAAGCGGCCGAGTGCTGGTCGTCTCGCTCACGCACTTGCGCCTGGGCAGGTCGCTCCCGTTCGCCGCCGCCGTATTCGACTACCAGAAACACCGCACGAAGAAGCTGAAGAAGCAAAACAGGACCGTGTGATCAGGCTGACGCGATCCTCAGTGCGTTCGGCGCATGCCGGGCGGCCAGCCTCGCTGTGGCCTCCGTCCCAGCTGCGCGATCCTCACGGGACGCGCAGACCTCGACGCCGAAGCACCGGCAGGATTGGCCGAGCCAATCGCGATAGAGCGCGTAGTTGTCGTCCTCGAAGAAGACCGCTCGCGCCGATTGCCGCACTGAGTGACATGCGGCAAGTCGGGAACGACGACGCGGACGATGCGAGTCATATGGCGACGCGCACATAGATTTGCAATTCGGTAAAGACGGTCGCGTCACCGTAATTTCAATTTGCGGCGGTTAATTAACACAGTCTAGGAGCTTAAGACTGTAGAATAAAGCCTACGTCTTTTACCGATCTCGAAGAGTCGACCCGCCTACACAAGGTTACTGCCACGATTGTGGTACAACCCAAACCCCAATATGGCTCATTGCGCAGACGGGAAAATAGTGCCCGCGTTCGCCACAGCGGGTTCAGTTCTAGAATTGTTAGTCTTGGGATCAGCAGCTCGCTCTGCATACCATCTTACGTTGGCGAAGCCGCTTCCGTCTAGTTCG
>DASRSL010000003.1:0-23353 GCA_035656495.1 Roseiarcus sp.
AAAACAGGCTCTGGAAGCCACGTCATGCTTGACTCTCATCACAGATGCTCTCCCGCAGGCGGGAGAGGGGAATTACGCCAGCTCGTGCACCTTCGCCTCGGGGCAGACGCGCCGCGCGATTTCGGTCAAATGCAGATGGTGGGTCAGTTAGATGACCTGCCCCATCCGCCTTATGTCGGCGAAGAGGCGCAGCGCCTCCTCGGCGCAAAAAATGGCCGAAGGTCTGCGCGAGGTCGAGCTGGAAGCGAGCCCCCTTCGACAATTGCTCGGCCGCCTTCGAGCCGTCGTCGGCCCCGAGCGCGATCAGCGTCTCGGACCGCCGTTCGGCTCGGTGGTCAGGCCGCGATCGCTGCGGTGCTGTTGAATCCGATACGGATAATGTCGGCGGCTGCGCCAAGCCGCGCGTGAGCCGCCTCGACGACATGCGGGTGATGGGTGAACAGGATCGGCTGCACGCGATCGCCGATCGCCGCCAGCGCTTCTAGGCCGTGGGCGGTGCGGGCCGGGTCGAAGCTTGCGAAAAGGTCGTCGCCGATGAACGGCGGCGCCTCGGCGCGGGACGCGTAATCTTCGATGTAAGCGAGGCGTAGCGCGAGATAGAGCTGGTCGCGCGTGCCCTCGCTCAGGCCCGCGACTGGCACGCGCTCGCCGCCACGCCGAACGCACACGAGCCGCAACTCGTCCTCTTCATCGAAACTCTGATCGAGTCCCTCGAAGGCTTCGCCGGTCAGCATCGCGAATATCGCCGCCGCGCGCGTCATCAGCGGATCGCGCCGCGCCGCGCGATGGCGTTCGAGCGCCCCGTTGAGCAGGGCGGAGGCCGCCTTCAGCACCGCCCATCGCCGCGCGGATTCGAGAAGCTCGGCCTCCGCATTGCGGCGTTGCTGCCAGGCCTCCTCGGCGCCGACGCCAGCCTCGAGGGCGTCGCGCTCGCGCAGGCGATGAGAACGCTGAGCGTAAAGGTCGTTCTCGATCCGCCCGAGGTCCTCGTCTCTGCGCGCAAGCTCGGCCAGGCGCGCGGCTGCGGCGTCCGGGTCGAACCCCATCATCTCCTCCGCGAGACGCATTTCGTCGACCCCGTCGGCAAGATCGATGAGGTGAATCCGGCGCTGGCGGAGCGCTTCGGCGAGCTGCGCGCGCTCGCGCTCGCGCGCGAGCATGGCCGCCGGATCGGCGCCTGCGGGCAGGCGCTCCGCCAGCGAAGCGAGCGCCTCATCAGCCGCGTCCTGGCGCGCCCGCGCATCCTCGACTGCCTGTCGCGCCGCATCTAGCAGCGCGGCGGCGTCGTTCCGCTGGGTCTGGGCCTTGAGCGTTTCGACCAGGCGCTCGTTGAGGAGCCGCGCCGCCGCTTCGCAAGGAAGCTCCGCGACGTCCGGCGCACACCGCGCGACGACGCCACGGGCGTCCGACTCGAACTCATTCATATTCCGCCTCATGCCTGCGACGCGTCGTGCGCGGTCGCGATGCTTCTCCGCGTCGTTGAATGCTTTGTCCCAGACTTCGAGCGCAGTCTCCGCCGCCTCGATCGACGCCCCCGCGTCGAGCGCGACCGCGTTCAACGCCGCATCCCAGCGCGCTCGCCAGTCAGCCAGTTGCGCCGCGACTTCCCCCTCCTCCCGCGCGGCCTCCTCAAGACGCCGGCGCGTTTCGGTGAATCGCGTCTCGACCTCGCGCGAAGCCTCCCACGCGCCCGCCATCTCCTCGAGGCGTCGCTCGACCCGTTCGGAAAGAAGCGCGCAATCGAGACCGTCGATCGCCATCAGCCCGCTCTCGAGCGCGAGCGCGGCGAGGATCGGCTCGACGCCGGAGAGCCCCCGCTGCTCCGCATCGAGTTGTGTCTGGCGCGCCCTGAGCTTCGCGCGCTCCGCCAAGAGCTGCGAAACGCCGTTGGCCCATTCGCGCATGTCTGCCGGCCGCCGGGGCTGCGCGCAAACGCCGGCCCAAAGCTCGCGCCATTCCCGCTCGGTCCTCGCCATGCGCTGCGAAGCCAGCGCCTCTGCCGCCTGAGCGAGCGCATATCGACGCGTCGCTTCGTCGAGCCGCAACGTCTCGATGCCGTGCTCCGCCAAGCGGCCGGCGTCCGCGTTCGCGTCGTCCGACATGCGGTCGGCTTCGGACTTTAGGCGTTCGAATTCGGTGACGGCCGCCGGCAGCGCCGCCGGCGGCGGCGCGTCGCCCGCGCCGATCAGCGAGGCGCGCAGCGGCCCCCAGGCTTCGTCGCGAACGGCGCGCGCTTCATCGATCCTTTCCGCCGTCGCGAGCGGGCGGCCGGCGACCAGTGAGGCGATGCGGCCGGTCGTTTCCCTCATTTCTTTTTCGATCGCCTCGAGCGTCTTGGCCGCTTCGCGCGCCCCATCGCGCGCCTCGTCGAACGCCGCCTGCAACCGCGCGACGTCACTCCCGCGCGGCAGTGGCGCCCGCGCGAGCGCGTCGAGGTCGGCGGCCGGCGGATCGAGCCGCAGCGCGGCGTCGGCGAGGTCCTCCCGGGCCTTTGAGTGCTCGGCGCGCGCCTCGGCGAGCCTGCGCGCCCGTTCGGCGACCCTGCCGAGGGCCGCGTACTTCTCGCGCAGCGGCTTGGGGTCGGCTGCGGCGGGACGGTTCTCTCGCGCGGCACGCAGAGCTTCCACGGCCTTGCGCTCCTCGGCGAGGCGTCCGGCCCGCTCGGCCGCTGCCGCCGACAGTTTGCGCCCCTCGGCGATCAGCCTGCGCAGCTCGGCCTTCGCAGCCGCCGTCGGCCGGTGCAGCTCCAAAGCGTCGGCGTCCGCCAATCCCAGCGATCGCGCGTGACCGTCGAGCGCCGCAAGAAGGCCGTCGGCCTCGGCCTGAATCCTCGGCAGGTCGCGCTTCTCCTTGGCGTAGCCGCCGCTCGCCTGAAACAGCGCCTCGATCGCCGGCGCCTCGGCGAGCACCGAGGAGTTGACCGCGATCCGCTCCAGTTCCTCAACCAAGCGATGCTCGTCCGCCCCGGCGCGCGCCGTCGCCTCCGCCGCGGCGCGCGCCGCGTCGAGCACGCCCCCGAGGCGCTCGGCCGCGCCGGGAGCGAACGCCGGCAGGTCGGCGAAATCCTGGAGCCTCGCTTCGCGCTCCCGGATGTCGTTGAGCACGGGCGCCGAGCGCCTGAGCCGGCTCAGACGCGCCCTTTCGGCCTCGGCAGCGCGGCGCTCGGAGCGGACCTGGTCGAGTTTCCCGCTCAGCGACTCGATATCCGCATTGAGCTTCTTCCATTCGTCGACCCGTAGCTCCTTTTCGCGGATCGCATCGCGCGCCGCGGAAAACCGGTCGAGCGCCTGATAGAAGAGGCGATGACCCGCCTTGCGTTCGCCGAAGACCCCCTCCGCCTCGTCATCGAGCGCTTTGCGCAGGTCGACCAGTCCTCGCAGGCCCGAGGCCGCCTCCAACATCGCGGCGCCGAGGTCGCCGTCCGCCTTGAGCATCGCTTCGCCGCCGCGGCGCAGCCCCGCCGCGTCGAGCCCGAAGGAGCGCCTGAACACGTCCTCGCCCAGCGCGCCGAGGAAGGGCGCGAGCGCGTCGTCGGACAAAGTTTGGCCGTCGCTCCCCTGGAGCGTGTTCTTGCGTCCCTTGCGGCGGCGGAACGCGAGCGCGCGGCCGTCCGACGCGACGATCTCAGCGCCGATCCGCAGCTCCTGGCCCGCGAAGTGGTAGGCGTAGGACGTCCGCTCCGGCACGCCGAAAAGGAGCGCGCCGACCGCGGCGAGCGCCGTCGACTTTCCCGCCTCGTTCGGGCCGTAGACGACGTGGAGCCGC
Source organism: Roseiarcus sp. (assembly GCA_035656495.1). Lineage (GTDB taxonomy): Bacteria > Pseudomonadota > Alphaproteobacteria > Rhizobiales > Beijerinckiaceae > Roseiarcus. The sequence goes on from DASRSL010000003.1 coordinate 3,766, forward strand.
GCCCCCCACCGGAAGACGAGACGCAGCCGGTCGAAGGCGCCGAATTTCTCGAGTTCGAGGCTGAGCAACCGCACGGGGTCTCAGGCCGCCCGGCCGAGGGTGAGCGCTCGCGCGGCAGCCAGGATCGATTCGATGTCGAGGGCGGCGACCGGGTCCTCTCGCATGCCGCCGGGCAATTTGGCCTTGACGGTCCCGATCGCCTCCATGAGGCGCGCGCGCAAATCGGGGTCGGCCGCACAGGCATCGAGCGAGGCCGCAATGTCCAACTCCACAAGCGCCGCGCCGCCCGCTTCCCGGCGCGGCTCCGAAGTCGCAATGCGCAGCCGTTCGAGCCAGACGTCCTCGGAGCAGCGCTGCGCAGCGGCCTCGACCCGGTCGCGGAGGTCGGGGTCGGCGAGCCATCGCGCATTGAGCCGCGCCGCGCCCGCGAGCGTCACCCGCACCGCGAGAAGCCGCTCTTCCGCCCGCTCTGCGTGCGGCTTTACCGCCGCTTCCACCGCGTCGAGGAGCCCCTGCTCGTCGCCGTGCTCGCCCGCGTCGATCACAACCTCCGCCCAGCGCGCGCGGTCGGTCAGCACCCGCCTCACGTCCATGACGCGAGCGCCGGCGACCTCGACGATCACCGCGCCCCTTTCGCCGCATTCTCTGACGCTGCGCCCCTGCAAGTTGCCGGGGTATATAATCCACGGGTCCCTTGAGACGATCTCGAAGGCGTGGACATGGCCGAGCGCCCAATAGTCGTAGCCTCGGGCGGCAAGGTCGGCCGGCGTGCAGGGCGCGTAGTTCTCATGCCCCGTCCGTCCGCAGGCCGTATGCAGCACGCCGATGTTGAACCAGCCCGGAATGGGCGCCGGGTAGTCGAGAGCATAGTTCTCGCCGACGTCGCGCTTGGGAAATCCCCTACCGTGCAGGGCAACGCGCACGGCCTCGATCCGGTGGGTTTCGGGCCGCCTGGTCGAGAATTCAACGACCTTGTGGGGCCAGGGCAACGATTTCGTCACTACGCTTTCGGCGTCATGATTGCCGCGCAGAAAGTAGGTCGAGACGCTGCGATTGCTGAGCCGAGCGAGCTGCCGGTTGAAGAACAGGCCGATCGAGGCGTCCTTCCAGTCGCCGTCGAACACGTCGCCGGCGATGACGGCGAAGGCCACGTTCTCCTCGAGCGCTTTCGTCACGAGATCCTCGAAGGCGGCGCGGCTCGCGCTCGCCAAGCGTCGGGCGACGCCCTCGTCCTTCTGGGCAAGTCCCTGAAGGGGACTTCCGAGATGCAGGTCGGCGGCGTGCAAGAATCGAAAGTTCATGGGTCGAACATAACAGGAACAAACGGCGTGATCAAGTGCATAAGCTTGGCGAGCTTCGCGCAATCCACAGAAACCAGTTCGCGTGCGCGAAGCTCACATCGTGCAAGACGACGTCGAAGGCCGCCCTCAGGGAGGGCGACCGACTCCGCGCGCCCGCCGAACACTTTCACCGACTCCGGCAGAGCGAGTTCGCGCGTGATGCGGGACTCGGCGCCGTGATTGCCGCGAATGATGAAGGTCCGGACGCCCGACTCATAAACGCGCTTCAGCTGGTCAGCGAGGAAGCGCGCAGGCTTCGTCGAGGTCTGCTCGCCGTCGTAGAGGCGTCGACGGCGATCAGCAGCGCGTCGAACTGCTCGGCACGGCTGAGATCGATGACGGCGGCGAAGGCCTTCCGCCTCGCTCCGCCGATGAACTCGGCGCGCGCCGCGCCGCGCCAACGTACGCAGCGGCGAATCGATGTGAATGTCGGCGGTGTGGACGAATCGGAACGCCATGAGCGAGTCGAGCGGTAGCGTCGGATTCGGTCGAAGTCATCGTTCCGACCGAGAAGGCGGTGGATAAGCCAGCTTGCCGTGGACGGCTCTCTGGGGCAAAGGAGCGCCCGCGCCGTCATGGCGAGGAGCGAAGCCAAGGGCTGTAGGGCGCGGTCGCTGACCGCGCCCGGCCGGGTCATCGGCCCGGCCCTGCAGGGCATTTTCGGCTCGCAATGACAGCGCCAGAGATGTCCGGGGCCGGCCCGGGCTTCAGCGCGGGGATCCCTTCTTGCGGCACGGCAGGCCGACTTTTGCGACTTCCGACAGCGTCGAGAACGCGACCCGCATGCGCGTCAGCCGGTTGCTGCATGGTCTTTGGCGCAAGACCGTGCGAATGCCGCTCAAGGATCTCCGTCGTCGGCTGCGCAGCGCGTTTTTGGCCCGCTCGGGGACCGGGATCCCGGTCGCGGTCGACCGGACAACGGAGCTCGCGGCCGTTCCGTTCGACGGCCACATTCCACCGCCGCTCGCGCAATGCACGGTGGTCGAGGCCTGCGAGTATCGCACGAAGCTCAATCAGCTGAGCGTCAATTCGACGACCACGGAGGCGATGCACTACGTGGACCATGACGTCTACGCGCCGCCGCTGACGCTCGAGCACCTCGTCGACCAATACTGGTTTCCCAAGCTCGGGCTTCTCGTCTCGAATCGGGGCCTCGTCTGGCGTCACTCGTTCCTCGGACCGTTCCAGGAGGGCTTCCTCTCCTCGGTCGAGGCGATCGTCGAAAAGCCCCTGCCCGACGGCGGGCGGGAGCATCTCCTCTATCTCGAGCGGCTGAAAGCCGCGCCGGCGATGCCTAGCGAGCGTCTCCTGATCGCCAATTCCGAGCGGCCGAACTACGGCCACTACCTCCTGGACATCGTCCCGCTCATCCACCTTGGCGCCCGCATGCGCGCTCCGATGCTGACCTGGACCCTGCAACCCTGGCAGCGGGCGCTCGTCGCGCGGCTCGACGTTCCCGATGGGCTCATCCACGAGATCCGGCCGCGGCCGGTCTTTCTTCACCACGCCGTCGTCAGCAACCGGCACAGCGGCGTGGCCTGCCAGAACGCCCATCTTCAGCATAAGGAGGCTTTCGCCGCCATTCTCGCCAACATCCGCAAAGCGGCGCCCGTGGGGACGACGTCGAAACGCGTGGCGGTCTGCCGCGGCCTCGCCAACAGCCGCAACCTGACCAACCGGGGAGAGATGATCGACGCATTGAAGCCGCTCGGCTTCGTCGCCATCCAGCCGGAGAAACTGTCGTTCGACGAGCAGGCTCTCACGTTCGCGCAGGCCGACGTCATTGTCTGCGAGTTCGGCGCCGCGATCGCGAACGTGATGTTCTGCTCTCCCGGAACGAGGGTGGTCGAGATCATCGCCGAGGGCCAGCACGACCCGTGGTCGTCGCACCTGTGCGCGATGCTCGGGCTCGAGTACGTGGCGCTCTTCCAGCGCCAGACGGCGGAGGCGCTCGAGAGCATGCCGCGGCACGTGAAGGATTCGACCTTCGCCTATTCCGTCGACGTGCCGAAGCTCAACGAGACGGTGCAGGCGCTGGTTGGGTGACGGCTTGTCGGGCGTCTACCTTGCCTCGCGCCCGCGGCCGAAGGTCGCCGCCGCAAGCTTGCGCTGTCGTCCGGTGGATCCGGAAGCGCCAGGAGTGACGCAAGGCCGCCAGAGGCAAACGCCTTTAGCCCTATTCCGTCGCCATCCGCGGCAAGATTTGGCCGACCAGCGGTGGGTCCTTGACGAAGCGCTGCTTGTAGACGCCGAGGTTCTCGCTGACCCGCTCCACGTAATCGCGCGTCTCGTCGAACGGGATGCGCTCGACCCAGTCGACCGGATCGGCGCCCTTGCGCGGGTCGCCGTAGGCGGCGATCCACTGCGCCACCCGCCCGGGACCGGCGTTGTAGGCGGCGAAGGCCATCGCGCGCGAACCGCCCTCGTCCTCCATCACTTGGCCGAGGAAGGCCGCGCCGAGCTGGGTGTTGAAGGACGGATCGACGATGAGTCGCGCGTAGTCGTAAGCGACTCCTTCGCGCTTGGCGGTCGACGCCGCCGTCGAGGGCAGGATCTGCATGAGGCCCTTGGCCCCCGCACCGGACGCCGCATGCCAGACGAACTCGCTCTCCTGCCGTGCGACCGCGTAGATGCTGGCGAGGTCGGCCGAGTGGGCGAGCGGCACGAAGACCGGCACGCCGGACGACGGGAACGCCATCGCGTCGAAGGCGTAGCCGCGCAGGGTCGCCATTTTGCCGAACTGAACCTGGGTCGCGGCGTTGGCGTGCCGCTTCACCACCTCGGCCATCGCCGCCATCTGCGCCTCGTCGCGCCAGGAGCGCGCCGCCTCGTAGGCGAGCGAGGTCGCCAGCTCGTCGAGCCCGTCGGCGTAGAGCGCTTCCGCCGCCCGCACAGCCTCGTCGCGCTCCGCGCCTTCCGCGACAGCGCTCGGCATCCGCAGCTCGAGCCGCTTCGCACCCAGACGCTCGGCGGCGAGCTGTCCATAATAGGCGATCGGCTCGGTCGCCGCGTTCTCGTAGTGCAGCTTCGCTTCGTCCTTGTTCCCCATCGCCTCGGCGGCCCGGCCGCGCCAATATTCGGCCCGCGCGATCGACAGCGGCGTCTCGGCCGCCTCGGCGGCGAGGGCGAAGCGCTTGGCGGCTTCCGGCGCGTCGCCGAGAAAGCGCAGGGCGATCCAGCCGGCGTGGAAATCGAGATCGACCTTGTCGGCGGCATCGTCCGGCGCCGCCGCCTGGTCGCAGAGTTCGAAGGCGAGCTTGGGCTCGTTCAGGTCGAGGAGCTCCCGCGCGACCATCCGCCGCTCCGACCACCACTTGTCGGGATTGATGAGCGACTCGCGGTCCTTCGGCGCCAGGTTGAGCAGCATGGCCGCCTCATAGGCGCGGTTCGACCGGCGCGCGTCCTGGATGCGGGCGAACAGGAGGCCGGGATCGTTCTTGAGCGCCGGGGGCAGGGCTTTGAGCAGCGCCGGGCTCAGCGGCCCGCGCGCCGCGGCGGCGCGCGCCTGAGCGAGCGCCATCTCGTCGGAACCGGCTAGCGCCGCGGCGCGGAAGGCGGCGGGGTAGTTTTCGGCGTAAAGCAGACGGTCGGCGCGGTACTTGTGGTCCGACTTCAGCAGGACGACGCCGAACTCACGCAGGATCGCGTTCTCGGTCCAGGCGTCGAAATTGCCTTCGCGCCACAGCTCGCGAACGCTCCGGATCGCCTCGTCGGTGTGTCCCTTCGCCATTTCCGCGCGCGCCACGGCGAGTTTCCCCGCGCTCGACTGCGGCGGATCGGCGGCGAAGAAGTTCGCGACCGCCGAGGCGGACCTGGCATGAACGAGGAGGTCGGCCTCCTGCCGATAGCGCACGTAGCCGAGCCCCGGCCAGGTCGGATGCGCCTTGGCGAACGCCTCGAGCGTGGCGAAGGTCGGATGGGGATCGGCGCGCAAGGCCGCCCACTCCAGCGCCACCCGCTCGTCCGGGTCGCCGGCCGCAGCGGCGAGCGCGGTCAACACCGCGACGTCGCCTTTCCGGTAGGCCTGCGCGGCCGGGGAGACAGGGGCGGGCTGTAGCGGGCCTTGCGAAGCGAGGCCCCGCTGGGCGTCCGAAGAGGCGGCTTCGGAGGGGATTTGCGGAGAGGGCGGCGATTCGGCCGGCGCGACGGACGATGCAATTCCCCGGCGAAGGAGCGCCGCCATGTCATCCGCCGCGCCCGGGGACCCCGGGGCCTCTTGGCCTCTCCTCGAGGCGGAGTCGATTCCCCGGCGAAGAAGCGCAGCCATGTCCCGCGCCAGCGTTTCGACGGTCCCGCCTCCCGGCTTCGGACGCGCGGCCGGAGGGACGGCGCCAGGGGCGCGGGCGAAGCGGGGGAGGACTTGCCGCTCGAAGATCCCGGTGCAGAACGGAACGAGGGCGATCATGACGGCTGCCGCGGAGGCCCCGAGCAGCGCCGTGGCGCGCCATTTGGTCATGCGTTCAATCCTTGCGCCTGAAAGTGGACCGACTGTTCTAAGGAAGTGTTAAGCCTGGGTTCGGGCCGGGTTTGCCCTTTCGCGCGCGCTTCCCCGGGGTTATGTGTCCGGGTGCGGATCCGCCGCGAGCGTCGAACGGCCGCAGAACCAACGGAATGCGCGAAATGAGAGAGCGGGCGAAATTTCACGGCTCGATGCCGGCCCTGGTGACGCCGTTCAGGGACGGTGAGATCGACGAGCAGGCGTTCCGCTCGCTGATCGATTGGCAGATCACGTCCGGCTCCCACGGCCTTGTGCCGGTCGGCACCACCGGCGAGAGCCCGACGCTGAGCCACGACGAGCATCGGCGCGTCGTCGACATCTGCATCGACGAGGCGCGCGGCCGCGTTCCGGTCATCGCAGGGGCGGGTTCGAACAATACGACGGAGGCTGTGGCGCTTGCGATCCACGCCGAACGGGCCGGCGCGGACGCCGTCCTCGTGGTGACCCCTTATTACAACAAGCCGACGCAGGAAGGGCTCTACCAGCACTTCAAGGCCGTCAACGACGCGATCGGGATTCCGATCATCATTTACAACATCCCTCCCCGCAGCGTCGTCGACATGTCGGTCGACACCATGAAACGCCTGAGTGAGCTTCCCAACATCGTCGGCGTGAAGGACGCGACCGGCGACGTCGGCCGCGTCTCGCGCCAGCGACACGCTATAGGGCCGGACTTTATCCAACTTTCTGGCGAAGACATGACCGCCCTCGCCGCAATGGCGGCGGGCGGACACGGCTGCATCTCCGTCACCGCCAACATCGCCCCGGAACTCTGCGGGGAACTGATGGAGTCCGTCTTCAAGGACGACTGGGACCACGCGCTGAAGATCCAGGACCGGCTGACGCCGCTGCACGCGGCGATCTTCGCCGAACCCGGCGCAAACGGCACGAAATATGCGCTGAATCTGCTCGGGCGCGCGCGCAATGAAACGCGCTTGCCCATGATTCCCGTGAGCCAAGCGACGGAGGCCCTGATCCGTCGCGCCCTGGTGCACGCCGGCCTGTTGAACGCCTGAGACGTCATGCGACCGCGACCGTTCGCCGCACTAAGGCGCGCAAGGGAGAAAACGCCTCCAGGGCCGTCGCAATCGAATTGCGGCGCTATTGCGGCGAAAACCACCGGTCGCGCCGGAGGCGGCCGCCGCCGGGAGACCCGAGGGCATGGCCGATAAAGACAAGCCCAGGATCAAGGTCGTGGCCGACAATCGGCGCGCCCGCTTCGACTACGAGATCGGTGAGACGTACGAGGCGGGCCTGATGTTGACCGGCGCCGAGGTCAAGTCGCTCCGGAACGGCAAGGCGACGGTGAGCGAGAGCTACGCCGCAGTCGACCGCAATGGCGAAGTGATCCTCTACAACGCCAACATCCCTGAATATCTCCAGGCGAACCGGTTCAACCACGAGCCGAAAAGACCGCGCAAACTCCTTCTGCACGCGAAGGAAATTGCCAAGCTGGCAAGGGGCGTCGAGCGCGAGGGCATGACGATCGTGCCGCTCAGAATCTACTTCAACGAGAAAGGCCGCGCCAAAATCGCCATCGCGCTCGGGCGCGGCAAGAAGCTGCACGACAAACGCGAGAGCGAGAAGGCGCGCGACTGGAGTCGGGACAAGTCACGGCTGATGCGCGAGCGGCGGTGAGGCCACCAACAGGCGCGCCCTCAAGCCAGCGCCATGACCGCGGAGACCTCACGCGCTTATGGCGCTGGCGCCAAGAGGACGCGGCGCCGACCCCGAATCCATGCCAACTCCTTACAAGAGCCGCCCATTGCCATTCTGAGCCTTTTCAACGACTTGGCCGCTGCAAGTCGAGAAAAATGGACTGCGAGAAGTCGGTTGCGGGGCCGATCGCGATGGGCACGCCAAATTATGTTCTGAGTTCTCCGCTCGAAATTGCCGCCTCCCTCCGCGTGTCCGTTCTTGATTTGTACCAAACTGTTCGATAATCCGCAAGCAGACGCACCAAAATTTCGCCGGCCGCCGCACGGATCCCTTCGGTCACTGCAAGCCAGCGATCGGGCCAGCGGGCGCCGCCGCTCCGACAAGTGAGTGCAACGGCGGGTTTCCGCCGGCACGCGGCGCGCATCGGCGCAAGAGGAAACAGGGATTTGCCGCAAGCGAGCAGGGAGTTTTATCCGAAGAACAAGGAGCTTATTCGATAGAGCCGCGAGCCGATTCGAAGGAACAGGGAGTCTGCGCGACGAAAAAGGATCGCCGCCAGCCCTCTTTACCCCCAGCAGCGCGGCGGTCGTTCACATGGCGCGGATCGCGACAACCGAGCCCCATCAAGCCTGGTACAATCCCCCGAACTGCTTCCAGCTCTCGCCATCGAACTCGGCCAGCGCCTCCTGACTGATCGGCCTGTAATCGTCGGGCGAGGTGTTGATCTTGATGCCGGGCAGCAGCATCGGCAATTCGAGGTTTTGCAGGTTCGCCGCCTGCCTCATGACGTTCTCGCGCGACAGGTCGGCGGCGCACTGCTTGAGGACCTGGACCATCGTCGCCGCGGCCCCGAAGCCATAGACGACGTTGGAGTCGATCAGGTCTTTGGACGACATGTATTTGTCAACGAACGCTTTGTATTCCTTGAAGCCCGGGTCGTCCTTCCAGCGGGCGTCGGTCGGATCCTTGCCGTAAACCGCGGTGATCACGCCTTTCGATTTCTCCAGGCCAGCCGGCTTCATGACCGCTGCAATCGATTGCGAGACGTCGGTCATGTAGCGCACCGGCCTCCAGCCGATATCGTATGCCTTGCGGACGGCCTGGGCCGCGAACTTCGGGGTCGCAGCAATCAGAAACACATCGGCGCCCGAGCCCTGCAGCGTGACGATCTGCGAATCCACCGTGGGCTCGGAAACTTCATAGGACGTTGCCTTGATCAGCATGCCCGCATGGTCCGCACCGAGCCCGTTCTTGAGCCCGATCAGATAGTCCTTGCCGAAGTCGTCGTTCTGATAGAGCGCGGCGATCTTCGCCTCGGGCTTGGTTTTCAGGATATGTTTGGCGAAGATGCTCGCCTCGGTCTGGTAGTTCGGCTGCCATCCCATGGTCCAGTGAAACTGCTTTGGGTCGCTGAACGTGGCTGCGCCGGTGGCGACGAACAGTTGGGGAACCTTGTGCTCATTGCAATAGGCCCGAATGGCCAGGTTCGGCGGGGTTCCGAGCGTATTGAACAGGAAAGCGACCTTCTCGTCTTCGACGAGCCGGCGAACCTGCTCGACGGTCCTCGGCGGGCTGTAGCCGTCGTCGAGGCTGATGAGATTGATCTTGCGGCCGTTCACGCCGCCCTGCTCGTTGATCATCTTGAAATAGGCGATTTCCGTGCGGCCGATCACGCCGTAAGCCGACGCCGGCCCGCTGTAAGGCATCGTCTGGCCGATCTTGATCTCGGTGTCGGTGACGCCGGGCGCGTTCTCCGCCCGCGCGGACCCTGCGCTCGCGACCAAGGCCGCGGCGCCGCTTGACATGAGGAACGAACGTCGCGTCAGCATGGCGATCCTCCTTGTTTTTCATTGGCCGCGGTTTTGATCAGCCGCGGCCTTCACCTCGATGATGTGTTATGCAGCAAAATTCCGTCTAACGAAACCTGATACTGAGCGAATGAGCCCGGCGACGCCGGTCGGCGCGACGGCCATCAGAAGGATCAGAAACACGCCATAGATCGCCCCCGGCAGCGCCATGGCGCTCTCGCCGAAATTGACCGAAAGCTGATCGGCGAGATTGGGCACGAATTCGATGAACAGCGCTCCGAACAGCACGCCCTCGAGCGACGCGAGGCCGCCCACGACGATGCCGACCAGAAACGACAGCGACAGCGGGAGCCCGAAGCTCTCGGGCGAGACGAAGCCGACCACGATCGCGCTCAAGCCGCCCGCGACGCCCGCAAAGAGCGCGCTGATTCCGAAACAGCTCGTCTTGTACAAGGCGGTGTTGACGCCCATCGTTTCTGCCGCAATCGGCTGGTCGCGGATGGCGATCAGCGCGCGGCCGACGCGGCCGCGAACCAGGTTCCTCGCCGCCCGGTACAGGACGGCTGCGCAGAAAAGGCAGACGAGATAGAGCCATTGATCATTGCTCAAAGGAAGGCCGAACGGCGCGCCCGGCTTCGTCAGCGACAGGCCCTGCGAGCCGCCGGTGTAAGCGTTGAAGCCGTTGTAGGAGAGCAGCTGCGGCGCCGCGACGGCGAGCGCGAAGGTCGCGAGCGCGAGGTAGAGTCCTCCGAACCGCAAGGCGGGAAAACCGAACAGGAATCCCGCGGCGAAGCAGATGAGGCTCGCGGCCGGAATCGCCAACCAGTACGGCAGCCCGAGCTTGACGACGAGAATCGCCGCGCCGTAGCCGCCGATCGCAAAGAAAGCGCCATGGCCGAGCGAGATCTGGCCGTTGAACCCGGTCAGCAGATTGAGTCCGAGGAGCGCGATGACGTCGATCAGGACCTGCGCCCCCTGATAGAGGCGGTAACCCGACGCCAGAAACGGAAAGGCGAGCGCGCCGGCGAAGATCGCGAGCATCGCGACGCGCCCCAGGGCGTTCGCCTCAATCATCATCAGACCCTCGCCACGAGACGGCGCCCGAAGAGGCCCGACGGCCGCCAGACGAGCACGCCGATAATGATCGCGAGCGCCACCGAAAGCTTCACCTCGGCGCCGACGACGTAGGCGCCGACCAGGTTCTCGAGCACGCCGACGGCAAAGCCGCCAAAGGCCGCGCCGAAGGGATTGTCGATGCCGCCGAGCACCGCGCCGGCGAAGGCGTAGATCAGGACGCCGAACATCATGTTGGGATCGAGATAGACGATCGGCGCCGCCATCATCCCCGCGATGGCGCCGATTGCGGCGGCGAGCCCCCAGCCGATCGCCAGCATCCAGCCGACACGAATGCCGACCAGCCGGCTCGAGGTCGGGTTCTGCGCCGCCGCGCGCATGGCGAGGCCGAGGGAGGTGAAGCGGAAAAAGGCGTAGACGAGCGCGAGCACGCAGAGGCTCACAACCACCGCACCGGATCCGTGGGCGGACAGATAGCCGTTGCCGAACCACGGTCCGCCCGAGAAGGGCGAGTCGAACGTTTGGATCGTATAGCCGTAAAGCCAGCCGGCCAGCGCATTGAAGATCAGCGCAAGCCCGATGAACACGATCACCGAGGCGAGCACCGGCGCCTTGGCGAAGGGCCGAATGACGATGCGCTCGATAGCCACCCCGCCTACGAAAGAGACGACCACCGTCGCAGCGAAGGCGCCCCAGTAAGGCCAGCCAAGATCCATCAGCTTCCAGGCGAAATAGGTCGAGAACATCGCCATTTCGCCCTGGGCGAAGTTCACGAGCTGGGTCGCCTGGTAGATCATCACCAGGGCCAGCGCCAGGATCGCGTAGACGCCGCCGAGGGTCAGCCCGGACGCCAACTGCTGAAGGAATTCGTTCAAGAACGCTCCTTTCAATAGCCGAGATAGGAGCGGCGCACGGCGTCGTTCGCACGCAACTGCTGCGAGGGGCCGCTCATCGCCGCGCGGCCCGTCTCGATCAGCACGGCGCGATCGGCAAGCTCCAGGGCCAGCGAAGCGTTCTGCTCCACAAGGAGCATGCTGACGCCGTCATCCCGGTTGATCGCCGCAAGGATGCGAAAAATCTCCTCGACCACGAGAGGCGCGAGGCCGAACGACGGCTCATCCAGCATCAGGAGGCCCGGGCGCATGATGAGCGCGCGGCTGATGGCGAGCATCTGCTGCTCGCCGCCGCTCAATGTGCCAGCCTGCTGGCGCCGCCGCTCGGCGAGACGAGGAAAATAGGCCAACACCCGATCGAAATCCCTTCGGACCCCCGCTCTGTCGGACCGAACGTAAGCCCCGAGCCTCAGGTTCTCCTCGACGCTCAGATCGGTGAACGTGCCGCGTCCGTCGGGCACGTGCGCGACGCCGAGGCGGGCGATGGCTTCCGTCGACAGCGCGCCGATCGGCTTGCCGCGCAGCCGGATCTCGCCCTCGCGCCTGATGAGGCCGGAGAGCGCCCGCAGCGTGGTCGTCTTGCCGGCGCCGTTCGCGCCGAGAAGCGCCGTCACGCCTCCTTCCTCGACGTCGAGGTCGAGTCCGAACAGCGCCTGGACTGGCCCGTAGAAGGCCGTGAGGTTCTTCACCTCGAGGACCGCGCCGCTCATGCCGCCGTCCCCAGATAGGCGCGCACGACGTCAGGATTCGCCCTGACCTCTTCCGGGCGCCCGTCGGCAATGACGCGGCCGAAATCGAGCGCCACGACCTGGTCGGACACCCGCATGACGAGGTTCATGTGATGTTCGACGAGCAGGACGGCGACTCCGCGCCGATCGCGGATGGCGCGAATTTCCTCGCTCAGCGCGTCGACCTCTTCGTGATTGAGCCCGGCGGCCGGCTCGTCGAGCAGCAACAGCTTCGGAGAGACGGCGAGCGCGCGCGCGAGCTCCACCCGTTTGCGGACCGCGAACGGCAGCTCGGCGACGGGGCGGTCCGCGACCCGCTCAAGGCCGAATTCCTCGATCAGCGCCTCCGCCCGCTCAGCGAGCCGGCGCTCCTCGCGCCCCGCCAGGGGAAGCGCGAGGGCGTTGGCGAGGAAGCCGCCCCTCGCCAGCGCATGCGCGCCCACGCGAACGTTGTCGCGCGTCGTCATGGTGGCGAACAGCGCCAGGTTCTGGAAGGTGCGCGCGATGCCGAGCGCCGCGATCGCGTACCGGGGCGCCCCCGAAAGCGGCCGGCCGTCGAACCGGATCGACCCGGCGTGCGGGTCGTAGAGGCGCGAGACGCAGTTGAACAGCGTGGTCTTGCCGGCGCCGTTGGGGCCGATCAGGCCGCAGATCGCGCCGGGAGCGACCATGAACGTGACGTCGTCGAGGGCGGTCACGCCGCCGAAGCGGATCGAGACGTTCTCGACCGACAGCAGCGCGGATCCGGAACGGTCGTCTTTGGCAGTCCCGGCTCTCGCCTCGGCCAGCTCCATGGGCTTTCCGCTCCGTCGAATCGCCAGTCTCGAGCCGGCCTTCGCCGATTACGATCGACGTTCCAGGCGAAATTGTCACCGGCTTTCTGCGCGCCGGGCGGCAGCACAGAGCCTGATGGACGCGCCGTTCAAGCGCGGCTCTCCAGGAAGGCCAGCACGCCGGCCTTATAGACCTTGTCGCCGACCGCGACATTGTGGTCGCGGCCCGGAATGTCGAGCGCGGCGGCGTTCGGCATCATGGCCGCGAGCTTCGCCGCATCTCCCGCCACCACGTCGCGCGTGCCGACCGCAACCAGCGTCGGCTGGGCGATGCGCGCGACCCCGGCTTCCGTCAGGCTCTGCCGGGAGCCGCGGATGCAGGCGGCGAGCGCGGCGCGGTCGCTCTTCGTCTGGTCGGCGAAGGCGCGGAACATGCGCTGCATCGGGTCGGAAAGGTCGGAAAGCGTCGGCGCCTCCATCGCCTCGGCGATGCCGACCGGCAGGCCGGCGCCGTGCACCAGCCGGTCGCCGAGGCCGCCGAGGACGAGCGAACGGACGAGGTCGGGCCGGCCGAGCGTCAGGAAGGCGGAGATGCGCGCGCCCATCGAATAGCCCATCACGTCGGCGCGCCCGATCCCCACATGCGCGAGCAGGTTCGCCGCGTCGCGCGCCATGAGGTCGGCGCGATAGTCGCGCGGCGCGTAGAGCTTCTGGCTCGCCCCATGGCCGCGGTTGTCGAGGGCGACGACCCGCCGCCCGGCCTTGGTCAGCGTCTCGACCCAGCGGGGACCCACCCAATTGATGCGATGGTTCGAGGCGAAGCCGTGGATGAGCAGAATCGGCTCGCCGCGGTCGTGCCCCTCGGGCGAAACGTCGATATAGGCGATGTGGACGCCGTCGGAGGAGAATTGCCGCAACATGCCGGCCTCGCAAAGGTCACGGACACCAGGGTTCCGCCCCGCCAGAAAAGACTCGGCCGGTCAGAATCCCGCGGATGGGGTAAAGTGATCTCAGAAAAAAACCAACTGCGCCCCATCGATCGAGCCATCATTGGTGGCCAGTCGCAAAATAATACGAATCTTTAGATTTAGATGGGAGCTCCGGTGTGCATCGAGACAGTAACTCCCTGCATGCGACCGTGCAATCGATCTTCCCGAACTGGCGCTTCGCCGCAGCCGACTCGGTCGCCGGCTACGGCCTTCACGGCGCGTATTTCATCGGCGAGAAACAGCCGATCTCCGACAGGCGCCGGGAATGGCGCGACGCTCTATCCTCGTTCGCCATCGAGCTGTCCAACGGAGACGGCGCCGTCCTGAACGGGTGCGGCGGCGCCGTGCTCGGCGGTCCGCTCGAGGCGCTTCGTCATCTCCTGCGCGTGCTCGAGTCCTTTCCGGCGGGCGATTCCCTTCGCCCGGGCGAGCTCGTGACCCCCGGAACGCTGACAGACGCGCCGGCCATCGCCGCGCGCGAGACCTGGTCCACGACGCTGAAAGGCATTGCGCTCGAGGGCCTCCGGCTGGAGTTGCGTTAGGCGTCGTCCCGGTCCACCTGACTGGGTCCGCTCGGAGGACCGGCTCAGCGTCTTTCACCAGGCCTTTGCAACGGGAGGAGAGCAAGATGGGCCGCGCCAGCATGGACGTTCCGTTAATCCTGTTGAGGGTGCCCGGACCCTGAGGAACCGGTCACGGCCGTCGACTACGGCCAGCGTGATCGGCGCGCCGATGACGATCCGCGTTGTCGCCTCGCCCCTCTCCCCGCAAGCGGGGAGAGGGGGAGTTGCGGCGGCCGACTTTTAATTAACCGTGTCCTCGGCCTTGGGGGCGCTGACGAGTTGATCGACGGTCTCTGTTCGGCGGGACGTGGCCATCATGCCGCCCTGAGGGCGCCGTCGAGACCCTTTTGTTCTCCGGCCAGGCCATCAAGGTAGAGCGACGGCGTCGCGCCGAAGCCGAGCTTCGCGTGCTTCGACGCATCGTCCGCCAGCACCTCCTCGCTGCCTGCGAGCAATCCTTCGATCATGCGAGCGGCGATGTCCTCGGGTCGCGCCTTCGGCGCTTCGATCTTCGCCGTCATGTCGGTGTCGATGTAGCCGGCATGGACCGCCATCACGAGCGTGCCCTGACCGCGCAGCTCGTTGCGCAGACCATTGGTAAGGGCCCAGGCGGCGGCCTTCGACACAGAATAGGGGCCGCTGTTGGGATTGCTGAACCAACTCAGCGCCGACAGCATGTTGACGAGCGCGCCGCCGCCGTTCGCCTTGAGCACCGGCGCGAAGCCGCGGCTCACGGCGAGGATGCCGTAGAGATTGGTCTCCATGATCCTGCGCAGCACGGCCTCTCCGTCCTCGCCAAGCAGCGGCTTTCGTTCGGAGATCCCTGCATTGTTGATCACGATTTGGGCGTCGCCGGCGATCGAGGCGGCGGCGGCGACGCTCGCTGGATCGGTCACATCCAGCCGGATTGCCGCGGCGCCCGTCTGACTGACGGTGGTGGTATCGCGCGCAGCCGCGTAGACCTTGGCTGCGCCGGCATCGAGCAGCGCCTGGGCGTAAGCGCGGCCGAGTCCTCGGTTTGCGCCAGTTACTAATGCAACGGAGTTCCGTATCCTCATGGCTTATCTCCTTTCGGTTGAGATCGGGGCTAGTGCGAGTTCGTCGCGGGCACCGCGGGTACCGCGACCTTGCGCATGAGGGGAGCCAGCAAGGCCGCGGCGATGAAAGCGATCATGATGGCGCGAAAGGCGTCGGCGTAGGCCAGCGTCGAGGCCTCGCGGTAGGCGAGATTCCAGATCTGCTTGAGAGCGGCGGCGTGCGCGTTGGGCAGGCCGAGCACCGCGCCGTAGCGCTGCTCGACGCCGTCGATGAACCTCGTCATGGCGCCGTTGGCCGGCGTCAGGTTCGACGCGATGGCAAGAAAATGCAAATTCGTCCGGTCGTTGAGGATCGCCCCGCAGATGGCGATGCCGACCGCCCCACCGAGATTGCGCATCATGTTGAACAGGCCGCTCGCATATTTGAGACGCTCGGGCGGCAGGCTGCCGAGGCCGAGGTTGACGGCCGGAGCGACCGCGAACACCTGGGGAAAGCCGCGCAGAATCTGCGGCCAAAGGAGCTCCCCCGCCCCCCAGTCATGGGTGATGAAGCTGAAGCTCCACATCGAGAGGCCGAAGCAGACGAGGCCGGCCATCATGAGCCAGCGGGTGTCGAGCTTGCGCGCGAGCAGGATGTAGATCGGGACGGCGATCAGGGAGGCGGCCCCGGTCGAAAAGATCGCTGTTCCCGTCTGCCAGGCGCTGAAGCCGCGCACGTAGCCGAGAAAGAGCGGCGTCAGGTAGATGGTCGAAAAAATGCCGACGCCGGTGACGAACGAGAGCACGCAGCCCAGCGTGAAGTTGCGATCGAGGAGCGCGCGCAAGTCCACCACCGGGCGCGGGAAGGTCAGGCTGCGGATCACGAACAGGACGCCGGCGATCGAGGAGATCGCCGCGCAATCGCGGATGGTTGCGTCGTCGAACCAGTTCCACCGCGCGCCTTCCTCGAGCACGTATTCCAGCGTGCCGAGCGCGATCGCCATCAGCGCGATGCCAGGGTAGTCGGCCCCCTTGAGCAGCGAGAGATCGGGCTCGTCGATCTTGACGAGGAAGGGGATGAGGACCGTGATGGCCAGGCCCGGCGCCAGATTGACGTAGAAGAGCCAGCGCCAGTCGAGCGTGTCGGTGATGAAGCCGCCGATCACAGGGCCGAGCGTCGGCGCGACCGAAGCGATCGTGCCGATCACGGCGGCGGAATAGACTCTGCGAGGCCCCTGGAAATAGTGGAACGACGAGGTGAAGACCGTCGGGATCATCGATGCGCCGAGGAGTCCCTGAAGCGCGCGGAAGACGATCATGCTCTCGATGTTCCAGGCGAGCCCGCAAAGCAGGCTCGTCGCGGTAAAGCCTGCCGCCGAGGCGGCGAACAGCCATCGGGTGGAGAAGACGCGCGTGAGCCAACCCGACAGCGGGATCATGATGATTTCGGCGATCAGATAGGCCGTCTGCACCCAGCTGATCTCATCCTGCGCCGCCGACAGACCGCCGCCGATGTCCTGCAGGGAGGAGGCGACGATCTGGATGTCCAGGAGCGCGGCGAACATTCCGACGCACATCACCGCGAAGGGAACGAGGCTGCGCAGCCAGCTCGAGGTCGCGCCGGTCATTGCGGCCTCTCCGAGTCCGGCCGCGTGTCGATGCTGACAGTCGTCGACAGGCCCGGCCGCAGCGATCGGAGCATCGGATCGTCGGAGTCGAGCGCAATCCGAACCGGCACCCGCTGGACGATCTTGGTGAAGTTGCCGGTCGCGTTCTCCGGCGGAATCACGCTGAAGACGGCGCCGGTGCCATGAGCGAGGCTCCCGACACGACCGCGAAATACGTGATTCGGCAGCGCGTCGGCGACAACCGTCACCGGCTCGCCGCCCGTCATCCGCTCGAGCTGGTCCTCCTTGAAATTGGCGTCCACCCAGAGATCGTGCGCCGGGGTCACGGTGAGGAGATAGGTTCCGCTCGAGACGTAGGCTCCGACCTGCGCGGCGCGGTTGGCGACATAGCCGTCGATGGGGGAGAGGATGGCCGTATAGCCCAGATTGAGTTGGGCGCTGCGAAGGTCCGCCTCGGCCTGAGCGACCGCGGCGCGCGCCTCGATGATGTCTGCGTTCGTCACCGCGAGCTGCTGCCGGGCGGCGTCGACCCCCGCCCGGGACGCGGCTAGCGCGGATTTTGCCGCGTTGCTCTGCGCCAAAGCCCGTTCGGCGTTCTGGCGGGACCCGTATCCGGTCTCGGCGAGGCGCCGATATCGGTAATCGTCTTCTCCAGCGAAAGTCGCCTGGGCGGCTTTGGCGTCGACGTCCGCCTGCGCCTGCTCGATGACGGATTGCTGCGACCGTGCGCGCGCTTCGAGGCTCGCCAGCGTCGCCTGCCGCTGGCCGATGATCGCATTCGCGTGATCCAATGCGGCCCGGAAATCCCGGTCGTCGAGGCGGATGAGCGGTTGGCCGGCCCGGACATAGTCATTGTCCTTGACCAGGATCTCGGCGACGAACCCGGCGATATGCGGCGATATCGGCGTGACGTCGCCGCCGACATAGGCGTCGTCGGTCGTTTCGATGAAGCGCCCGACGGTCCACCAGTCATAGCCGAAGCGCGCGCCCGCCACAGCGAAGAGGCCGGCAAGCCCGGCGAGCAGCGCCCGCCTCAGCGCCTGCCTGGCGAACGCCCTGGCCCTGACGGGCCTGGCAAAGCGCTCAACCGCGATATCGGCCATCATCGCCTCCTGCCGGGAAGAAAGGCGTATATGCTCCTATATGCCGAAGTCCCTCGTTACGCGGTCCCATGTCGGAATCCCCTATTGATTGGCCATCGATGCTTCGGGGAGCTCGGTTTCCGTCGCCTCGCGAAGGAGCGACCGCAAAAGAAGCGTGCGCTCCTCGCCAAATCCGCCCGCGAAAGCCGTCTGCGCCGCACGCCAGCCCTCGCGCGCTTGGTCAAGCCGCTTGCGCCCCTCGGCGGTCAGCTTCACGGTTTTGCTGCGGCGGTCGGTCCGGCCGGGCTCGATGCTGATCAGGCCTTCGCGTTCGAGCGGCAAGACGTTGCGCCCGAGCGTGGTGCGGTCCATCACCATTTCGGCGGCCAATTCGTTGATCGTCGTCTCACCCAGGCGGCGAAGCTTGGAAAGGATCGAGAACTGCGTCGTCCTTAGGCCCGACGGCGCCAAGAACTGGTCGTAGAACTGCGTCACGCGCCGAGCCGCCTGCCGGACGGCCAGGCAGGTGCATTCTTCAGGAGCGGCGACCCTTTCCGGCGACATCGCTGATTGCCCTTGCTTTCATGCGATGCGGCGATATAGGCGTATATACACCTTATGTCAAGGGGCCCCTCGATGGACTGCCGGTCGAAAGGCGCTCTCCGTCGCGCCCGTCCTCGATTCGTGATAAAAGGGGCGATGAATCTCGCCTTGCCCAAACACATGACGCTTGCCGAATTCCTCGCCTGGGAGGAGCGGCAGCCGCTCCGCTACGAATTCGACGGGATCGGCCCCGTGGCGATGACGGGCGGGACATTCGCCCACGCGGCGATCCAGCGCAACCTCGCGCTTGCCTTCGGCGGACGCCTTCGGGGCAAGCCCTGTCAGTTCCTCGGGAGCGACCTCAAGATCCAGGTCGGCAATGGTCACATCCGCTATCCCGACGGCATGGTCGTGTGCTCCCCTATTGGTCGAACCGCGACAGTCGTTTACGTCCCCGTCGTCGTCTTCGAGGTTCTGAGCCCGAGCACGGCGGCGAAAGACAGGATTATCAAGGCCCGCGAATATCAGGCGACGCCGTCCGTTCGGCGTTACGTCATGCTCGAACAGGACAGCGTCGGCGCGACCGTCTACGCCCGTGCCGACGAATCATGGACGCACGAAATCCTGATCGCGGACTCCATCCTGGCGCTCCCTGAAATCGGCGTCGAACTGCCGCTCGCCGAACTCTACGAAGGGATCGTCTTCGGCGACGGGCCGGATGAGAACCAGCCGCCGCCCGAAGAGCCCGCCTGACTGAGCCGGTCCGCTCCCGCTGTTCCCACCCCCGTTGGCGGCATGAGGCGAGCCGCCCAAGCCTACCGCGACTCGATCGCCCTGAGGAACCGGTCGCGGTAGGCGTCGAGCACTACGGCCAGCACGATCACCGTGCCGATAACGATCGGCTTCACGTTATCGCCGACGCCGAAGAGCTGCAGACCGGTCGACAGCACCTGGATGATGCAGGCGCCGACCAGCGTGCCGATGATCGAGCCCT
>DASRSL010000004.1:0-15570 GCA_035656495.1 Roseiarcus sp.
TGTCGAGATAGAGATCGTCGTCCCAGACGCCGTCGAGCCCCGGCGTCATGTCGATCAGCGGCGCGCCCCTCTCTTTCGCGATGAGCCCGACGAGCCGGTTGTGGGCGGCGTTGGCGGCGATGATGTCGTCGATCGGCTTGAACACGGCGCCGTAGAAATCCTTGACGTCGCGGGGCGAGCTCGCGTCGACCGCCATGCTGGCGGTCGCGAGCGCGACGGGCACGCCGCTCGCGCGGCCGAGCGCGATCAGCTCGCGGTAGGCTTTCGCGTAGCGGCTCTCGAGCAGCGCTTGGTCGGAGAGCGGCGGCGGCTCGACGGCGCGCGGGGCGCCGCGCGTGCGCCAGTCGTGGACGGCGCGCTCGATGGTCAGCACGGCGCGGCCGATCAGAGCCGAGGCGCGCGGACGCACGCCCGGCTCGCTCGGCTCCGCCACCTGCCGGAGGCCGAGCGCGAGCAGGCCGTTCATGCCGTGGGTCGAGACGACGAGATCGGGCTTCAGCGGCAGGACGTCGCGCCGCATGCGCACGAGATTGTCCTTAAGCGTATAGGCCTCCGTTCCCGCGTTGACGACCTCGACCGGCCGGCCGCAGGAGGCGCGCCGGTCGAACAGGGCCTGCAGCAGCTCGGGCCAGGGTTTTTCTCCGTCGCGGAGCGTCGGGGCGAAAGTCTGCGACTCGCCGAGCGCCACGATGCGAAACCGGTCGCCCTTGTCGGGAGCGATCTCCGGGCCGCGGAAGCCGAGCGCGTTGATCCGGATCGTCGTGTCGAACATGCGGCCGCGGCTCCCCGGAACGAGGACGAAGGGCAGCTTCCTCTCCGGGTCCGGCTTCTCGATCGCGGCGCGGACGCCGTCGTCGCGGATCCATTCGTTGAGGTAGTAGAACCACCACATGGCGAAGGCGGCGGGGTTCTCGCGCGCGGCGCGATAGGAATAGGTCGGCGCGGCCATGGAGCCGGCGATCGGCACGCCGGTCGCCGACCGGTAGAGCGCGTCGGCGACGGGGAGCGCGAGCGCGAACAGGAAAGCCATCCGCGCCGCCGCGCCGAAGCCGCCGGCGAAGCGCCCCGCCCGCTCGGCGAGCGCCATCGCGAGGCACGCGGAGGCGACGAGGGCGGGATAGAAGACGAACGGCCGATCCCGCATGAAGGCGTCGCGGGCGAGCGCGCCGGCGACGATGAGCGCGAGCGCGAGGGCGAGGGAGATGAGCCAGGGGCGCGCGCCCTCACCCCAGCCCCCTCCCGCAAGCGGGAGAGGGGGAGCATCCCTTCTCCCGCTCGCGGGAGAAGGTGGCGCGAAGCGCCGGATGAGGGCCTGCGGCGCATAATTCGGCCGCAGGGCGAGGATCGGGCGCTCGAAGCCGCGCCAGAAGACCGTCGAGAGGGCCGCGACGAGGGCGACGTAGAGCGCGAGCTGAGCGAGGAGCGGCCAGTCCGCGATCCTCGGCTTCAGCGCCATCACGATGACGATGTGAAAGAGATAGGCGGAATAGGATATCCGCCCGAGAGTGAAGCCGACGGCGCTCATGACCCGCCCCTTGAAGAGCGGATCCGCCTCGCGAAAGAACGCGACCGCCGCCATGCCGAACAGGGCGGACGAATAGGGAAAGGCCCGCTCTGCGGCCGCGCTTCCGCCGAGCGCGGCGATCGCGTCGCCGAGCTCGAGCGCTGTCATGAGGCCGGCCGCCGCCGCGAGCGCCGCCAGCGTCCTCCGCCCCGTGTCCGTCCTCAACGCCGGAAAAGGCCGCTTTTCCAGGGCCAGGTAGAGCAGATAACCCCAGACGATCGAGTCGATGCGAAAGACCGTCGCCCTCCGGACGTCCCGGTCCCAGTCGTGCGGCGCGGCGAAGATCCTGAGCGCGGCGACGGCGAGTATGAACAGGGCCGCAAACGCGACCTCGAACCGCCGGTCGCCGCGGCCGAGAAGCCGGCCGGCCAGGAACATCAGCGGCGCGAACAGAAGATAGAACCATTCCTCGACCGCGAGGCTCCAGGCGACCGGGTAGTAATCGGTCGCATTCGCCGAGCCGGCGAGGTTCTCGACGTAGAAGAGATAGCGCAGCGTGTCCCCTGTCGCGAGATTGCCGGTGATCAGCGCGATCGCCGCGAGGGCGACGACATAGGGAGGGATGGTGCGCATCCAGCGCCGGGCCAGAAAGACGCCGAGATTGCGCCAGGGTCCCGCGACCACCCAGTCGACGATCTGCGGCGCGAGCACGAACCCGCTGAGGACGAAGAACACCTCGACGCCGACGATCGCGACGGCCTCGGCGCCCGGCGCGAACGGCGCGTTGGTCGTCAGATAATGCGGGATGGCCACCGCGAAGGCCGCCGACCCCCGCAGAAAATCGAGCGAGGCGCTTCGCTTCATCGCGGCGCGTAGTACACAAACGGGGCGTTTACGGTCTGACCGGCGAGCGCGAACAGGCAGACGATGAGCGCAAGGCCGATCAGAGCCGGCAAGGCCCAAGGCGCCGCCGCCTGCCTTCTCGCGAACTCGACCAATCGCATCGTCATGGGGAGGCGCCCCTGGCGAACCGTCCGGGTCCGCGCGAGGCCTTATACGCGGGGCGCCTCGCCCGGCAAATGCGCTCAGGCGCGGGGCTTCCGCGATCGGCCATGGGCGCGGTCAGGAATCGGAGGCGCTATTCCGCCGGCTGCGGCGCAGGCGCGCCGGCCAGAATCGGCGCGAGCGGATGCAGGATCTGCAGCGTCTTGACGACGCTTCGGGAGATGACCGATGGCAGCGGCGGGCCCTTGGCGCGCGCGTCGAGCAGCGCGGCGGCGGCCTTCCGGTCGTCCGGGCCGGCGGAGGCGAGATCGGCCTGATAGAGGTTGCGGATCCACTCGTCCTTGAGGGCATCGGCGCCGTTTTTCGCGATCGTCAGCCACATCAGCCCCTTCGCCCGCTGGGGAGGCACGCCGTCGCCGAGGAAGAGCATGTGGCCGAGCAGGGCCTGGGACGGGCGGTGGCCCTTTCCGGCCGCCATATTCAGCCAGCGCAAGGCGACGACCTCATCCTTGGCGAGGCCGCCGGAGCCGGTGATGTACATGTGAGCCAGATTGTACTGCGCGTCAGGGTCGCCGAAAGCCGTCGCCGCGTATTGGAAGAGCCCGCGTGCCCGCTCGGGGTCGGCGCGCACGCTGCTGTTGGGAATGCCAGTGAGGCTGTAAACGCCGATCGCGACGAAAGCGTTGGAGATCGCGCCCCGGTTGCGCCGATCGTCGGCGTCCTCGTCGTAATCCTCGACCAGCTTGTTGAAAAACTCGTAGGCTTTCAGATCGTCGCGGGCGACCCCGATGCCGTCGGCGTACATCTCGCCGAGCTTCCACCGGGCGATCGGCTGGCCGCCCTCCGCTGCGTAAGTCAGCGCCTCCACGGACGAGGCGGCGTCGCCGGCGTTGAGGTCGTCGATGCCGACGCGCAGCGCCTGCTCGGCGCTGGAGAAGCTTTTCGGGGAGATCTTGGCCGGCGCGCTCGGGGTCGTTCCGTCGAAGGCGCGCCCAGGTCCGGCCGGAAAGGTGAGCAGGCAAACCGCCAAGAACCCAAGCGGAATGGCGACGGCGCGCGCTCCTCGCTGATTCCTTCTTCCACTCTCAGCCCACGCGGCAACGCGCATTGATCCCCGCCATCCCCGCCGCGCCGCAGTCCCGCCTGCGGCGCTTTGACATCCGTCAACAAGTGCGAAATCAAAGTGCGAGTCGTTTATGGCGCAATCGGGGCGTGCTCCGGCCGGAATTCCGCCCGGCGAGCGATGTGTTGTCGATGTTGCCTGAAAGCAACATTGCGAAGGCGGGCCGGGCCGGCTAAAGCCGGTCCAGCCTCCCGCGCGCGTGAGCGAGCTTCGCGAGCCGCTCCTGAAAGGCTTCCCGTCGCTCCTCGTGCTCGGCGATCACCTCGTCCGGGGCCCTCGCGAGAAAGTCCTCGTTGCTGAGCTTCGTCTCGACCTTGTCGATCTCCACCTGAACCTTGTCGATCTCCTTGTCGAGACGCGCCCTTTCCGCCGCCAGATCGACGATTCCGCCGAGCGGCAGGGCCACCACCTGGTCCCGCACCAGGAGCTGCAGCGCGCCTTCGGGGGCCGCGTCGGCGGTTTCGATCCGCTCGACGCGGGCGAGCCGCTTGATGCTATCGCTCCACGCGCTGGCGCCTCTCGCAACCCCTTCGCTCGGCGCGACCAGGATGATCGGCGTCGCCGTCGCCGGCGGCACGCCCATCTCCGACTTCACCGACCTGATCTCGCCGATGAGATCGACGACCCAGCCGACCTCGGCCTCGGCGTTCGCGTCGAGTTCCAGGCCCTCCTTGGGCCAAGGACCGAGGGCGAGCGGCGCGGACCGGGGAGGACCCGCCTCCCCCTTGATCGCCCACAATTCCTCGGTCAGGAACGGCATGAAAGGATGCAGCAACGCATAGATCGTATCGAGCACGTAGGCGATGGTCGCCCGGGTCTCCGCCTTGGCGGCCGGATCCGCGCCGCCCTGCAGCACCGGCTTGGCAAGCTCGAGGCACCAGTCGCAGAAGACGCTCCAGACGAAGCGGTAGACTGCGGCGGCGGCATCGTTGAAGCGGTAGGATTCGATCGCTCCCGCCGTCTCCGCGGCCGCCTTCGCCGCCTCGCCCAGGACCCAGCGGTTGAGCGGTGCGCGCGTCAGAGCGGGATCGAAGCCCACGGCGCGGACGCAGCCGTTGATCTCGGCGAACCGCGAAGCGTTCCACAGCTTGGTCGCGAAATTGCGGTAGCCTTCGACCCGCGCCTCGGAAATCTTGATGTCGCGGCCCTGCGCCGCCATGGCGGCCAGGGTGAAACGCAGCGCGTCGGCCCCGAAGCGGTCGATGAGGTCGATCGGGTCGATGACATTGCCCTTCGACTTCGACATCTTCGCGCCCCTCTCGTCGCGCACGAGGGCATGCACATAGACGTCGCGGAACGGGATCTCCTTGGTGAAGTGAAGCCCCATCATCATCATCCGGGCGACCCAGAAGAAGATGATGTCGAAGCCGGTGACGAGGACGTCGGTCGGGTAATAGCGCTTAAGCTCGGCTGTCTCATCGGGCCAGCCGAGGGTCGAGAAGGGCCACAGCGCCGAGGAGAACCAGGTGTCGAGGACATCCTCGTCGCGCTTGAACGTCCGGGCGAGACCCTCGGGGTCGCTCGTGAGTGCCCGCGCCTCGTCCTGGCCGAGCGCGCCGCGCTCGACGCCGTCCGCAAGCCCCGCGGCAAAGGCCGCCTCCTCCGTTTCTTCGACGTAGCAGGCCCCCCAGGGCGAGTACCAGGCGGGAATCTGGTGGCCCCACCAGAGCTGGCGTGACACGCACCAAGGTTGAATGTTTTCAAGCCATTCGAAGTAGGTCTTCTCCCAGTTCTTCGGGACGAATTGAGTCTCGCCATCACGCACGGCGGCCAACGCCGGCTGGGCGAGCGTCTTGGCGGCGACATACCATTGGTCGGTCAGCCACGGCTCGATGACGGCGTTCGAGCGGTCCCCGTGCGGAACCATGTGCGCGTGCGGCTCGATCTTGGCGAGCAGACCTGCAAGCGCCATCAGCTCGACGATGCGCAGCCGCGCGACGAAGCGGTCCTGCCCGTCGACCGCAGCGATCAGCCGGTCGTGGTCGTGATCGCTCTCGAGGCCATCGAAAAAGGCAAGATTGTCCTTCAGGGCTACTCTCGCTTCGGCGTCCAACACATTGATCTGACGCGCGCCTTCCGCCGTATGACGCTTTCCGACCTCGAAGTCGTTGAAGTCGTGCGCGGGGGTGATCTTGACAGCGCCAGTGCCCTTCTCGGGGTCGGAATATTCGTCCGCCACGATCCTTATCAGGCGGCCGACCAGCGGCAGCCGCACGCGCCGGCCGATCAGCTGCTGGTAACGCTCGTCGTCGGGATGGACGGCGACCGCCGTGTCGCCGAGCATCGTCTCGGGCCGGGTGGTCGCGACCGTCACCCGTTCGTCCGTCTCCTCGCCGGCGGAGTCCACCACCGGGTAATCGAAATAGTAGAGATGACCGTTCGGGTTCCTCGCGAGAACCTTCGCCAGGGCCGCCTCGTTGAGCGGCGCGCCCTCGTCGCGCGACCACTTGAACGAACCCTTGCACTCGACCTGGATCACCTCCAGGTCCGCAATCGCGGTCTGGAGCTTCGGGTCCCAATTGACGAGGCGCTTGTCCTTATAGATGAGCCCGGCCCGGTGGAGCTGGACGAACGCCCGGGCGACGGCGCGCGAAAGCCCTTCGTCGAGGGTGAAGCGCTCGCGGCTCCAGTCGCAGGAGGCGCCGAGCCTTTTCAGTTGCTGGACGATCGCTCCGCCCGACTCGGCCTTCCACGCCCAAACCCTCTTCAGGAACGCCTCGCGTCCGATGGTCCGGCGGTCGGGCTCCTGCGCCTCGGCGAGCTTTCTCTCAACGACCATCTGGGTGGCGATGCCGGCGTGATCGGTCCCCGGCTGCCACAGAACGTCGCGGCCGTTCATCCGCCAATAGCGGGCCAGAATGTCCTGCAGCGTGTTGTTGAGCGCATGCCCCATGTGCAGATTGCCGGTCACGTTCGGCGGCGGGATGACCATGCAGAACGGCTCAGCTCCGGCTCGCTCGGGTCGCCCTGCCCTGAACGCGCCGGTCTCTTCCCAAAGCGCGGATGCGCGGGCTTCGACCGCAGCTGCGTCAAACGATTTGTCCAACATGGAATAGCAGTCCGCGCTTGGCCCTCCGGGGCGAGTCATACAATTGGAATTTAGGCGTGCCGCGCGCCGGCGGAGCTCAGGGGCCAATCGCCGAACGCCGCGACGGCTTTAAGCCTATCGCTGCTGCGCAAGTCAACGCATCAAAGGGCGCGAAAATCGGCTCAGCGCATTCCGCGCGCGGCGCGCTCAATCTCGGCGCGAACGAGCCGCTCGACGATGCCGGGCAGGTTTTCGTCGAGCCACGCCTTGAGCATCGGGCGCAACATCTCGCGGGCCATCCCCTCGGCGATCTCGGCGCCGCGCGCCGCAAGGTTGGCGGAGAGGGCTTCGAACGCCGAGTTCACCGTGTGGCTCGCTTCGGGCGACAGCAGGGGCTCGTCGTCGTCCCCCGACGGGAAGTCCTCCGGGTCGAGATCCGCCCGCTCCGGCTGCGGGCGGTCGCCTTTCGCCTCGCGTGTCTCCGCCAACAGCCTTGCCGGAGCGGATTTTCCGCCGGGCGAAAGCTTGGGGGTCTCCTGAACCGGGGACTGCGATCCAGAATCATCCTTCGAATAGACGATCTGCGGGGCGGGGGGCGGGGGTCGGGACGACGCGGCTCTGGACGACGCCGCATTGTCCGCCTCGCGCTCGTCAACCATCATGTTGCGGATCGAGGCGAGGATCTCCTCCATCGAAGGCTCGTGGGCGCGCTGGGCGCGGCGCAGCGTATCGCCCTCGCGATCGCCGGAACTCGAATTGGCTGCGCTCATCCCCCGCCTCGACTGCCCTGCGGCGCGAACCCGCCCTGCCCGGCCCGGCCAGACCGAATCGGGTCGATCGCAAGGTTAATCTCTCGTCGCCCGTCTGTGCAAGCGCGTTCACGGGCTCCATGCGAGACGGGCTACTTGCCGTCCGGCGTCCGCACGCCCCAAAGCTTGCTCTTGACCTGGTTGAAATGAATCCGCGGATCGTATTCGGAGACCGCGAGGCCCAAAGTCGGCGCGTTGAGGCGGCCGACGGCCGAAAGCAGCGAATAGGAATAGACCACCGCGTCGTGCTCCGCCGAGACGAGCTGACTGCGAGCTTGCAAAAGCGCTTGCTGCGCGTTGAGGACGTCGAGCGTCGTGCGCTGGCCGACCTTCGCCTCCTCTCGCACGCCGGCAAGCGCGACCTCGTTGGCGGCGACCGACGCCCGCGCCGCCCGGATGACGCCCACCTGCGCCTGATTCAGGCCCCAGAACTGGACCACGTTCCGGCGCGCGGCGTCGCGGTCCTGATCGAGGGTGAGCTCGGCCTGCGACAGCTTTTCCTTGTCCTGGCGAATACCGGCGTACTCTTGGCCTCCCTGGTAGATCGGCACGGTAAGGTTGCCAGTCACCTGTGCGTTGAAAGCGCGCGCTCCAGGGATCGCGTTCACGTCGAACATCTGGGAGACTTGGCCTTGCACCGATACTTGCGGATAGAGCTTCCCCTCGTCGACCTTGATTGCGAGTTCCGCCTGGTCGACCACATGCAGGTCGGAAACGACCTGCGGATGCTCGATCTCGGCGACGGTGATGGCTTCCCTCAGCGTCCCAGGCAGCGGCCGCGTGATCGGCTTGACCGGCGCAAGCGTCGTCGGCTGATCGCCGATTACCTGTCGATAGTGGGCAATCGATGTTTCGAGCGTCGCCTCGGCGGTCAGCTCCTGGGCCTCGGCGGTGGAGAGGCTCGCTTCCGCCTGAGCCACGTCGGTGCGGGTGACTTCGCCCACCGTGAACCGGTCCCGCGTTTCGCGCAGCTGCTCCTTCAGGACCGCGACGTTGTTGCGCTGCAGATCGAGCAGCGCCGTGTCGCGCAGAACGTCCATATAGGCGGTGACGCCGTCGAGCAGCGTGCTCTGCTCGCTCGAGCGCAGACCCGCTCGCGACTGGAGGACGCCCGACTCGGCCGCGCGGATCCGGTTTATCGTCTGGTAGCCGTCGAAAACGTTCTCTGTGATGGTGGCGCCGTAGCTGCGAGGGGAATACCCGGTGGCAAAAGCAAACTCTTGGAATTGCCCCGAGCTGCTTGGAATTACTTCATTGCCATTGAAGTGCGCGACGCCCATGCTTCCCGTCGCGGCGATGGTCGGCAAATAGCCCGCGTTCGCCTTCGGCACATTCTCGTCGGACGCCCGGACCGAGGCGCGCGAGGCGTTGATGATCGGATTGTTGAGATAGGCCTTGATCAGCGCGCTCGTGAGAGTTTCAGCCTGCCCTGCCCGCATGCCCGCGCCGATCGCCGCGGCCGCGAGCAGCGCCGCGCGCAGGACGCCGAGGGCCGAGGCGGTCCGCCTTTCGCCTGCCCCCCCTTTACTCCAGTCCATTTCCGCCTCACCGACCATGACAAGGACGTCCTCGTCGCGGCTTAAGTGGCACGTCCGCCACAAAAAGCATAGAGACAAGAACTTCCCGGGAAGTCGATCGCGAGTTGACCGCCCCCTCTCCGCCCTGCGGGGAACAGTGCGGAAGCCTTATTATAATCCGCGATAACGTCGGCGCCATCCGGATTGCTGGTCAGGACGCGAAAGAGCCGTTTTTTTGCCGGGCCGTCGCAAACATGCGACACTCCCGGAGGGCGCCGTCGCTGCGGAAAACCAGACCGGCCACTTTAGAAGGCGAAGCTTTCGCGAGGCTGAAAGCCGTCCAAAGTCTCGGCGGTCGTCTCGAAGAGGGAGCGCCGGCTCACCGCCTCGTCCCTTCGTTCGTACAGCGCCGCCTGCGACGCGCCCATGGTTGCGTCGATGCCGACCAGGCGCCCGCCGTCGGCCAGGAGCGCGAGCAGCGCGTCCGGGGGAATCCGGAATGCGCCCTCGACGACGATCAGGTCGAACGGCCCGAGCTTCTGGGCGCCCGAATTGAGCGGACCTTGGGCCACCGTCACGTTCTCCCGGCCGGACAACAACACGCGCGCGGCGTCGGCCGCCCCCGGATCCGACTCGAGCAAGACGACCTTCGCGCCCATGGCCGCCAGGATCGCCGCGCCGTACCCCGATCCGCCGCCCACGTCGAGCGCTCGATCGCCCGCCTTGACGGCCGCAGCCTGAAGCATGCGCGCGAGGGTCAACGGAGGCAGCAGCCGGCGGCCTTTCGCGCCGAGGGCCGGGGCTTCGCGATCGACATAGGCGAGATCGGCGAACGCCGGCGCGACGAACGCCTCTCGCGGCGTGTCGAGGAAGGCGGCGAGCACCTCCTTGTCGACGACGTCTCCGGTGCGCAATTGGTTGTTCACCATCGCGAAACGCCGTGCCCGCTGCGTCTCGGACGAAGAGGTGTTCGCCATCGATCGCCCCGCCGCGCGGACGAAAGCCGCCCGCGAAAAATAGATTGGAGGCCTCGCCCGGAATCGAACCGGGGTGCAAGGATTTGCAGTCCTCTGCGTAGCCACTCCGCCACGAGGCCGGCGACGAACCTTTAGCGCGCCGCGACGGGCGGCCTATAGCAAGATTTGAAGCCGGGCGGCAAGGCGGTTTCGGCGGGGGCTTCCGCCTCGCTTCTCACGCCCAGGGCGAATGCCTCAAGAGCGGCAAGGCGAGGAAATAGACGGCGGTGGCGACGAGGCCGCCGACCACCCACCCCGGCGGCGAAAGCTTCTCGACGATGGCCGCGGCGGCGAAAAGGAACCAGGCGAAGGTCATCGCCACGGTGATCCGGCGCAGCTTCGCCACCCGCAGCGGATGAACGAATACGACGGGCGAAAACATCATTGCCGACGCCCCGAGCAGGATGACCGCGCTGACCACCCACGGCGGCCGAAGGACGAAAAGGTAAAGGACGAGGATATTCCAGGTCGCAGGGAAGCCGCGGAACCAATAATCCTCGGTTTTCATGCGGGTGTCGGCGAAATAGAGCGCCGAGGCGATCGTCACGACGAGGCCGATCCAGAAGGAGACCTCGGACGGCATGAGGTCGGACCGCCACAGCGCGACGACCGGAACGAGAACGTAGGTCAGAAAGTCGATCACGAGATCGAGGATCGCCCCGTCGATCGACGCCGCGGTCACCTGCACCCTAGCGGCGCGCGCGAGAGTGCCGTCAATCCCGTCGATGAACAAGGCAAGCCCGAGCCAGGCGAAGCAGGCAGCGAAGTCGCGCTCGATCGCCGCATAGAGCGCCAGCACCGCCACGGCCGCGCCGGAGGCCGTGAGGAGGTGGACGGAGAATCCCGCCGCCTGAGCCACCTTTTCCGGCGTCCTGTCGTTCGACATCGAAGCGCCTTCGTCCGCCTCCCCTGCGATAATCAACGCCAGAGCCGGCGCCGTCGGCTTGACCGTGCTGCATTCGGCTTATCAAAGTCGAGGCTTCGCGTCTCGCTCCGGCGTCGCGAGGCGGCGTACAGCCCGAAGGCCTTGAGATTCTGACGATGAAAGAAGTGGAAAAGTCCGCCGCGCGCGTCTGCGACGTCCTGGTCGCCGGAGCGGGACTGGCCGGCCTCACGGCGGCGATCGCTTTCGCGAAGGCCGGATTCGATGTCGTCTCCTGCGGCGCGGACGAGCGGACGACGCGCGGCCGCACCATCGCCATGCTCGACCCGTCCGTCGCCTATCTTGGTTCTCTCGGACTGTGGGCGGCGATCGAACCCTACGCCGCGGCGATGCGCGCGCTGAGACTGATCGACGACACGGGCGCGCTCTTTCCGCCGAGGCCGGTCGAGTTCCGCTGTTCGGAGATCGGCCTCGAGACCTTCGGCTTCAACGTCGAGAACGACCGCATGGCCGACGCGCTCGCCCTCGAGGCGGAAAGGGCGCCGGGGATCGAGCGCATCAGGCTCCCGGTCGCATCCTACGATTTCGGCGGCGACACGGCGCTGGCCCGGCTCGACGACGGCCGCCTCATCGCCGCCGCCCTCGTCGTCGGGGCGGATGGCCGGGCCTCGCCTGCGCGGCGCGCCGGCGGGCTTTCGGTGCGCGCCCATCGCTATCCGCAAAGCGCGCTGACCGTGTTTCTCGCCCACCGCCTGCCCCACCGCGACTTCTCGACCGAGTTTCACACCCGGCAAGGGCCGTTCACGCTGGTGCCGCTGCCGCCGGGCGAAGCCGCGCCGAACCGCTCGAGCCTCGTCTGGCTCATGTCGGACGCCGAGGCGCGCCGCCGCGCGGCTCTCGACGCCGAGGCGCTGGCGCGCGAGATCGAGCGCCAGGCCCACTCGCTGCTGGGCGCGATGCGGCTCGAAGGCCCGCCCGGCGTGTTCCCGATGGTTCGCCAGGTCGTGCCGAGGATCACGGCGTCGCGGCTGGCTCTCATCGGCGACGCGGCGCACGCCTTCCCGCCGATCGGGGCGCAAGGGCTCAATCTCGGCCTGCGCGACGTCGAGGCGATCGTCGCCTCATCGGTCGAAGCGCGGATGGAGCGGCGGGACATCGGCGGGCGCAGCGTCCTCGAAGGCTACGAGCGGACACGGCGGCCGGACATCGCGATGCGGACCGGCGCGGTCGACGGGCTCAACCGGGCGCTCCTGACCCGCTTCGCGCCGGTCGATTTCGCCCGGGGCGCGGGGCTCGCGGCGCTGGACGCCGTCGGGCCGCTGCGCCGGCTCGTCATGCGCGAGGGGCTCGCGCCGCGGCTGGCGAGGTGAGGCGCGGCTTCGGTCGAGGGCTGGCGAATGCCGGCCCCCTCTCGCCTCGTCGGCAGGCCCATGTCGGGCGGCCGAATTCGCTGAGAACAGCGAATTTAACAGCAGTCTATTTGGCAAGGATGGCGCTTCGACCCACGTTTTGCGGCCGAAATCGGGGTTTGGACGAAAACCTCTCAGCGAATCGAGCAGCGAACTTTTTCATCGTCTGAGCGAATTTTTTCGCCGGAACAGCGAATTCTTTCGCCGCAACTGAAAGCTTCCCGGATAGGCCAAGTCCCGTCGTCCGCGACCGGCGATTTGGCCGGTCAACTGGCGCTGGATCGCATCCCAAGCAGATGCCGCTTCAAGCCACGCCCGGCGGCCTGCGGTCATCGGGACCGGGATTTTGGCCGGCGGCCGCCATGGCGAGCCTGTCGAGGTAGTACGTCCACCCTATGCCGTGACTTTCCCGGTGGGCGGCGTCGGGCAGGCCGCTATGGGTGAGGCGCACCAAAGTGCCGCCGTCGCGCTCGATCAGGTCGATCTCGACGAGGCTCGATCCCGGCGGCATCGCCTCGTCTTCCTCCCAGCCAAAACTGTAGGCTAGCCGGTGGACCGGCACCACCTCGCGGAAGGCGCCGCGCGCCGCGCGCCCGGGCTGCCCGCTTATGCCTTTGACGAGATAAAGTCCGCCGGCGTGCGCCTCGGTTTGCGCCTCGGCTCCCATCCAGCTCAGGATCTTTTCCGGATCGGTCAGGAAGGCGAAGACGGTGGCGGGCGGGGCCGCGATCTGGGTCTCGCGGACCAGGGGCGGTGCAGGCATCAGAGCCTCCTTAATTCAAGGCCGCGCAAGCGGCTGCTCTTCTCGCGCCAATGCCGCTTCAACCTTCGCCCGGCGGCGCGTGGTCGTCCGGGCCGGGATTTTGGCCAGCGGCGGCCATGGCGAGTCTGTCGAGGTAATACGCCCAGCCTCGGTCGTGGCTGGCGCACTGCGCGGCGTCGGGAAGACCGCTATGAGTGAGCCGCAGTAAGGTGCCCCCGTCACGCTCGATCAGGTCGATTTCGACCAGGCTCGATCCTGGCGGAACGGCCTCGCTCCCCTCCCAACCGAAACTGTAAGCGAGCCGGTGGACCGGCACGACCTCGCGGAACGCGCCGCGCGCCACGCGGGCAGGCTGCCCACTGACGCCCTTGACGAGGTAGAGTCCGCCCGCATGCGGCTCGCCCGTCACTTCGGCCCCCATCCAGCTCAAAATCTTTTCCGGATCGGTCAGGAAAGCGAAGACGGTGGCGGGCGGGGCCGTGATCTGGGTCTCGCGGACCACGGGCGGTGCAGGCATCGGAGCCTCCTCGGGTCGCCGCCAGGCAAAGGGTGGCGGAGCGAGGTCCGGAATAGCGGATGACAATGGCTTCGAGTCAAGCCCATGATCGGCCGATGCAGCTCACCTCGACGCTGGCCTGGCTCGTCGACGCGGCCGCCGAAACCCAGAGCGCTGACCTTTTTCTCGCGAAGCTTGGCGGCCTGCTCATCGCGGACGGCATGCCGCTTGCCGGCGGCGCCCTGACCCTGGCGGCGTCGCACCCGCTGATCGCCCGGCGCACCTGGCTGTGGCGGGCCGACAGCGGACAGGTGATCGAAGCCCTGGGATTCGTGACGGGAGGACTTGCGGCGCTCGGAGCGCCGAGCCAGCCCGACGACGCCGGCCGCCGTTGGCTCGAAAACCTGGCGGGCGGGCTCGCGCATGAAGATCAAGTCCAGCCGAAGCCGGACGGACCCGTGATCGCCTGGATCGGACCGCGCCCGTTCACGCCCGGGGAGGCGAGCCGCCTCAGCGAGGGGGCGCGCTTCGCCGCGGCGCCGCTCGCGGCGCTGACCGCGCGCGCCACGCTCACGGCGGCTTTGGAGGCCTATCTCGGCAAACGCAGCGCGGCGCGGGTGCTGGCCGGCGCTTTGCGGCGAGGCGTCGGCGAGACCATTCAGGCCGCGCTGCTGTTCGCCGATCTGCGCGGCTTCACCGCCCTCTCCGAGGGCAATCCCCCGCCGGAAGTCATCGCCGCCCTCAACGCCTGGTTCGACCGCATCGGACTCTCGGCGCACGCCTTCGGCGGCGAAATCCTGAAATTCATCGGCGACGGCGTTTTCGCGATCTTTCCGGTCGTCGGCGGATCGCCGCGCGAGGCTTGCGACGCCGCGCTGAGCGCCGTCTCCGCCGCACGGGCCGGAATGGCGCATCTCCACGAGGAGCGGCGCCGGCAGGGCCTCGCGCCTTTGCCCTTCGGCGTCGCGCTGCACCTCGGCGAGATCCTGTGGGGCAATATCGGCGCGGCCGACCGCCTCGATTTCACCGCGATCGGCCCCGCCGTCAATCTGGTCAGCCGCCTGGAAGGGCTATGCCGCCTGCTCGACAAGTCCGTCCTCGTCTCGGGCGCCTTCGCCGCCGAGACGGGAACGCCGCTCGTTCCGCTCGGGACGCATGCGCTGCGCGGCATCGCATCGCCGTGTGAGGTTTTCACGATGGCGGACGCTGGCGAAGCCTGACGGTGGCCAGGAAGTTTAACGACAACGCCGTGAGGTCCCTCCCGGAGGAGCGCGCGGCCGAGATCGCGGCCCGAACGCTCGCCCTTCCTGACGCTCAGAGCGTCGAGGATCTCACCGCGCTGCTGACCTCGGCGGGGGAGCGCTGAGGTCAAGACAGTCACCGCTCCCGGACTGCGTAGGTCAGGTGGGTCACCCGCTGCGTCGGCTCCGCGCGGACCGGCTCCAGGGCCACAAGGCCCGCGTCCACGCCCTCGAACAGGCGGATTCCGGAGCCGAACAGCACGGGTGAGAGCGCGATCGAGAACTCGTCGATCAGGCCGGCGTTCACGTACTCCAGGATCGTTGCGCCGCCGCCCGCGATGCGGACGTCTCGGTCGCCGGCGGCCTCGCGGGCCTGGTCGAGCGCGGTCTCGATGCCGTCGTTGACGAAATGGAAGGTGGTCCCACCGGGCCGGTCCCAGGGGTCACGCTTCTCGTGCGTCACGACGAAGACCTGGGTGTGGAACGGCGCCTCCTCCGGCCACGCCTTCTCGCCGAGGTCGAACATGCGCTTGCCCATGACGCTCGCGCCGGTGCGCTCGAACGTCTCCCGCACGATCTCGTTGTCGCGCCCCTCCTCGCCGCCCTCGCCGAGCTTCAGGTTCTCCCGGAAGAACCGCTGCGGGAAGATCCACTGCTGCAGTTCCATCCACTGCGCCGTCCAATCCGGGTCACCCATGCGCCCCTCGGGCGCGACGAACCCGTCCAGCGACATCGACACGCTAAAGAACACCTTTCCAGCCATCAGTCCTCGACTC
>DASRSL010000005.1:0-13560 GCA_035656495.1 Roseiarcus sp.
CGGGGGTGTCGCGGTGGATGTCGAAGTCGAAGATCAGGCCGATCTCATTTTGCGCTTCGACGGCGGCGCGGCGGGCAGCTTCACGGTCAGCGCGGTCTCGGTGGGCAATCCGAATTCCATCAGGCTTGCCATCGACGGCGCTGACCTTGGAGTTGACTGGCATCAGCAGGAGCCGGACCTTTATTTAGAGCGAAGGCCCGAGGGGACTTTGCTGCGCCAGCGTGGAACTGACGACCTTGCAGCGGGGGATACGTTGAGCTTTTTGCCCAAGGGACACCCGCAAGGCTATCTGGATGCATTCCGAAACATTATGGCCGCGACCTGGCGCGATATCACCGACGGCGCGGCGAACGCTCCGACCTTCGCCGATGGGCTAAGGGGAATTCGGCTCGTCGAAGCCGCCGTGCGAAGCGCAAAGGAACGTCGAACGGTGGAAATCTGAATGAGGCCAATTTGACGGTCGCCCGCGCGCCAAAAAACGACCGCTAATCGCGTGCGCCCTGAAAGACGGAGCTTTCCACTGGGGGCAAGTCCGGCCCGGCGAACGCTCCGGCCGGAAGCAACCGGAGCAGTCATGGAGGTGACGACGTGGCTGAAGCGCAACCAGAGTTTACCCTGGTCGGGCTCGGCGCCGTCCTCGCCAGGGCGGTCCCAAGCCTGACGACAGGAGCGGAAACTGAAGCCCTTGCTTTACTGTTTGCGTCGTAATACTAAAGCGCATGCTTAACCATTCGGCAGCCCTCGATCTCGCCTTCCAGGCCCTCGCCGATCCGACGCGGCGGGCGATGGTCGAGCGCCTCGCGCAAGGGCCGGTTTCCGTGAGCGACCTCGCCCGGCCGCTCGCCATGTCGCTGCCGGCAGTGATGCAGCATCTCGCGGTGCTCGAAGCCTCGGGGCTCGTGCGCTCGCGGAAGATTGGGCGGGTCAGGACCTGCCGCGTCGATCCCGGCGCGCTGAGCCTCGCCGAGCGATGGATCAACGACAGGCGGAGCGAATGGGAGCGCCGCCTCGACCGGCTGGGGGACTATCTCGCAACCCTGAAAACGGAAGGAGACTCCGATGGACAAGAAAGTTGAGACCGGCGCCGCGCTGCCGCCGGTGCGTGTGTCGCGCCTGCTGCACGCGCCGCGCGAGGTGGTTTTCAGGGCCTGGAGCGCGGCCGAGCATGTCAAGCGCTGGTTCGCGCCGACCGGCTTCGCCATCCCTGAGGCGAGCGTCGATATGCGCGTCGGCGGCGCCTTCGAGGTCCTGATGCGCGCGCCCGACGGCGTCGAGCATTGGGCGCGCGGGACGTTCGTCGAAGTCGCGCCGAACGAGCGGCTGGTCCTCGACCTCACCGTCAGCGACGCCGAGGGTCACGCGCTCTTCCGCGCCTTTACCGATGTTCTATTCGCCGACGCGCTCGGCGGAACGCAGCTCGACGTCACGCAGACCTATACGGTCATCGATCCGGAGGCGGCCTGGATGGCCGAGGGCGCGCCGCAGGGCTGGGCCCAGACCCTCGACCATCTCTCGGCGGAGGTTCGCCGCATGCAAACCAGCCCCGACGCGCCGCGCTCGGTGGTCCACTCCGCCTTCACGCTCGAGCGAACCTACGATGCGCCGGTCGAGCGCGTCTATCGCGCCCTCTCCGACGAGGCGGCCAAGGCGAGATGGTTCGGCGGCACGGAAGGCCAGTGGCGGCCGATCGAGCGCAGCATGGACTTTCGCGTCGGCGGCCGCGAGCGGCTCAGCGGACGGTGGGAGAGCGGCGTCGTCTCGACCTTCGATGCGATCTATCTCGACGTCGTCCCCAACGAGCGCATCGTCTACACGTATGAGATGCATCTCGACGAGAAGAAGATTTCCGTCTCGCTCGCCACCATGGAGATCAAGGCGGCCGGCCCCGGCCGGGCGACGCTGAAAGTGACGGAGCAGGGCGCCTTCCTCGACGGCTACGACGACGGCGGCTCGCGCGAGCGCGGCATCGGGTTCCTGCTCGACAAGCTCGGGGCGTCGCTCGCGGCGCCATAGCGGCCGAGCCGCGCGCCGGTGCAGCTCCCCTCTCCGGCCCTCTTCCGCATCCTTCGACGGGCTCAGGATGAGGCGGGAGAGGGGGCGAGGCGGGAGAGGGTGGCCGGCGACAGCCGGCCGGATGAGGGCCTACCCTGCGCGGCGCATCGTCCAGATCTCGCCCCTCATGTCGACCAGGTGAAATCCACGCCGAGCAAGTTCGCTGAAGGTCACGAAATCGTCCGCATGCACCGTCGCCCAGGCGTCCGGCGGCGCATCGATGATCTTCTCGAGATTTCCGACATGGAAATGCTGCATCGGGTTCTCCATCGACCTTTTGACGTCGAGCGAGTCCTCCCGAGCCGCCCCTAGGCGGCGGGTCTATACCATATCGTGCTGCGCCGCACAATATCATGCTGCTCTGCACAATTCCCAGCCGAAAGGAGGCCCTTTCGCTGCGCGACCCCGTTCGGGCGCCGGCGAAAAACCTCAGCTGCGCGACAGCACCTGAACCGCGCGATCGAGCTGGGGATCGGCGCCGGCGGCGTAGCGGGGATCGAACGCGACCTCGATGGTCGGCTCGACCCCCGCCCCCTCGAGTCGCTTCCCATCGACCACGACGTCGTCGACCGCGAGCAGCAGCAGGCCGTCGTCGCCGATGAGGAACGCGGTGGCAGCGAGCACCGCCCCTTCCGTGCGGGCGCCGATAAGCTCGCCGAGGCGGTATTCCTTGAAGCCGTAGGCCAGCACCTCCTTGCCGCTCCGCGTGCCTCCATTAATCAGCGCGGCCACCGGCTTGCGCCACTTCACGTCGACGAGCCCGGTCTCGCCGTCCCTCGCCGTCACCTTCATGGTCGGCGAATGCGGATTGAACAGGTCGAGATATTGCGGCTGCGCGCCGCCCCAGCCGTCGCGCAGGTCCCAGATCAGCGCGTCGGCGTCTCGCAGCGGGCCCTCGGCGATCAAGTCCTCGAGCGCGCGCTGATATTGCCAGCCGGCGTAGGACCACACGTGCACGTAGCCGATGCGGGCGTTCGCGCCGGCGTCGATGACGCGGGCGCTGACTTTAAGGCCGTCCAGGAACATCGCGTTCGGATGAAGATCGGCCGGCACGACGGCGATCGACGTCGGCGATCCGTCGCGCGTGCGCCGGACCGACAGCGACACGGGCGTCCCGACCTTGCCGCGGAACGATGCGACCGGCCGGAACGGGCGGTCGTCCGCGGACAGGATCTCGTCGCCGACCAGGAGACTGGCCTTGTGGGCGGGGCCGCCCTGGATCACGCCGGTTAAGAAGGTTCGTGCCAGATCGTCGCTCTC
Organism: Roseiarcus sp.; assembly: GCA_035656495.1. Lineage (GTDB taxonomy): Bacteria > Pseudomonadota > Alphaproteobacteria > Rhizobiales > Beijerinckiaceae > Roseiarcus. The sequence goes on from DASRSL010000005.1 coordinate 3,313, forward strand.
GGTGAAGATCCCGATGCCGGGATAGCTCACCTCGCCGCTGGCAAAGATGCGCCGAAGCCCGCGGTGCTCGAGGGCGCCCGAGAAAATGTCGGCGAGCTGGTAATAGGCCGGATCGTCTTGGGTGTAATAGCGCGTGTGGGAGGCGCCGAGCTCGGCCAGCATCGCATTGATGATGGCAGCGAGCTTGTCCCGCGAGCCGGCGGCCTCGGCCTGCGGGCGATAACGATCGCGCTTTGCCGGCCAGTCGAGCCCGTTGAGGCGCGGATCGTAGAAGCGGTCGCGCACAAGCTCCCACACCTGGTCGAAAGCCGACCGGTCCGCTTCGCCAAAACCCCGGCCGCGCAGCTGAAAATCCGACTGGGCGCCGGCCTGCGGCGCCCCGAGGGCGAGCGAGGCGGCAAAAGCAAGAATCTCCCGACGCGTTGGTTTCATGGGCGCGCTGCTTTCACCTCCTTAAGGACGGATGCGGCCTCGCTAGGCCGCAATCCGGGCCCATCTTTGACCGTGCGCGCAGACGGTTTCGGCGCCGGGAGCGAGGCGGTTGCGCAAGACCCTGGTCAATTTCTTTGCCGGTCTCATCGCTTGCGGTTTGGCGCTCGCGCCCCTTGGCTCGCTCGCCGCCTCGCGGTCGCGCCAGGTCCTGTGGGTCGTCGTCCAGGCCTGCGTCGCCGACTTCTGGCTGCTAGGGGCCGCATTTCCTTGCCTCGAGGTCGATCTGAACGGCGGCGAAGAGCGGGGATACGTTGTGCTGCGGGATCCGCTCGGTCCGCCGGACACGATTCTGGCGCCGACCCGCAGAGTGGTCGGGATCGAGGATCCCTGGCTGCGGTCGCCCGCGGCGCCGAACTATTTCGCCGCCGCTTGGCGGGCGCGGCCGCTCCTCGAGCGGCCCAGCGGCCGATCGGAGCCGGACGATTTCGCGCTCGCGGTCAATTCCGCGCTTACCCGCAGCCAGGACCAGTTTCACATCCACCTCGGCTGCCTCGCGCCGGCCGTCTTGCGCTGGCTGCCCGACTTCGCGCGAACGCTTCCGGTCGGCGCCTGGACTCGGATCGGCCTCTTCGCTGCAAGCCCGTCGCTATGGGCGCTGCGGACCGGACGAGCGGACCTTCAGGACATCGAGCCGGTTCGCCTCGCGGCAGAGGCGGTCGGCGGAAGGGCGAACCTCGCGCGAATGTCGATCCTCGTCACGAAGCTCCGGATCGACGGAGGCGAGGAGGCGGTGATTCTCGCCTCGTATGCCGGCGTATCCGGATCGACCGGCCCCGTTTCGGCCGAAAGCATGCTCGATCCCGGCTGTTCAGGCGGGTCGAGCGCTTCCCGCTCCAATTGATTGCGCGCGAATCATGCCGACGCCCCCAAGGTCAGCCGGTCGAGGCGACGACCATGATCTCCACCAGATTGGCCGGCCTCGCCAGCGCCGCCTCGACGGTCGCGCGTGCAGGGGGCGCGCCCGGCGCGACCCAGGCGTCCCACACCTCGTTCATTTCGTCGAAACGGCGGATGTCGCTCAGCCAGACGTTGGCGAACAGGATTTTCGACTTGTCGCTGCCGGCCTCGCCGAGCAGGCGGTCGATCTTCGCCAGGATCTGCTCGGTCTGCGACCGGACCGACGGAACGGGGTCGTCGGCGACCTGCCCCGCGAGATAGACCACGCCCGCGTGGATCACGGCCTGGCTCATGCGCGAGCCGACATGAAGGCGCCGGATCATGCGGGCGCGCCTACGCCGGCCTCCGCCACCCGGCGCTTGAAGTCGCCAGCGCCGGCGACGATGAAGCTGTTGGCGTGCTCGTAGAGAAAACGGCAGCCGGCGGCGACGAACTCGGCGACGGTCGGGCCGACGACGAGCGTGCCCGGGGTTTTACCCGCGGCGCGGATCGACGCGCTCGCCTTCTTCACCATCGCCTTCACCTCCGGATGATGCATCTGCGCGACCAAGCCCATCGAATGGGAGAGGTCGTTGGGTCCGATGAAGAAGACATCGATTCCCTCGACCTTCAAGAGCTCGGGCAGGTTGGCGATGGCCGTCAGGGATTCGATCATCGCGACGATGACCTTGTCCTCATGATCCCTGGGGCGGGCGTAGCGCACCGTCTCGACGATCTCACGGGCCGCCGCCGCCGTCTCGACATGCGGCGCCATGACGCCGCCCGCGCCGGCGTCGAGGTAGCGGGTGATGAGGAACGGCGCGTTGCTTTCCGGCCGGACGATCGACTGGACGCCAGCCGCGCGGGCCGCCCGGCACATGTCCTGCACCCGTTCGACCGTCGCGACGCCGTGCTCGCAATCGATGAAGACGCCGTCGAAGCCGAGGCCCGCGACGAACTCCGTCAACGACGCTGAGGGATGGTCCGGGTTGAGGACGACGACCACCTCGTCTCGCTTCAGCTTGTCCTTGAAGACATTGGCCATCGGCGAGCCTCCTCAGCCGAGCCCGAGGGAAAAGACATGGCCCGCGCCGCGAGGCATGGGCGAATAGCGCCACGACTCTCCCCGGTCGGTCGAAGAAAAGACGCCGCCGTTCTTGGTCGCGCAATGGATCTGGCGCGGCAGACCAGGGTTGGTCGCGACGGCGAAGACCGTGCTTTTCAGCGGGCCGGGCAGCTCCGCCGCGCGCCATGTCGCGCCGTCGTCGCGGCTGATGAAGAGCGCGCCTCTGTCGCCGTCGAAGTCGTTGCCGGCTCCGATCAGGAGCGTGTCCGGCTCGCCGGGCAGATAGGCGATCGCGCGGCAATAGGAGCCCTTCTCCCGCAGCGCGGGAACCGGCAGCTTTCGCCAATGGTCTCCGCGATCTTCGCTCCTGAACGCGCCCACCCGGGTCGTCACGGTCACGCGCGTCGGCCGAGAGGGGCTGACGGCGACGCCGTGCAGGTCGACCGCGTCCTCGACGACATAGAGCCCGTCGATCGCCGCGCTCCACTGCTTTCCCCCGTCGAGGCTTTTGAGAAGGCCGCCGATCTCGAGACTGAGATAGAGGTCGGAGCCGGCGCCGCCGACGGCGATCCCGGTTATCCGCTTCGGCATGTCCGGCCCGGCGGTCACGGCGGGATAGGACGCCGGCAGGTCGATTCTCCTCCAGCTCTCGCCGTCGTCGGCGCTGCGATAGACCACCGCCGGCTCGTATCCGGCGAAGATGACGTCGGCGTCGCTGGAATCGCGCGCCAGCGACCAGACCGCGAGCTCGGGCGTGGGCGCCGGAAGCCTTCGCCAGCTCGCGCCCCGATCGTCGCTCCGGAATATCCCGCTCCCGCAGGCGACGAGGACGCGCTCCGCCCGCCGCGGGTCGGTCAGGATCGCGCGGACTTCCGGCGGCGCGTCGAACGATCCGTCGATGCGTTCCCACGCGCCGTCGTCGATCCGTCGATAGAGGCCTGCGCTGACGAACCGTCCCTCGTCGGTGTCGCCGGCCATGCCCGCATACAGCGTCTCAGTCATCGGCGGCTCCCTCGGGCCCTCATGCGGACGAATAGTCGATCGTCGGCGCGTCTTTCACCGCAACCGCAAAGGCGAGGCAGCGGATGGAAGCGTTGGGGCTGACCGGTTTCAGGCTGTGCAGCGCGTTCGGCGGTATCTTCACCAGGTCGCCCTGGCGGATCTCCCGCGTCTCGTTCTCGATCGTCATCACCCCGCGGCCGGAGAGGACGTAGTAGAACTCGAAGGTCGGATGATGGTGAGGGTGGACCTCGCCGCCGCCCGTCACCTCGAATTCGCTCACGAGCTCGAGATGGCCGCCGAGCGTCTCCTCGCGCATCTCGCGCGGCTTGATGAGCCACCAGACTGGCACCGTGCCCTGATGCTCCGGCGACGACGGCACGTCTTCGATCGAACGAATATCCATGACCGGGCTCCCTATTGCGGGAAAAGGCGTTTCGGCGCGGCGCACGAGGCCGCCCGCGCCGATGCGGCTCACTTCACGTAGACGCGGTTGGCGATCGCGACGAAGCTGTCGACGTTGGCCGGCGTCACCAGCGTGAAGGGAATGAGCAGCTCCTTCGGCAGCTTCACGTCCTTGACCGCCAGATAGCAGCCCCAGACGCCGCCGCCGCCCTGCCCCTCCGGATCCTGGAACACGGTCGCGGCGATCTCGCCTTTCTTGATGTCGGCCAGCGTTTCCGGAAGTCCGTCGACCCCGGCCATCGGGATCTTGAGCCCGAACTGTTTCACGACCTGCAGCGCGCCGAGAATCATGTCGTCGTTGTTGGAGACGATGAAATCGTAGTTCTTGTCCCGAGTGAGCAGACTCTCCGTGACGGATTGCGCCTTGCCGCGATCATAGTCGGCATATTGTTCGACGAAGTCGACCTTGCTGCCGAGGCCGGCGCTGTTCAGGGTGTTCTTCATCCCGTCGTTGCGCGCGATGTCGGTGATCTGGCCGGCGACGCCGCGCAGGTAGATTCCGCGAAGCTTGTCCTTGCCGGCCTTCTTGTAGACCCCTTCGAGGAACTGGCCGAGCTTGACGCCGGAATCCGTCTGGGCCGACCCGATGAAGGTCACATAGTCGCCGCCGCTCGCCTTGCCGTTGAACTGAACGACAGGCACGCCCTTCTTGTTCGCCGCCTCGATCGAGGCGACCGAGGCGTCGAGGCTCGCCGCCTCGAAGGCCAGGCAGTTGACGCCCTTCGAAAGCATGCTTTCGACATTGTTGAGCTCCTTGTTGGTGTCGTTCACGGCGTCGGCCTCGACGCAGTTGACGCCGAGCGCCTTGCAGGCGTTCTGCGCCGCCTTCTGCAGCGCGGCGACATAGGGAAAGGCGAGATTCTGGTAGGAGATTCCGATCGTCATCTTCTCCTGCGCGACGGCTCCGCTCGCCCCCGCCGCGAGAACGGCGCCGACGACGGCCCCGGTCGAGACGAAACGCTTCCTCATATCCGCATCCTCCCTCAACTCAACAAGACGGACAGGATCGTCCTTCTTGGGCGTTCCGGGCGGCTTCACCGCCCGTGAATCCTCATCCGGCGCCGCTTGCGCAGGACGCCGTCGAGCCAAACGGAAACGATGATGATGATGCCGACCGACATCTGCTGGATCGGCTGCGACACGTCGAGCATGACGAAGCCGTTGAACAGGACGCCCATGATGAGCGCGCCGACGATCGTATTGCTGATCTTGCCGCGGCCGCCGAACAGCGACGCTCCGCCGATCACCGCCGCCGCGATCGCCTGCAGCTCGAATCCCTGGCCGGAGATGGCCTGCGCCGCCATCAAGCGCGAGGTGAAGATGAGGGCGGCGACGCCGACGCACAAGCCGCTGATCAGGTAAACCGAGAAGGTCACCAGGGCGACGTTGATCCCGGCCGCGCGCGCCGCTTCCCGGTTGCCGCCGACGGCGTAGACGTAGCGGCCGAACCTTGTGTAGCCCAAGACCAGCGAGGCCGTGACGGCGACTAGCGCGAGCACGATCACGGGGACCGGAACGCCGAACAGTGATCCCTGCCCGACGACGCTATAGTAGGGCTGCAGATCGTAGATGGGGTTGACCCTGTACCAGACGACGAAGCCGCGGAACGCGGTGAGGGTCCCGAGCGTGACGATCAGGGGATTGACCCCTGCGCCCGCGATCACGGCGCCGTTCAAGGCGCCGCCGAGCACGCCCACGACGATCGGCAGCGCGAAAGCGCAAGCGACATTGACCGGCGTCGGATCCCGCTGGGCGAATTGCCCCGACATGATTCCGGCGATCGCGAGCAGCGAGCCGACGGACAGGTCGATGCCGGCGGTGATGATGGTGAACGTCATCCCGATCGCGATGATGCCGATGACCGACACCTGCAGGAGGATCAGCGCGGCATTGTTCCAGGTGCGGAATTCCTCGATGCGCAGCGAGAAGTAGGCGACGAGCGCGATGAGCGCGAAATAGATGCCATAGTCCCTGAGCGCCGGGAGGCTGAGGCCGGCGATCCGGTTCGGGCCGGCAGCGACGTCATCCGACATGGCGCGCTCCCGCGGCGAGCCCGACCAGAAGCTCTTCCGTCGCTTTCTCGCGGGTCGCCTCGCCGGCGAGCCTGCCTTCGCGCATGACGAGGATGCGGTCGCACATCCCCATGATCTCGGGCAGCTCCGAAGAAATGAGGAGAACAGAGAGACCTTCGCGCGCCAGCCCTTCGATGACGCCGTGCACTTCGGCTTTCGCGACGACGTCGATGCCGCGGGTCGGCTCGTCGAGGATCAGGATCTTCGGCCCCGGCATCAAGGACCGCCCGAGGACGACCTTCTGCTGGTTGCCGCCGGAAAGCGCGCCGATCTCCTGCGACGGCCCGCGCGCTCGCACGATCAGCCGCTTCAACAGGCCGAGGACCTCGGTCTTCTCCGCGGCGCGGTCGACGAAGCCGAGCGTGGTGAGCGAGGCCAGGGCGCTGAGCGACATGTTGGAGGAGATCGACAGCATCGTTGCGAGCCCCATCCGATGCCGGTCCTCCGGAACCAGGGCGACGCCCGCGTTCAGCGCAGATCCGGCCGAACGGATCGGCGTCGTTCGGCCGTCGACGACGATCTCGCCGCCGTCCGCCGGCGCAAGACCGAACAAAGCCTCGGCGAGCTCGGAGCGTCCCGCGCCGACGATGCCGTAGAGGCCGACGATCTCGCCGGCGCGCAGCGCGAAGCTGACCGGGCCGAACGCGCCGTCGCGCCGCAGATTGCGGACCTCGAGCCGGGTCGGGCCCGGCGTCGCGGGCGCGTGGGGGAAGAGCGAGGACAAGTCGCGCCCGACCATCGCGCGGACGAGGCCCTGCTCCGACCAGGCGCTGGTTGCGGCGCTCGCCATCTTGCGGCCGTCGCGCATGACAGTGATTCGATCGGCGATCGCGCGGACTTCGTCGAGCTTGTGCGAGATATAGACGACCGCCGCCCCGCGCTCGGCAAGCCGGCGAACGACGGCGAAGAGCCGCCGCACCTCGCGGATCGTCAGCGAGGACGTAGGCTCGTCGAGGATCAGCACGCGGGGCGCGAACGCCACGCCTTTCACGATTTCGACGAGCTGCCGCTCGGCGATGCTCAGATTGCCGACCTTGGCGGTCGACGGCAGGTCGACGCCGCATGCGGCGAGCACGGCCTCGGCCTCCCGGTTCATCCGCGGAAAGCTGACGGAGCCCGGAACGCGCCCGCGCGGCTCGCGCCCGAGAAAAATGTTTTCGGCGACGGTGAACTCGGGAAGGAGGCTCAGCTCCTGATGAACGAGGGCGATCCCTTCGCGGCGGGCGCGCGCCGGGCTCGTGATGTCGAGGCGGCGGCCGTCGATCGAGATCGCGCCTTCGTAATCGTCGAAGAAACCGGCGAGCACGCGCATCAGCGTCGATTTCCCGGCGCCGTTCTCGCCGATGAGGCCATGAACCTCCGCGCGATCGAGATCGAGATCGACGCCGTCGACCGCGCGCGTGGCCCCGAAGCGCATCGCGATCGCCCGGAGCGAAACCAGATGCTCGCCGGCCGGCGAGGCCGCGGGGTCGGAATGGAGAAGCTCTGCACTCACGGGGCGCCTCGAAAGCCGGCTCCGATGGCCCGTCGACACTAGCAGGTTCGCGCGGATTGTCGACAATCTTTTTGCATAAGCCCTCCGACTGCTGTATTGATTAGGTTCGCGTGAGTTGATTTGGAAGCCATTGTATACAATCTTGCGCGACATCGCCGGGCGCCATCAATGGCTGACGTCACCGTTTCCCAGCGCGCGCTCGGGTCCAAAGACGAAGCGGATCCGGCGGCGGAGCAGATCGCCCGGGCGATCGAGAAGGACATTTTCGCCGGCCGCCTCAAGCCCGGCGAAAAGCTTGGCGAGGAGGAGCTCGCCGAGCGCTTCGGCGCCTCCCGCCATCACGTCCGGGAAGGGCTGGCGCGGCTCATCCTGGCGGGGATCATCGTCAAGGAGCGCAACAAGGGCGCATCCGTCCGCCGCTTCGGCCCCGATGAGTTGAGGCAGATCTACGAAATCCGGGAAATCCTGCAGCGCCAGGCGGCGCTGCGCATCCCGCTGCCGGCCGAGGCCGCTGCCATCCATCGGCTCACCCTCATCAACGAGGAGTTCGAGGCTGCGGCGAAGCAAGCGGACTTCCGCCGCATCCACGTGCTCAACGACAGGTTTCATACCGAGCTCTTCGGCTTGTGCGACAACGATCTCCTCGTCTCGCTGATCAAGACCTACATGGATCTGACCTACGCCGTCCGCGGCGCGGCCTTCGCCAACCCGAGGAATCTGGAAAAGTCCCGCACCCAGCACCGGATCATGATCCAGCTCTTGTCAGGCTCGGATTCCTGGGCGCTGGCGCAGATCTGCGTCGACCACATCCAGATCACCAAGGACCAGTATCTCGCCGCGATCGGAGGGCCGGAGGCCTCGCGCGCGCGGATCGGCGTCGGATAGGCGGAAGGGACCGCCTTGGTCCGGTTGAGCCGGAATTCGATTCGCTCGCCGACAGTCAGCCTGTCGAGCCTTGCCCCCGCGGGCCTTCAAGTTTGCATAGCCGGCGCCGTTCGCAAGCGCCGCGACGCGCGCCAACGGAAGGCGCCGCAGCGGAGCGCTCGATCGGCGTCCGGGAGCTGTCGCCTGTCGCTCGAACATAACGAGAACACTTTCTTGACTTCGCTGGAGCCCATCGATACCTTGGCTCTTATCGGCCGATGTCGCGGCGCCGGAGAACAGCATGACCGACGAACCCGCGGAGCGCGCCGAGGCGCGGGCGCGCGGGAAGACGCGCCGAACCACGGGTTTTGAGCGGCGGGAGGCGATATTCGACCTTTTCCTTTCCGGCTTTTCCCATCATGAGATCGCCAAGGCGCTCGGGACGAGCCCCGGGGCCGTGCGGCGCATCGTCGATAGGGCCGTCGCCGCGCGCCGGCTCGGGCGCGCCCGCGCCATGTCCGCGTGCAGGTCGCGCGCCTCATGAAGGCGCTCTGGCACGCCGACTTCAAGTTGAAAAGGGCGACATCCGGGCCTTCGGGCCCTACCTCAAGATCATTGCCGAGCTCGACCGCTATCATGGGCTCGGGGCGGCGGATCGGAGGGCGCGCGTCTCGGGCGCCTTTGAGCGGCGAGACGCCGCCCCTCCGAACGGTGAAAGCGTCTTGCCCGCGCCGTCGCCGCTCGCGCTGAGCTGCGCCGCGCCGCCGCTCGACCCGGATTTCGGGCCAGACGGCGCCGATGCTGGCGTACAACCTCTTGAAATTGCTCACGATGGGGTGGATTCGGAGGCCCCGGAGGCGGCCAAAACCGCCGGTTTTGGCGCCCAATGCGTTGAAATCGCTGGCGAGGGGGCAGATTCTCGTGGCATGGAGCCGCGCCGCTTGAGCGCGTCGGGCGCGGTCAGCGACCGAGCCTCCAAGCGCGCCCCACTCCCCCATCCCGTCGCCGGCAGAGGCGGCCACCGCTCACCCTCACCAATGAGGCGTTCGGAAGAGGCCTCGGCGCGTACGCCGAAGCCCGCCTGTTCGGCTGTGCGGGTCCTACTTCTTCTGCCCTTTCACGTACTGGATGTACCCCTCCACGTCGCCCGCGGGCTCTGCGTAGGCGTCGCCGAGCGCGGTCTCGACGGCGGACATGTAGGTCTTCGTCCAGGCGGGGAAGTCGTAGTCGATCGCGTTGAGGAACTCGAGGCTCGAGGCGAGGCGGATGTCGGCGATGGAAACGTGGTCGCCGCCGATGAAGGTCTTGCCGTCGAGATAGAACTTGCGGAACACCTCCAGCGTCTCGCCGACCGCCGCGGCGGCGGCCTTCTGCGCCTTCTCCTTCGAGGCGGCGTCGGCGTCGCTCGCCCCGACCTCGCCCGCATATTGCGGGAAGCCGAGGGCGGGATAGGTCGCGCGCGTGATATAGGGGTAGAGCGTGCCGACGATATAGAACATCGCGCTGTCCACCATGGCGCGCCTTTCCGGCTCGACCGGATAGAAGCGGTCGAGATGGTGCTTGTTGCAGAGATACTGCATGATGGCGCAGCTCTCCCACATCACGTTCTTCGGCAGGCCGGGCGCCTCCATCATCGGCGTCAGGTGCGAGGGATTTTTGGCCGAGAACTCCTCCGAGCGGGTCTTGCCGTAGACGTCGTCCTCGGTGAAGTCGAGCTTCGCCGCGCGCACGAACACGCGCGCCGTCATGTTGTTCACGCTCGGCTTGATGACATGCAGCTTGATGGCGGACATGGGCTTCCTCCTCGATAAATCCAGTTAATGCGCCGGCGCCGCCCGCCGGTAGGGGTCCTTCGCCGACCGGTCCTCCGACAGGCTCCTGGTCGACGACTTGACGAGGCTCTCGATCGCGTCGGCGAT
>DASRSL010000006.1:0-10151 GCA_035656495.1 Roseiarcus sp.
GTATCCTGCGGTCGCGCGCTCCGCCATTCGCATTATCACGAAGATCGGCGCCATTTCCGCTTATCTCGCTGCGCCATTGCGCCCGGCCGAACGCCGCATGGTCTCCGGCGGCGTGCAACCTTCACGGTCTCATCAGCGCAAGCGGCAAGCGACCCGACTCAGCCCTCTCGAGTCGCCCGAACTTGTATTTGGGCCTGCGGGCGCCCGTTCTGCGTCTCGATCCGGAACGGGTGCGCCGGATAGACGCCGAGGATGCGCATTTCGCGGGAGAAGAAGTCGAGCTCCTCGAGCGCCCGCATGAGCGGGGGATCGTCCGGGTGGCCGTCGACGTCGGCGAGAAACTGGGTGGCGGCGAACTCGCCGCCCTCCATGTAGCTCTCGAGCTTCGTCATGTTGACCCCATTGGTGGCGAAGCCGCCGAGGACCTTATAGAGCGCGGCCGGCACGTTGCGCACCCGGAAGACGAAGGTCGTCACCACCGGTCCCTCGCGCGCCGGAGCCCATCGCGGATCCTTCGACAGAACGACGAAGCGGGTGGTGTTGTGGCTTGCATCCTCGACATCGGAAACGAGGGTCTTGAGCCCGTAGATCTGCCCGGCGAGCTCGGTCGCCAGCGCGGCGCGGGTCTTTTCCCCCCATTCTGCAACCTCGCGCGCCGCCCCCGCCGTGTCGCTCGCGACCACCGGCTTGAGCCTGTGGCGGCGGATGATGTTGCGGCACTGGCCAAGCGCATGAACGTGGCTGTGGATGGTCCTCAGGTCTTCGATCCGCGCGCCGGGCGCGGCGAGCAGTTGGAAATGAATCGGCAGGAATGTCTCGCCTACGATATGCAGACCGGACGCCGGCAGGAGCGTGTGAATGTCGGCCACGCGTCCGGCGATCGAGTTCTCGATCGGAATCATGCCGAGATCGGCCGAGGCCTCCTGCAGGGCCGTGAATGCGTCCTCGAAGGTCGGGCAGGGGACCGGTGTCAGGTCGGGAAAATTGTCGACGCAGGCGATGTGCGAATTCGCCCCCGGCTCGCCCTGGTAAACGATCGAACGCGTCTCGGTCAAAACCCTCTCCTCCTTCGTGTCCTTTGGTGTACTTTGTGGTTTGAAAACTCACCACGAAGATCACGGAGACACACAAAGATCATCCCGCTTTCGAAGCCAGAAGCATCCGCGCGCGCGCAAGATCCTCGGGCGTATCGACGCCGAGCGGCGCGACGTCGACGAGCGCGACGTCGATGCGCATGCCGGCCTCGAGCGCTCTCAGCTGCTCGAGGCGCTCGCGCCGCTCGAGCGGCGAGGGCGGCAAATTGACGAAGCGACGAAGCGCCTCGCGCCGATACGCGTATAGGCCGATGTGATGCAGAAGCGCGCCCTCGCCCCAGGGCGCCCGGGCGCGGGTGAAATAGAGCGCCCTCAGGCGCCGCGGGGCGATCTCGGCCGCCACCGCCTTGACCACGTTCGGGTCGTCCCTCTCCTCGGCGCGGGTGATCGGCGTTGCGAGCGTCGCGATGTCGACCGCCGCGTCCACGAGCGGCGCGAGGCAGGCGCGCACCGCCGCGCGCTCGATCGTCGGCAGGTCGCCCTGGACATTGACGACGACGTCGAACGCGTCCGCCCGGTCGATCGCGCCGAGCGCCTCGAATATGCGGTCGGAGCCGGATTGGTGGTCCGCCCGGGTCAAGACCGCTTTGCCCCCCTCAGCCTCCACCGCCGCGACGACGCGCTCATCGTCCGCCGCGACCGCCACCGGTCCGACATCCGCCTCGATCGCGCGGCGCCACACATGGACGATCATCGGCTCGCCGCAGATGTCGGCGAGCGGCTTGCCCGGCAGACGGGTCGAAGACATGCGCGCCGGGATGAGGACGATCGGATTGGCCATGCCGGGGAGAAGCGGGGCGGAAAGCGGGCTTATACGTGTTGCCAAGCCCCGCGCAAAGCGGCTAAGCAACGCCCCGCGTCGGGCGTCCTCGCCCATCCTCTTGATCTCGCCGATGGAAGCGCCGCCAAATGCACTCAGCCGAATTCAACCGCGCAGGGCTCGCTTTGCTGGGGTCGATCCTGTTCGCCATGCTGCTGGTGGCGTTCAGCAACCTCGTCTTCGCGCCGGAGCGGCCGGCCGTGCCCGGCTTCGCCCTGCCGAGCTCCGCGGAGAAGCCGGCAGCCGCGGCCGCCGCCGCGCCGAAGGGGACGCCGCTTCCGGACCTGCTCGCCAAGGCCGACGCCAAAAAGGGCGAACAGATCGCCAAGGTTTGCTCGACCTGCCATAATTTCGAGAAGGGCCAGGGACCCAAGATCGGGCCGGACCTGTGGGGCGTGGTCGGACGTCCGGTCGCCTCGGAAGCGGGCTTCGCCTATTCCGATTCGATCAAGAAGATCGGCGGCGACTGGACCTACGAGAAGCTGAACGACTGGATCAAGGACCCGAAGGCGATGGCCTCGGACACCAAGATGACCTTCCCCGGCGAGAAGGATGACCAGAAGCGCGCCGACGTCCTCGCCTATCTGCAGACTCTCGCCAGCCAGCCGGTTCCGTTCCCGAAGCCTTCCGCGGCGCCCGCTGCCGCGGCCCCGGCCGCTGCCGCCGCTCCTGGCGGTACATCGGCCCCTGCGGCGGCTGCGGGCGCCCCCGGCCAGGAGCCGCTCTCGGCTTTGCTGGCCTCGGCCGACCCTAAGAAGGGCGAGCAGGACGCCAAGATCTGCGAGGCGTGCCACAATGTGCAGAAAGGCCAGGGCCCCAAGATCGGGCCGCCCCTGTGGGACGTGGTCGGACGTCCAGTCGCCTCGGTCCAGGGCTTCGCCTATTCCGATTCGATCAAGAAGATCGGCGGCGACTGGAGCTACGAGAAGCTCAACAACTGGATCACGGACCCGAAGGCGATGGCCCCGGACACCAAGATGATCTTTCCCGGCGAACACAGCGCGAAGAAACGCGCCGACATCCTGGCCTACCTGAAGACGCTCAGCGACAAGCCGGTTCCGTTCCCGAAGGAGGCTTCGGCGAAATAAACCTCGAGGCCGTCCTGTTTTTCGGTTCGACCGGCTGGGCCTGCGCCAAGCTGATCGGCGGTCCCGGGTGGAAAGCAATTGCGGACTCGGAGCGGGATGATGGAGCACGGCCGGGCGCCGCCGCCCTTGCGCATCGCGGCGGAGCCGTCTCCCGACGGGGGGGCGATCCGAGTCGTCGAAGCCGGTCTCAACGCCCACAGCGCGGCGTTCAACCTCGCAGGCGACTGGCGGCCGCAGTGGATTCTCGGCCGCGATCCGGGCGAGGCCGTCCAGGCCGGCGTCCGATTCCTCACGGTCTTCGATTGGCTTTTCGTGCAGTGGCTGTGGGTCGCCGAGGCCTATCGCGGCCAGGGCGTCGGCTCGGCCCTGCTCGCGGGCGCGGAGAACGCCGCGCGCGAGAAGCATTGCCGGGCCGCCTATCTCGACACGTTCACCTTCCAGGCTCCGAGGTTCTATGAACGCCGCGGCTATCGGGAATTCGGCCGCCTGAACGATTTCCCGCCGGGGCATTCGCGCATCTGGTTCTCGAAAAGACTGTAGCTGCGCGATGGCCGCTTCCGGACGCGCAACGGGAGGCCGGAATGCGCGCGTTGATCCTCGTTGGCCTTTTTCCCGCACGAGTTCGGCCGCAAGAACGCAGGCGAATGGCGCCGCAATCCGAAAACGGAGACGGAAGACCTTCACGCTTGCCGCACGGCGGCTTTCGGCGCCATATCGGCCGAACCGATGGAGGGGAGAGAAACGTGGATCTCGGCGTCACCGACAAAGTCCGTCCGCTCATCGCCGCCGTGCGGGCCATGGTGCGCGACGAGATCATGCCGCTCGAGGAGGAATACGAAGCCGAGGTCGGCCGCGGCGGCGACCGGTTCAAGCCGACGGCGCGGATGATCGAAATCCGCGAGGGCCTCAAGGCCAAGGCGCGCGCCATGGGCCTGTGGAACTTCTGGCTGACCGGCTCCGACAAGGGCTACGGCCTCTCCACCGTCGAATACGCCTATCTCGCCGAAGAGATGGGCTGGTCGCCGCTCGCCTCGGAAGTCTTCAACTGCTCGGCGCCGGACACCGGCAACATGGAGGTGCTCGAGCGCTTCGGCAACGCCGAGCAGAAGGCGCGCTGGCTGCCCGATCTGCTCGAAGGCCGAGCCCGCTCGGCCTATCTGATGACGGAGCCCGGAGTAGCCTCGTCGGACGCCACCAACATCGCCATGGACGCCCGCCTCGATGGCGACGAATGGCTGCTCAACGGCGAGAAATGGTGGTCGTCTGGCGCCGGCGACCCGCGCTGCTCACTCTACATCACGATGGCGCTGACCGACCCGGACGCGGGTCCGCACGCCCGCCACTCGATGCTGCTGGCGCCTGCTTCGAGCAAGGGCGTCGAGGTCCTGCGGGCTCTGACCGTCTACGGAGCGGACGACGCGCCGCACGGCCACATGCATATCCGCTTCGCCAACGTGCGCGTGCCGAAGGACGCGTTGGTTCTCGGCCGCGGGCGCGGCTTCGAGATCGCGCAGGGGCGGCTCGGGCCCGGCCGCATCCACCATTGCATGCGCGCGATCGGACAGGCGGAGCGCGCGCTCGAAACCATGTGCCGCCGCGCCGCCGCCCGCACCGCCTTCGGCCAGAAACTCGCCCGCCTCGGCGCCAATCCGGACATCATCGCGGAGAGCCGCATGAGCATCGAGATGGCGCGCCTCCTCTGCCTCAAGGCCGCCTGGGCGATGGACACCCAGGGGGTGCGCGCCGCGGCGCCGCTCATCTCGCAGATCAAGGTGATCGCTCCCCGCGTCGCGCTCGAGGTGATCGACCAGGCGGTGCAGCTGCACGGCGGAGCGGGCGTGAGCCAGGATTTCCCCCTTGCTCGCATGTGGACTCACGTCCGGACGCTCCGCCTCGCCGACGGGCCCGACGCGGTGCATCGGCGGGTGATCGCGAAGGCCGAGATGAAGCGCTATTCCAACGAAGCGCCGGCGCGATGAGCGGCGCCTTTCCTGAAGACGCGCGGGCGTTGGATGCCTGGGCGGCGGCCCATGTCGAGGGGTATCGCGGACCGGGCAAGGCGACCAAATTCGCCACGGGCCAATCGAACCCCACCTATCTCATCGAAGCCGCGAGCGGCCGCTACGTTTTGCGCCGCAAGCCGCCGGGCAAGCTTCTCAAGAGCGCGCACATGATCGAGCGCGAGTTTCGCGTCCTGAAGGCGCTGGAAGAGATGGGGTTTCCGGCGCCGTGGGCGCTCGCGCTCTGCGAGGATGAGAGCGTCATCGGCACGGCCTTCTACCTCATGGCCCATGTCGCGGGCCGCATCTTCTGGAACCCCGCCCTGCCCGATCTCGAGCGCGGGGAGCGCCGCCTGATCTTCGATGCGATGAACGAAGGCTTGGCGACGCTGCATTCGATCGACGTCGCCGCGGCGGGGCTGTCCGACTATGGCAAGCCCGGCAGTTATTTCGCGCGGCAGCTCACGCGCTGGACGGAGCAGTATCGCGCGAGCGAGACGGAGACGATCGCGGACATGGACAATCTCATCGTCTGGCTCGGGCACCATGTTCCCGCCGACGACGGCCGCGTCGCGCTGGTGCACGGCGACTGGCGCATCGACAACATGATTTTCGACGCCCGTGCGCCGCGGCTCATCGCCGTGCTCGACTGGGAGCTCTCGACGCTCGGCCATCCCTTCGCGGATCTCGCCTACCAGTGCATGTACTGGCGCATGCCTAATGCGTCGAACGGCCTCGGCGGGATCGACCGCGCGGCGGAGGATCTTCCGAGCGAAGCCGAATATGTCGAGGCCTATTGCCGCCACGCCGGCCTCGACGGAATTCCGGACTGGACCTTCCTCATCGCCTTCAGCTTCTTCCGCATCATCGCCATCGCCCAAGGCGTCTACAAGCGTTCGCTCGACGGTAACGCGTCGAACCCCGAGCGCGCGCGGCAATATGGCGAGGCCGTGCCGATGATGGCCCGGCTTGCGGCGGAGGCGATCGAAACGAGCGCGTGACCGGCCGCCGTTTGCCCGCCGTCTGAGACGCCTTGCGACGGCTTGGCGCCCGTGTTAATCGCCGCCTCCGGAGAGGTGGCAGAGTGGTCGATCGCGCCGCACTCGAAATGCGGAGTACGTGCAAGCGTACCGGGGGTTCGAATCCCTCCCTCTCCGCCACGACTTTAGCATTTGATATTACATACGAATTTTCGTTCCCGCAGGTCGAATTCTCCCCTCTTTCCCGAGGCTTGTGGCGGATGCATTTTTCGCTCACCCCATAGAGACGATTTCCCGGCCATTCTCTGCCGCTTTCGGTCCTCGAGTCTCGAAGTCGACTTTCGGTGGTACGGGTGTCTCTGACTGCTCGGTCCCCGGGAACCATCTTTCGATCCTCACGTCTCTGAGCGAGGTGGCAATTCTTCAGGGAATAACGGGCGAACCGTGGCTGAAGAGGCTTGCGCTCTTCGCCGATCCATCGTGTGGCGAGGAGCACAGAGCGTTGGGGCCAGGGATGGAATCTAAGGAACGCGCTATCGGGTTACGCGAACCCCAGCGCAGCTCTTTGATCCCGCCAATCGAGGGACAGACGGGTGTCGGCCATCAGCTTGTTGGCAGTGAGGCCGGCCGGTTGCTTCCCTGCAAGGATCGCGGCGACAATATCCGGGGCGAGAAAAGCCAGCCGCACAAGGCGCGTCGCATACGAACCCGTGATCCTTTCCTCGCGCGCGATGGCCTCGAGCGGCGGACAGTTCGACTCGAACATTCGCTTGGCGATTTTCTGACCACGCACGAGCAGTCGGATCAAGGTCGTATCCGCCGCGGCGGAATTCGTGACGCCCTCGACGATGAACTTCATCTCCTTGCCGGTTCGCTTCAGGCTCGCGCGAATGCTGAGCCTAATCAGAGTTTCTTCGGAGCCATCCGCATTTGCGCTCGACGTCCGATTCCCTTCGACGATCCCCTCGTCGGCGCCTTGGTTCAAAAGCCAGCTCACCAAACGTGCCGAGCCGACGTCAAGGTCAATGCGATCCGCATCAACTTGTGCCCTGACGAGGACGGAGCGCGCAAGGTCTTGCTGCGTAACTATCGGCAGATGTCCCCACCGAGCAGAGAGCGCAGCCGCCGCGTTCCTCAACCTCATCTGCATCGGCGAGTCGCGTTCCCCATTCGAGATCGCATTCAGGAATTCGACAGGATCGGCCAAGAGAGCGCGCAGGCGGCCGATGACAAGGGCTTCGAGATTAGACGCTGGGACCCGCTGACCTTGAGAAGTGGCTGTCGCAGGGCCAGTGATGAGGCGGCGGGAGATGTAGTAGCGGTACCTCGTTCCCTTCTTCACAGCATGGGTCGGCGTCATAGGTTCTGATCTGGCGTCAAACGCGATGCCGGCCAGCAGGCTTGGTTCGAGGGCTTTGTCGCCTTCCCGCCGCTCCATCCGGTTCTCTTCGAGATGGCTTTGCACGCGTCGCCACAGATCTTCATCGACGATCGCTGCGTGTTCTCCAGGGAACGATTTGCCCTTGTGGACGATCTCGCCTCGGTAGATTCGGTTCTTCAACATAAGGTAAAGCGCCCCGCGCGAAAGCCGCTGGCCGCCATAGGTGCTCCCATCCGCCGCCGTGCGGCGTTTGCTGACGATGCCAGCGGCGGCGAGATCATCCCGCAAGGCGCGCACCGTCTCGAGTTCGAGATAGCGCCAAAAGATATAGCGCACGGTCGCCGCTTCCGCTTCGTTGACGACGAGTTTGCGTTCCTTGACGTCGTAGCCGAGCGAGGGCTGCCCGCCCATCCACATGCCCTTCTTTTTCGACGCGGCGATCTTGTCGCGGATTCGCTCTCCTGTGACCTCGCGCTCGAACTGGGCGAAGGAGAGCAGCACGTTGAGCGTGAGGCGACCCATGCTGGTCGTCGTATTGAACGCTTGCGTGACGGATACGAACGATACGCCCTGCGCGTCGAAGACCTCGACGATTTTGGCGAAATCAGCCAGCGATCGCGTCAAGCGATCGACCTTGTAGACGACGACCACGTCAATCTTGCCAGTGCGAACGTCGTCCAGCAGCCGTTGCAGCGCCGGGCGATCCATCGTGCCCCCGGAATAGGCTCCATCATCATAGAACGTCGCGAGAGCCGTCCAACCTTCGTGCTTCTGGCTCGTAACGTAGGCCTCGCAGGCTTCGCGCTGCGCATCGAGAGAATTGAACTCCTGCTCGAGGCCCTCCTCCGAAGATTTGCGGGTATAGACGGCGCAGCGGACCTTCGCGCGCGCCGGGGAGCTGTTTTGACGGAGTTCAACCATTTGCGTTCTCCGAATGCATCTCCTCGCCGGTCGAGAGATTGTCGGGCGTCGCTGTTGCAGTCGCCGACCTTTTCGTCAGCCCGAAGAAGCGGGGTCCGGACCATTGGGCGCCGGTAATGTCGCGCGCGATCTTGGTCAGCGAACGGTAGGTCTTGCCCTGGAACTCGAAGCCGACGTCGGTAACGCAGACCGTGTGGGTTCGCCCATGCCATTCGCGAACGAGGCGCGAGCCGGGTTTGATCTTGGGCCCTGGCGGCGATGCAATCGTTCCGCCCGTTTCGAACTCCGCGGTCAAGGTCATCAATCGGCGCTGCGTCACTTTGGAGGCGCCGCCATGGGCGATCTCCTGCAGCCGGTAGGCAACGGCCCGCATCATGATATCGCGGCTCAGTCTTGGCGGGTCGTCCCGAAAGAGTCGCCGCCATTCCAGACGCAGGTCTGCGAGGCTGAGACGGGCCAAGACCACGAGGCGATCCGACACCTGATTCGTGTTGTCCGGCGCGGTAGCCGTACCCCTAGCCTCGATTTCGGGACCGTTCCTCGCCCCGGAGTCGTTCTGGTCAAGGCAGGCGGCGGTCCGCCCATGTGGCGCGGCGGCCGAATTGTCCTTCGGCCGCCGCGTCAAGCTCTTGGAGCTCGATCGCATGGGGATCACGCGCTCGCCGCGAGAGTCGCGACGACGCGGTAGACCGAGGCGCGGCCGGTTTCGCCACGCTCCAGGCGGACGTCGTAGCCACGATGGCGGAGGCCGGTCAGCGCGGCTCGCGCGGTATGGGGCAACCACCCCGTGGCGGCGATCAGCTCGTCCAACTTCGCGCCCTGATCGCGTTGGAGCAATTCGATCACCCGCGCGATCTTCGTGCCTTGGCGGGGCGCCGTCGCTGTTGGCGCCGCCGTTGCGCTCCGGGCCGCCGCCGTATTTGCTGAGGTCTTCGCTTTCGACGCATCCTCGTTCGTGTTCTGCGGAACGTCCGTGCTGGGCATCGATTGCGAGCCGCGCTTATCGCCCGCGATGGCCTTCAGTCCCGCGTCAGTCAATTTCAACGAATACGCTTGCCCCGTTTCCTCGTCGCGTCGCCAGGCTTCCATTCCGGTCTTCGCTTTGATCTCGCGCACGAGGCCGGCCGTCAGAAGCTTGGCCGCCAGCTTCTGCGCCGCGCCGCCTTTCAGGGTGCTCGGCGCGATCAGGCAGCGATCCTTGCG
This sequence comes from Roseiarcus sp., assembly GCA_035656495.1. Taxonomy (GTDB): domain Bacteria; phylum Pseudomonadota; class Alphaproteobacteria; order Rhizobiales; family Beijerinckiaceae; genus Roseiarcus. The sequence goes on from DASRSL010000006.1 coordinate 9,488, forward strand.
TTGCGACGCCTCGGACAGAATCGCAAATTGCGTGTCAGTGAGTTTGGCAGGGGAATTCATCAGGATCATCCTCTCGGTTTTGGCGGCGCTGTCGCCGTCACCACCGCGAGCCCCGCACCGGAGACGAGCCGGGCGGGGCCGAAGAATTCGCCGATCATCTCGTCGGCGGGTCTATCCTGCGGGCGTCTAAGCGCCCTTGAGCACGTACGCGACCATTGCTCTTTGACAGGCAGAAAGCGAGTGAAATCTGCGGCTTATGGACAAACATCGATACATACTTTAGCGCTTGCGATCTGCCTGTAAGAAACCTTGATGTTCGTCAGCGAGCTCCTTCGATACATAGCCGCCAAGCTGCGATGGCCATCAGTTCGAATCCCCTCCGCTCCACCAGGTAGTCCGCACGAGCCGCGGCGGTTTCCGCGGTTCCAAGATCGTCCGACGTTATAAAGCGTTAGAGTGGCCGAGTACGGTCTGCGGCAGCCATTTTAATAGGTTTGCCTGCCGTTTGCGGGTCGAATGCGGCCGAAAGTCTCCGGCCGTAAAATTTCGTTTCCAAAGATGGTGTTTGCTTTGGGTTCGTCTCATCCGACCGCGGGTGGGCAGCGGCGGCTCTCACCCTGGATGCCTGGCCGAAAAGCTGCTCACAAACGGGCAAGATTGCCGG
>DASRSL010000007.1:0-3565 GCA_035656495.1 Roseiarcus sp.
AGAACGAGAGAAATGCGGTGGGCCTCGCTCACGGCCCGCTAGGCGACGGCGTCGCGTCGCTCATGCGGCAGTAGCGCCGAAGACGACGCGCTCCGTTGTGTCATTCCCGCGAAAGCGGGAATCCAGAGCCCCGGCACGCGCGGCCAAGTCTGGATGCCCGCTTTCGCGGGCATGACACTGACGTTTCTGAGTCATCCCCCATTCTGAAGGACGCCCGGGTCTCGCCTAATCGTCGCGCCCTCGAGGCGCCCGCGAGTGCGCGGCCGCCTCGACCCGCGCAAGCCCTCTGAGGGTAAGCCACAGGGCTATTGAAGTTACAGCGATGGGAAGCAGTTCTGTCATGAGGAACCAGCTTCACGGGAAAAACCTAAATATCAGTTAAATTTCGCCGGGTTGGCGCGGTTTTTGGCTGCCGATGTGCATGGGAGCGGGCGAAATCGAGGAAAGGGGAGCGAGCCATGCCGATCAATGACGAGCCGATGTGGAGACTGGACGGGCGCACGGTTCTGGTAACCGGCGCCAGCGGCGGCATCGGCGCTGCGACCGTACGCCATCTCGTCCGCGCGGGCGCCGACGTCATCGCCAGCGGCCGGTCCGTCGAAGCGCTCGATGCCCTCGCGGCTCAAACCGGCTGCCGCGTGCTGCCGTTCGACCTGGCGTCGGAGGAAAGCGTCCGCACGGCGCTGGACGGCCTCGACCTCTGGGGCGTCGTCAACAGCGGCGGGTTCGGCGGCGAGATCGCCACGCCGATGGATACCGACATCGCCGTGTTCGACAAGGTGATCAGCATCAATGCGCGCGGGGCCCTGCTCGTCACCAAATACGTCGCGAAGTCGATGATTCGCCTGGGCAAGGGCGGGGCCATCGTCAACGTGTCCAGCCAGGCCGCGCTGGTGGCGCTGCCCGGGCACATATCGTACGGCGCCTCGAAGGGCGCGCTGGAGAACATCACGAAAGTCTCCGCGCTCGAACTCGGCAAGCATGGCATCCGCGTCAACAGCGTGAACCCGACGGTGGTCATGACGGAAATGTCCGCCTGGTACTGGGGTCGCCCGGAGATCGCCGGCCCCTTCCTCCGGCAGATGCCGCTGGGACGGTGGGCGACGGTCGACGACATCGCAGGCCCGATCGTCTTTCTGCTCAGCGACGCGGCGTCGATGATATCAGGCGTCTCGCTGCCGATCGACGGCGGTTACACCTGCTGCTGAGGCGCGTGGCGCCCTCTTCGTCGCGACAGCTTGTGGGCTTGCACCGCGCCCCAGTCGTTGGCGCCGGGCGTCACCGTCATGATGGCGCCGTGAACCGGCCGGACTGCACCGCAGTCATCATGCTGGTTTTGTTTCTGCTTCTGCAACGCTTCTACATCCGCGGCCTGACCGCGGGCGCCGTGAAATGACCGCAGCGCATGACCAATCATAGGAGAGCCCCCAGATGACCGATCTCTCGAGCGAAAAGCCTCGCGCCCTGTTCCGTCCGCTCGCCGTGCCGCAGGTCGATGTCCGCGGCTTCTGGGGCGACCGGGTCGATGCGGTCGCGAGCCGCACGGCGGACATCCTCTATCAGCGCTGCGTCGATGCGGGCATGCTGGATCAGATCGATCCGGATCGGCCGCCCCTCGAGGCGCGAGGGCCGATCTCGACGATCTCGCCCAGGTGCATCACCGCTATGCGGTGGCTGATGCGCTCGACGACGGCGATGTCGTGCGATCTGAACAGGAAGGCGAGCCCGATTTCTGCCCGCATGCAGGCCAGTGGAATCGATCAATCTGACCGCGTCGCCCATCTTGCAGCGCAGGCCGCGCGTCGTCATACCTAGGATGTGCACGGACAAGCTCGGCTATGACGTTTTCTATCAGGAGGCTCAAATGAAATCGATCGGCTTTGTTGGACTGGGAATCATGGGCCGGCCGATGGCCGCAAATCTGATCGCCGGAGGATACGAAGTGTTCCTCAATACGCGCCGGCACGTTCCGCCCGATCTGATCTCCGCGGGCGGCAAGGTTTGCGAAAGCGCGCGCGAGGTAGCGGAAAAGTCCGATATCATCATCACCATGGTGCCCGACACCCCCCAGGTAGAGGAAGTGCTGTTCGGGCCGCGCGGCGTCGCCAAGGGTCTCGGCTCCGCACCACGGAAAGTCGTCGTCGACATGAGTTCGATCTCGCCGATCGCGACCAAGGAATTCGCGCGTCGGATCAACGAGGCCGGCCACGACTATCTCGATGCGCCCGTTTCGGGCGGCGAGGTCGGCGCCAAGGCGGGGAGCCTCACGATCATGGTCGGCGGCTCGCAAGAAGTATTTGACGCTGTGAAGCCCGTGTTCGAAAAGATGGGTAAGAACATCACCCTCGTCGGCGACAACGGGGACGGGCAGACGACGAAGGTCGCCAACCAGATCATCGTCGCGCTCAACATCGAGGCGGTCGCAGAGGCGCTGGTGTTCGCCTCCAAGATGGGCGCCGACCCGGCAAAGGTTCGCCAGGCTCTGATGGGCGGGTTTGCCTCCTCGAGGATCCTCGAAGTCCATGGCGAGCGCATGGTCAATCGGACCTTCGCTCCAGGTTTCCGGATCGAACTGCACCAGAAGGACCTGAACCTCGCTTTACAGAGCGCCAAGAGCATAGGGGTCTCGCTCCTCAACACGGCGACAGCACAGGAATTGTTCAACGTCTGCGCTGCGCACGGCGGCAAGGCGGAGGACCATTCCGCGATGGTTCGCGCGCTCGAATTGTTGGCCAATTTCGAAGTGGGGCAGAAGTAGAACCGCTCGCCTGCCCTCGCGGGAGAGCGCTGGGGTGAGGGGCTAATAGTGCCGTCATCCGGCGCCATGGGGCGTTAGAAGACCCGTCCTTAGACGGGCTATATAGCCACCTTCTCCCGCAAGGGCGGGAGAAGGGCAAAAAAGGAGCCGGCGATGATCGCCAACGCCAGGACCGTGCTGCGCGATCTTTTCGCTGCAGCCGTCGCCGCGGCCTCGCCGGCGAGCTGCGTTCCCCCGAATCTGCCGCCGCGCCCGCGCGGACGCACGATCGTCGTCGGGGCCGGCAAGGCGGCGGCCGCGATGGCCGCGGCCGTGGAACAGCATTGGGACGGCCCGCTCGAAGGCGTGGTCGTCACCCGCTACGGCCACGGCGTCCCCTGCTCGCGCATTCGCGTCGTGGAGGCCGGCCACCCCGTTCCCGACGCGGCAGGACCGGCGGCGGCCCGGGACATCCTCGCCCTGGTCAGCGGCTTGACTTCGGACGATCTCGTGCTTTGCCTGATTTCGGGCGGCGGGTCCGCGCTGCTCGCGCTTCCCGCCGACGGCGTGACGCTTTCCGACAAGCAGGCCATCAATCGCGCGCTGCTGAAGTCGGGCGCGCATATCGGCGAAATGAACGTCGTCCGTAAGCACCTCTCCGCGATCAAGGGCGGCCAGTTGGCTGTGGCCGCCGCGCCCGCCCATGTCGTCAGCCTGATCATCTCGGACGTTCCGCGCGACGATCTCTCCATCATCGCCTCGGGACCCACGGTCGCCGATCCCAGTACGAACGCGCAGGCCCTGGCGATCTTGCGCAAATACGAGATC
>DASRSL010000008.1:0-4905 GCA_035656495.1 Roseiarcus sp.
TCGAAGGACGGCCGCGGCACGGTGGCCAATGAGCGTCCTTCGAGGCCCTTTGCCGTCGGCAAAGGGCGCCTCAGGGCGAGGCTGGTTGGACGAGCCCGCTTTCCGATAGGCGTCACCTCGGGAGTTACGAAGGGACGTAACTCCCAAGCTCGCGTAGCGCGTTTCGTGTTCGAGAGCCAGCGCCACCCCCGCGACCTCGTCCTGAGGCGCCGCGAAGCGGCCTCGAAGGACGATTCCAGAAAGCGCCATGCCGGCGCGTTGTCTCGGAGAGGCGGAGCGCGATATGATTTGAACCGATGGGAGCGATCAGTTGGGCGGGGCGTCGATCTATATCCTCCTGTGCTCCGACGGCAGCTATTACACCGGCATCACTCGCCGCTCCGTTGAAGAGCGCGTGAGTGAGCATGCGCAAGGCCTGATGCCCGGCTACACGTTCATGCGCAGGCCCGTGAAACCCGTCTTTTCCGAACACTACGAACGGATCCTCGACGCGATCGCGGCGGAGAGGCGGATCAAAGGCTGGTCGAGGGCGAAGAAGGAGGCGTACATGCGCGGGGATTTCTCAGCGCTCGTTGCGCTTGCGAAGAGAGGACCGAAGGAGCGCGTGTGAGCTGACTGCTCAACTCGCGGCGCGACCTGGAGCGTCCTTCGAGGCTCTTGCTTCGCAAGAGCGCCTCAGGACGAGGTGGGTGGGACTGAAGACCAGTTTTGGAGAGGCGCCTTGGGAGTCACGAAGTTGCGAAGTTGCGAAGTTGCAGAATTTGGCGCCCAAGCCTTTGAAAAAATTCATTCGGCTGCAGATTCGAAGTCACCGAGGGCCTTGTGTGCGGCTGCGACGGGTCGGCTGGAAATGCTGCTGCAACCCCTTGAAAAGGCTCAATCCGGGAATGGAACGCCGCCCGCCTCAAAAGCTGTTGCGGTCGTGGTAGGTCTGCAGGAAGTGCCTGACGCGCGACTCCTTGCTGTCGTGCAACACGTGACGGGGCGGCCCCTCGTCGACGATGCGGCCGTCGTCGATGAAGGCGATGCGGTCGGCGACATGGGCCGCGAAGCCCATCTCGTGCGTGACGATCAGCATCGTCATGCCCTCGGCGGCGAGGCTCTTCATCACTTCGAGGACCTCGCCAACCAGCTCCGGATCGAGCGCCGAGGTCGGCTCGTCGAACAGCATGAGGCGCGGCTGCATCGCGAGCGCCCGCGCGATCGCGACCCGTTGCTGCTGTCCGCCCGAGAGGTGGGACGGGTAGGCGTGCGCCTTGCCCGAAAGGCCGACGCGCGCCAGCATCGCGGAGGCGCGCTGGATCGCCTCCTTGACGGAGAGTCCGCGGACCCTTCGCAGCGGCTCGGCGACGTTGGCGATCGCCGTCATGTGCGGCCAGAGGTTGAACTGCTGGAACACCATGCCGATCTCGCGCCGCATCTCGCGCAGCTTGCCGGCGCTCATCGGCCTGCGCGTCCCGTCGGGCATGTCGGCGTAGCCGATCAGCCTACCTTCGATCCTGACGTCGCCGACGTCGTAGGGTTCGAGGAAGTTCACGCAACGCAGGAGCGTGCTCTTGCCCGACCCGCTCGGCCCGATGACGCAAACGACCTCCGAGCGCGCGACGGAAAGATCGACGCCTTTCAGCACCTCGTGCGCGCCGAAGCTCTTACCGACCCCACTGATCTCGATCATCGGCGCCGTCACGCGCGCTCCCCTCCGCTCGCCAGATAGGCGGTCACCCGCCCCTCGACCCGGCTGCCGAGACGGGAGACGGCTTCGACCAGGATCCAGTAGAAAGCGGCCATGGCGAAGATCGCGTCGAAGGCGGTGAAGGTCTCGGCCGCCATCGTCTGCATCTGATACATGAGCTCGGGAACGGTGATAATCGACAGCACCACCGTCTCCTTCGACAGCACGATCAGCATGTTGACGATCGACGGCACGGCGGCGATCAGCGCGGCCGGCAGCTCGACCCGCACGAGCGTGTCGAACTTGGTCATGCCGACGCTCGTCGCCGCCTCGATCTGGCCGGCGGGAACCGACGCTAACCCAGCGCGAAAAATTTCGGCGAAATAGGCCGAGGAATAGAGGCCGAGTCCGAGGATGCCCGCCGCCGTGGCGCTGAGCCTGAGGCCGATCGAGGGGCCGGCGGCGTAGAGAAGAAAGAGCTGCACGAGGAAGGGCGTGCCGCGGAACGCCTCGATGAAGGCCCTGAGGGCCCAGCGCAGCGGGGGGACCGGCAACCGGCGGAGAAGCGCGATCGCGAATCCCAGCGCCATGCCGAGCGCCCCGCCCACGCTCCAGCAGAAGACCGTCACGCCGAAGCCGAAGGCGAGCGAGGGTAGGTAGCGCCAGAGGACGTCGGGGCTCATCGCGCCTCGCCCGCCGCGAGCCGCCGTTCGGCGAGCGCGCCGAAGCCCGCCAGCGTCAGATTGATGGCGAGGTAGAAGAGACCGCCGCCGAGGTAGGCCTCGAGCGGCCGGTAGGTCAGCGAGGCGATGTTCATGCTGACCCGCGTGAGCTCGGCGATGCCGACGACGGAGACGAGCGAGGAGGCCTTGAGGAGCAGGATGAATTCGTTGATGAGCGGCGGAATCGAGATGCGCAAGGCCTGCGGCAGGAGGATGCGCCGCCAGATCTCGAGGCCGTTGAAACCCAACGCGACCGCGGCCTCCGCCTGGCCGCGCGGGACGGCGTTGAACGCGCCGCGCAAAATTTCCGCCTGATAGGCGGACGACGAGAGCGCGAGCCCGCCGACCGCCGCCACGATCGCCGGCACGTCGAGCCCGAATTCGGCGAGGAAGTAGTAGATGAAGAGAAGCTGCACCAGCAGCGGGACGCCGCGAAAGATGCTGACATACGCGCCGCCGAGCCGCCTGAGCCAGGCGCGTCGCGACAGGCGCGCCGCGCAGATCAGCGCGCCGATTACGAAGCCGATGACAATTCCGGCGAGGGAAACCGCGACGGTGACGCCCGCCGCCTGCGTCAGGTAGCCGAACGAGTGGAGAATGGCCTCAGGCTTCATGGGCTCTTGCCGCGCTCCATGGCACGTCGAAAGACGGGCACCCTTCCGGACGCCTTATGGAGCGCGGTCAGGCGCGATCGGCGATCGCGCTTAAAGCGCCGCGTCAGATCGTCGGCTCCGGCACGGTCTTCGGCAGATCCATCGTCTGGCCGAACCATTTCTTCTGGATCTTGGCCATCGTCCCGTCGGCCTCGACCTTGAGGATCGCGGCGTTGATGGCGTCGACCAGCGACTTGTCGTCGAGCCGGGCCACCCATGAGAAATAGGTCGGGGCGCCGAACGGCGGCAGCACCACCGCGAACACGTCCGAGCGCTGCGCCGCGGCGTAGGCGAGGTTCGGCAGGGAGTTCACCGAGGCGTCGACGCGGCCGGCCGCCAGATCGGCGTAGGACTGGTTGTTGTCGACATATTCCTTGACCTCGACCGGCTTGGGGAGCTTGGCGGCGAAGGCCTTGAGCTGCTCGAGCTGGGACGTGCCTTTCTGCCCGCCGACCGTCTTGCCGGCGATGTCCTCGGGCTTCATGATGCTCTTGTCGCCGGCGCGCTTCATCAGGGCCGCGGTGGCGTCGGCGATCGGCACCGTAAAGGCGTAACGCTTCGCCCGCTCCTTGGTGATCGTCACCGGCGCGATGCAGATGTCGAACTTCTTGGCGTCGAGACCGGGCAGCACGCTGGTCCAGGGCAGGTCGATATAGGAGACCTTGACGCCCATTTCCTTGGCAACCGCGTCGACGAGCTCGCGGTCGACCCCCTTGTAGACGCCGTTGTCCGAAATATCGAACGGCGGGAACTGCATCTCCGTTGCGGTGACGAGCTGGCCGCGCTTCTTGATCTCGGCCAGGGTGTCCTCGGCGAGGACGGCGCGCGTCGCCCCGAGAAATCCGCCCGAGGCCGCGAGCGCGGCCATCCCCGCTTTCAGCGCGTCCCGCCGCGTGATGGACCTCTTGTCGAACTGCGTCATTCTGTCGATCTCCCTCATCTCAATTCTTGCGTCTCCCGGCCCGGGACGGCGCCGGACCGGAAATTCCTCTTGGGCGTCAAGCCAATCTCAACGAGCGCCAATGCGGTGTCAATTATCGCGCGGGCGAATGAGCCGCCTGAGGCCTGCGTCCGTCACCCTCCGCCGGAGCGCCTGAGCCATTCCTCCTCGTCGATCGTCTCGACGCCGAGATCGCGCGCTTTCGTGAGCTTTGAGCCGGCGCCCGCGCCGGCGACGACGAGGTTGGTCTTGGCGGAGATCGAACCCGACACTTTGGCCCCGAGCCTCTCGGCGATCGCTTTCGCTTCGTCGCGCGTCATCCGCTCGAGCGAGCCGGTGAAGACGATGGTCTGGCCGGCGAGCGGATGGCCGGCCGCGACCGCCGGCATGGGCTCGACCGTCACCTGCTTCAGGAGCGCGTCGAGCGCGGCCTCGTTGCGCTCCTCGGCGAAGAAGTCGGCGATCGCCTCGGCGACCACGGGCCCGATTCCTCCGACGCCCGCCAGCTCTTCCGCCGCGTTCGGGGCGCGGGCGGCGGCGCGGAATTGCTCCCAGTCGCCGAAATGGCGCGCGAGGCGCCGCGCGTTGGTCTCGCCGACATGGCGGATGCCGAGCGCATACAGGAAACGGTTCAGCGGGATCGTTCGCCGCGCGTCGATCGCGTTGGAGAGATTGCGCACCGAGGTCTCGCCGAACCCTTCCCACTCGCGAAGGGGCAGGCGCTCCCGCCCGTCTCGCGCGCGAAGGGTGAAGATGTCGGCCGGAGTCCGGATCAGACCCTCCTTGAAGAACAGCTCGATCTGCTTGTCGCCGAGCCCCTCGATGTCGAAGGCGTTGCGCGAGGAGAAGTGCTTCAGGCCCTCGACCGCCTGCGCCGGGCAGACCAATTGGCCGGTGCAGCGCCGCACGACGTCCGCC
>DASRSL010000009.1:0-63798 GCA_035656495.1 Roseiarcus sp.
TTGGAACGCTATAAACTTCAGTTGTCTGTTAACGCCCGCGATTTCGATCGTTTTGGGTCAACATTGGAGGTAATCAGATGAAACGCTTCGTCTTCACAATCCTGTCGACGGCCGCGGTTTGCGCCGTCGTATCCGCTACGCCGGCTCTAGCCGCGGGAGCTGATGCGCATGGCGGGCAGGAACAGGCCCAGATGCATCCGAATGAGGCCAACCAGCCCCCTGTTTGGAGCGCAAACGGCGTCGCGGAGGGTGAAGTCTATCCTGCCGACCAGGCATACGGACGTGGCGCAGCCGAGTCGGCAGCGCCGCCTGACGGGGCGGGAGTTCTTCTGCAGCTGCCGTTCGGGGCGGCCGAGACTTACGGGCCGGCGTCATACTGGGCGCGCGACGCTTACGCTTACGTTCCGGCGCCGTACGGGGCGGACAACGCTAACGTGCCGGGTCGGCTCTCGGCGTCTGCAGCCCGTGCGCAATGCCACGTTATTCATGTACAGGAGTGTCTGCGCTCCTCGACCCCCTGATTGACTTACCTTTGAACCTGCGCGCCGCCCTCGCAAGACGGGCGGCGCCAACTTCTAACGAGGCGCAGCGTATTGCGTCGCCTTTCCCGGCGGCGGCGGCGCGGCTGGAGCTCGAGCCTCGGCTGATCCGGCGGCTGGCCAAGGCCTTCGCCACTGCCCGAAGCGCTTCCTTTGCCGCAGTTTTCGCCAGTTGCGCCACGAAAAGTCCTATGTTAGGCAACCCGCGTCTTTGGGGGTCGGAGGGCCCACGCGCCTATTTTCGCGAAGCGGAATCATCACGAATTCCTGGGGTTGGCTGCGCGGGATGGGCCTCTCGGCCTGCTTTGATTGCGACGCCTTCATGAGGTGACGGGCTTTGGCACAAGACGAGTTCCTCGTTTCCGGCGTCGCCGGCCGTTATGCATCCGCCCTCTTTTCTCTTGCCCAGGACAATCGCCAGACCGATTCCGTCGCCCAGTCTCTGGCGAAGCTCGACGCGCTCATCGACGCGAGCCCCGATCTCGAGCGGCTCGTCCGCAGCCCTGTCTTCTCCGCCGACGACCAGCTCAAGGGGCTGAACGCCGTTCTCGCTATGGAGGGCATCGGCGGCGTCGCCGCCAATTTCGTCCGCTTCGTCACTGTCAAGCGGCGGCTCTTTTTCATCCGTCAGATGATCGCGGACTATCGCAAGCTCTACGACGCGAGCCGCGGCGTCACGCGCGCCGAGGTCACCAGCGCAACCGCGCTCTCCGACGCGAACCTCGCGGCGCTCAAAGACCAGCTGAAGGCCGCATCCGGCGGCCGGGACATCGATCTCGACGTCAAGGTCGATCCCTCGATCATCGGCGGCCTGATCGTCAGGCTCGGCTCCCGCATGGTCGACGGCTCGCTCAAGACCAAGCTCAACGCAATTCGCCTAGCCATGAAAGAGGTCGGCTGATGGACATCCGCGCCGCAGAAATTTCCTCGATTCTCAAGAGCCAGATCGCCAATTTCGGCGCCGAGGCGGAGGTGACCGAAGTCGGACAGGTGCTCAGCATCGGCGACGGCATCGCGCGCGCCTACGGCCTGGACAAGGTCCAGGTCGGCGAGATGGTCGAGTTCGAGAACGGCACGCGCGGTATGGCGCTCAACCTCGAGACCGACAACGTCGGCATCGTCATTTTCGGCGCCGACCGCGAGATCAAGGAAGGCCAGACCGTCAAGCGCACCGGCGCGATCGTCGACGTCCCGATCGGCAAGGAGCTCCTCGGCCGTGTGGTCGACGCGCTCGGCAACCCGATCGACGGCAAGGGCCCGATCAACGCCGCCCGCCGCGCCCGCGTCGACGTCAAGGCGCCCGGCATCATTCCGCGCAGGTCGGTCAGCGAGCCGATGGCGACCGGCTTGAAGGCGATCGACGCGATGATCCCGATCGGCCGCGGCCAGCGCGAGCTCATCATCGGCGACCGGCAGACCGGCAAGACTGCGATCGCGCTCGACACCATTCTCAACCAGAAGCCCCTGAACCAGGGCGACGACGAGAACCGCAAGCTCTACTGCGTCTACGTCGCGGTCGGCCAGAAGCGCTCGACGGTCGCCCAGTTCGTCAAGGTTCTGGAGGAGAACGGCGCGCTCGAATATTCGATCATCGTTGCCGCCACCGCCTCCGACCCGGCGCCGATGCAGTTCCTCGCTCCCTTCTCGGGCTGCGCGATGGGCGAATTCTTCCGCGACAACGGCATGCACGGGGTCATCATCTATGACGACCTGTCCAAGCAGGCCGTCGCGTATCGTCAGATGTCGCTCCTGCTGCGCCGCCCGCCGGGCCGCGAAGCCTACCCGGGCGATGTCTTCTACCTGCACTCCCGGCTGCTCGAGCGCGCCGCCAAGCTCAACAAGGACAACGGATCCGGGTCGCTGACCGCGCTCCCGATCATCGAAACGCAGGCCAACGACGTCTCGGCCTACATCCCAACCAACGTGATCTCGATCACCGATGGCCAGATTTTCCTCGAGACCGACCTCTTCTACCAGGGCGTCCGCCCGGCGGTGAACGTCGGCCTGTCGGTGTCGCGGGTCGGCTCCTCGGCGCAGACCAAGGCGACCAAGAAGGTCGCTGGGAAGATCAAGGGCGAGCTCGCCCAATACCGGGAGATGGCGGCCTTCGCCCAGTTCGGCTCCGACCTCGACGCGGTCACCCAGCGCCTGCTCAACCGCGGGGCGCGGCTGACCGAGCTCCTCAAGCAGTCGCAGTTCTCGCCGCTCAAGATGGAGGAGCAGGTCTGCGTCATTTACGCCGGCGTCAACGGCTATCTCGACAAGCTGGCCTTGAACCAGGTGCGTCCGTTCGAGGACGGGCTGCTCGCCTTGCTCCGCTCGAAGCACGTCGGGGTTTTGGAGGCGATCCGCTCGTCCAACGATCTGGCGCCCGACGTCGAAGCCAAGCTCAAGTCTGCGGTCGAATCGTTTTCCGCCAGCTTCGCCTGATCCACCCCAACTGGACCCCGCGCTCGACAAAGAACGCGGGGCGCGCCGCGCGGAGACGCCCAGCGATGCCCTCGCTCAAGGACCTCAGAAACCGGATCGCCTCCGTCAAGTCGACGCAGAAGATCACCAAGGCGATGCAGATGGTGGCCGTCTCAAAGCTTCGCCGCGCCCAGGCGGCAGTCGAGGCCGCCCGCCCCTACGCCGAGCGAGTCGAGGCGGTGCTGACCAATCTGGCCGGGGCGGCGAACGAGGGCGAGGCTCCACGTCTGCTGGTCGGCTCCGGCTCGAGCCAGACCCATCTCCTGGTCGTCTGCACCGGCGAGCGCGGCCTCTGCGGCGCGTTCAATACGGCGATCGTGCGTCTGGCGCGCGAGAAAGCCAACATGCTTGCGGCGGAGGGGAAGTCGGTCAAGATCCTTTGCGTCGGCAAGAAAGGCTACGACCAGCTGCGTCGCACGCACGAGAAGCAGATTGTGGAGTTGATCGATCTGCGCGCGGTGCGCACGATCGCGTACGAGACGGCCCGCCCGATCGGCGACAAGATCATCGCGCTGTTCGACAACACCCAGTTCGACGTCTGCACGCTCTTCTACTCGCGCTTCAGGTCCGTCATCTCGCAGATCCCGACCGCCCAGCAACTCATTCCGCCGGAGCTCGGCGAGAAGAACGAAAAGGCGCCCTCGTACGAGTACGAGCCGGACGAAGGCGAAATTTTGACCCAGCTCCTGCCTCAGGCGCTGACCGTGCGCATCTACCGGGCCCTCCTGGAGAACGCCGCCTCGTTCTTCGGCGCTCAGATGAGCGCGATGGACAACGCCACTCGCAACGCCGGCGAGATGGTGGCCAAGTATACGCTTCGTTACAACCGCACCCGCCAGGCGATGATCACCAAGGAGCTCATCGAGATCATTTCGGGCGCCGAGGCGCTCTGATTGAACCCGTCGCTCCGACCGAGACGCTGAAAGATAGGACGAGGACGTCAAAATGGCTGAAATCCAGAACGCTGTCGGCCGCATCACTCAGGTGATCGGCGCCGTCGTCGACGTGAAGTTCGAGAGCTATCTCCCGCCGATTCTCAACGCGCTCGAAACGGAAAACAGGGGCGCCCGCCTCGTGCTCGAGGTCGCCCAGCAACTGGGCGAGAACACGGTGCGCTGCATCGCGATGGACATCTCCGAAGGCCTCGTGCGCGGCCAAGAGGTCACCGACACCGGCGGCCCGATCACAGTTCCCGTCGGAGGAGGCACGCTCGGGCGCATTATGAACGTGGTCGGCGAGCCGGTTGACGAAGCCGGCCCCATCCAGATGGAGGCTCGCCGCGCGATCCATCAGCCGACGCCGACCTATGTCGAGCAATCGACGGAGGCCCAGATCCTGATCACCGGCATCAAGGTCATCGACCTGCTCGCGCCTTACGCCAAGGGCGGCAAGATCGGCCTGTTCGGTGGCGCGGGCGTCGGCAAGACGGTGCTCATCCAGGAGCTCATCAACAACGTCGCCAAGACCCACGGCGGCTATTCGGTGTTCGCCGGCGTCGGCGAGCGCACCCGCGAGGGCAACGACCTCTATCACGAGTTCATCGAGTCGAAGGTCAACGCCGACCCGCATCATCCCGATCCGGACGTGAAGTCGAAATGCGCCCTGGTCTATGGGCAGATGAACGAGCCGCCGGGCGCACGCGCCCGCGTCGGCCTGACCGGCGTCACCGTGGCTGAATACTTCCGCGACCAGGGGCAGGACGTGCTGCTCTTCATCGACAACATCTTCCGCTTCACCCAGGCGGGCTCGGAAGTCTCCGCGCTTCTCGGCCGCATCCCCTCGGCGGTCGGCTACCAGCCGACGTTGGCCACCGACATGGGCGCGCTGCAGGAGCGCATCACCAGCACCACCAAGGGGTCGATCACCTCGATCCAGGCGATCTACGTGCCGGCCGACGACTACACCGATCCGGCGCCGGCGACGACCTTCGCCCATCTCGACGCCACCGTCGCGCTCGATCGCGCGATCTCGGAGAAGGGCATCTATCCGGCAGTGCATCCCCTGGATTCGACCTCGCGCATGCTGACCGCCGCGATTGTCGGCGAGGAGCACTACACCGTCGCCCGTCAGGTGCAGCAGGTCTTGCAACGCTACAAGGCGCTGCAGGACATCATCGCGATCCTCGGAATGGACGAGCTTTCGGAAGAGGACAAGCTGATCGTCGCCCGCGCCCGCAAGGTCGAGCGCTTCCTGTCGCAGCCGTTCGACGTCGCGGCCGTGTTCACCGGGACGCCCGGCGTGCAGGTCAGGATCGAGGACACCGTCAAGGGCTTCAAGGGCATCGTCGAAGGCAAATACGACAATCTGCCCGAGGCGGCCTTCTACATGGTCGGCACGATCGATCAAGCCGTCGAGAAGGCGAAGAGGCTCGCGGCGGAAGCGGCCTGAGCGCGACGCGAGAAAGGCTTCAGCCGATGGCCACCTTTCCCTTCGAGCTCGTGTCGCCCGACAAAGTGCTGTTCAGCGGACCGGCGCAATCGGTGGTCGTCCCGGGCAGCGAGGGCGACTTCCAGGTGCTGACCGACCATGAGCCGCTCGTCACTTCGGTGCGTCCCGGCGTAGTCGCCATCGAGGACGCGGCCGGCCGGCGCCACCGCGTCTTCGTCCGCGGCGGCTTCGCCGAAGTCAATCCGCTCGGATTGATCCTTCTCGCGGAGACCGCGATCCCCTACGAGAACCTGAGCGCCGCCCATCTCGACGAGGAGATCAGGAACGCGGAGGAGGACCTCGCCGACGCTAGCGAGGACCAGAAGCGGCAGGCGCAGGAGAAACTCGACCGCCTGCGCGAGCTCAAGGACTCGATGAAACTCTGACGGCTGGCCGCGCGGAGCGGCCGCCCTATTTCGCTTCGCGAGGCCCCTGGCGCGTAGCCCCCCGACTTGGGGAAGGGCCGTGAGCGCGGCCTTAGGCCGTCTCGAGAACCTGGCGCGCCACCCCGCCTCGCGCGCCACCGCAGCAGCGGTCTCGCCCCTCTCCAACCTCGTCAGAACGCGGAGCTTGAACGCCGTAGAAAACTCCCGCAGCGACTCTTTCGACATCGTTCCTCCTCGGAAGGCCATTCCAGCCATTTAGACCTATCTCAATTTTCGGGCCCACTCATGCGTAGAGGGCATACCCCTCGGGGCGTTCCTCCATGTTCGATTGGAAGGAAGCGGCCGCTCCTGCTACAACAATCCCGCGGACGCGGGAAAAGCGGCTGTCGACGAGAGGCTGAACGCCATGGCCACGACTGACGACATTCTGTCCGAGATCGACGCTGAACAGCGGGGCGCCCTCGAGCGGCTGTTCGCCTTTCTCAAGATCCCGTCCGTCTCCGCGGTTCCTGCTCATTTCCCGGATTGCGACCGCGCGGCCGACTGGCTGGCAGCTGAGCTCGCCGAACTGGGCTTCGACGCCGCCAAGCACCCGACGGCGGGACGGCCGATGGTCGTCGGCCACGTGAAGGCTGCCCGCCGGGACGCGCCGCACGTGCTGTTCTACGGGCATTACGACGTGCAGCCGGCCGATCCGCTCGACCTCTGGCGCCGCCCGCCGTTCGAGCCCACGCTCGAACCCGGGCCGCGCGGCGATCGCATCGTGGCGCGGGGGGCTTGCGACGACAAAGGTCAATTGATGACCTTCCTCGAGGCCTGTCGCGCCTTCAGGAAATTCGGCGGCCCGCCGTGCGCGATCACCGTGCTCATCGAGGGCGAGGAGGAGACCGGCTCGCCTTCGCTGCCCGCCTTCCTCGCCCAAAACGCCAAGACGCTCAGGGCCGACATCGCCCTCGTCTGCGACACCGGCATGTGGGGGGCATCCACGCCGGCGATCACCACGGCGCTGCGGGGCATCGCCGCCACGGAGGTCATCCTGCGCGGCGCGAATCGCGATTTGCACTCGGGCCTTTACGGGGGTGCCGCGGTCAACCCGATCCATGTCCTCTGCCGCATCCTCGGCGACCTGCACGACGCGAACGGGGCCGTCGCGCTGCCCGGATTCTACGATGGGGTCGAGGAGCTTCCAAAGGAAGTCCGGGAACAGTGGGACGAGCTTCAGTTCGACGCGGGCGCTTTTCTGGGCAAGGTCGGCCTGACGACCCCGGCCGGCGAAGGCGACCGCACGCCCCTCGAGCAGATCTGGTCGCGTCCGACCTGCGAGGTCAATGGGATCGTCGGCGGCTACACCGGCGAAGGAACGAAAACCGTGCTGCCAGCTGAAGCCCGCGCCAAGCTCTCCTTCAGGCTGGTCGGCAAGCAGAGCCCGGAACGCATCGCCGAGTCGTTCCGCTCCTTCGTCGCCTCGCGCCTGCCGCCCGACGTGAGGGCCGAATTCTTCAGCCACGCCGGGAGTCCGGCCATCTCGTTGCCGATCCGCAACGAGGCGTTGCGCCGCGCGCGCCGGGCGCTCGAGGCCGAGTGGGGAAAGCAGGCGGCGTTCATTGGATCCGGCGGCTCCATCCCGGTCGTCGGCGCGTTCAAGCGCGAGCTCGACATGGACAGCCTGCTCGTCGGCTTCGCTCTGGACGACGACAACGTCCACTCGCCCAACGAAAAGTACGAGGTGACGTCATTCCACAAGGGCGCGCGCTCCTGGGCGCGGATTCTCTCCGCGCTCGCCGCATGACCGTCGTGCGCGTTTCGGCCGGATGAACGCGATGACTATTGAACGTCGCGCCCGCCAGCGCGACCGGTTTCTCGCCGCCCTCACAGAAGCCCCGATCCTCATGGGCATAGTCAACGTCACGCCGGACTCCTTCTCGGACGGCGGACGGCACTACGAGACGAGCGCCGCGGTCGAGCGGGCGAAGGTCATGGCGGCGGAAGGCGCCGCGATCATCGACGTGGGCGGCGAATCGACCAGGCCCGGACACACTCCGGTCAATGCTGACGAGGAGCTGAGGCGCCTCGTCCCGGCGCTCGAGGCGCTGGGCAAAGAGCTCGACGCGCCGATCTCGGTGGACACCAGCAAGGCCGCGGTGGCGCGCGAGGCGGCGCGCCTCGGCGCCTCGGTCGTCAACGACGTCTGGGGCCTGCAACGCGATCCCGGCATGGCCGACGCGGTCGCCGAAACCGGGTCCGCTCTCGTCGTCATGCACAACCGCCCGGCGGCGGACGCCTCGATCGACATTCTCGACGATGTCGAGCGCTTCTTCGAACAGTCGCTCAGCCTTGCTGCGCGCGCCGGCGTGCCATTCAGCCGCATTCTCCTCGATCCGGGGATCGGCTTCGGCAAGACGCCGCAGCAGAACCACGCCTGCATCTGGAATCTCGACCGCTTCCGCCGCTTCGGCCGCCCGATCTTGCTCGGCCTGTCGCGCAAGTCGTTCATCGGGAGGATTCTCGCCGCCCAAGTGGATCAGCGCCTTGTCGGCACGCTCGCCGCCGATGTCATAGGACTCGTCCGAGGCGCCTCGGTCCTTAGGGTGCACGACGTCGCGGAAAACCGGATCGCGCTTGAGATCTTCAAGGCGCTGAGCGCGTCGGCGCGGACGCCGGCGAGCGCCGCGACGAAAGGCGACGGCCGAGCGAATGTGGTGTTTGCGCTCGGCGGCAACGTCGGCGACAAGCGGGCGGCGCTGAGAAGCGCGTTCAGGGCGCTCTCCGACCATCCGGAGATCGAACTCGCCGCCGTCTCGCGCCTCTACCGCACCCCGCCCTGGGGAAAGACCGATCAGGACTGGTTCGTCAACGCCTGCGCGCTCGCGTTGACCAGCCTCCCGCCGACGACGCTGCTCGACCGGGTGAAGCGGCTCGAGGTCGAGCTCGGCAGGGTTCCCTCCGAACGCTGGGGTCCACGCGTCATCGACATCGACATCGTCGCCTACGAGGACCTCGAGCTTCGCAGCGGCGCGCTCACGCTGCCCCATCCCGAGCTCTTCAACCGCGCATTCGTGCTCGTGCCGTTGGCCGAGATCGCGCCGGAGCGGATGATCGCCGGCCGGCGCATCGGCGACGCGGCGGCCAGCCTCGGCGCCGAAGCCGAAGCCGTCGTTCCGCTGGACTGAGAGAGCCAAAACGGCGATCGTCCGCGGCGACGGCGCTCATTCCACTCGGAGAATTCGCACGCCATGTCCGCCTGGTCGCAAACCTTTACCTTTCTCGACGGCGAGTGGATCGAAGGCAACACGCCCTTCATCGGCGCGAGGACGCACGCCTTCTGGCTCGGCTCGAGCGTGTTCGACGGCGCGCGGGCCTTCGAGGGCGTGACCCCCGACCTCGACAAGCATTGCGCCAGGCTCAACCGCTCGGCGGCGACCATGCGGCTGAAGCCGATCATGACCGTCGAGGCGATGGTCGAGCTCGTCCGCCAGGGATTGAAGAAGTTCAAGCCGGCGGCCGAACTCTATATCCGCCCGATGTACTGGGCGGAGCGGTCCGGGGCGACCGGGGTGCAGCCCGACCCCGAGTCGACGCGTTTCTGTGTCTGCCTCTACGAGGCGCCGTTGCCGCAACCGACCGGCATTGCGATCACTCGTTCCCCTTACGCCAAGCCGCTCGGCGTCACCATGCCGATCGAGGCCAAGGCGGGATGCCTCTATCCGAACAATGCCCGGGCGCTTATCGAGGCCCATTCTCGAGGCTTCGACAACTGCCTGATGTGCGACATGCTCGGCAATGTGGCCGAGCTCGCGACCGCCAATGTCTTCATGGCGAAGGACGGGATCGTGACGACGCCCGTGGCCAACGGGACCTTCCTCAACGGCGTCACCCGCCAGCGCGTTTTGCAGCTCCTGTGCGCGGACGGGAAGGACGCCCGCGAGGCCACGCTTGGCTTCTCCGATTTCGACGAGGCGGATGAAATCTTCGTCGTCGGCAACTTCGGCAAGGTGACTCCAGTCCGGCGCATTGACGGACGCGAGCTGCAGCCGGGGCCGTTCTACCGCCGCGCGCGCGAGCTCTATTGGCAATTCGCCCATTCCTGACCGCGGAAGCGGTGCGCGAAACACACGAGGGAGGAAGCATGTCGACCCGGTTGACGATCCGGCTCGATTTCGACGCCGGCCGGCGGCTGGGCGCCGGCAAGATCGCCCTCCTCGAGGCGATCGACCGCACGGGGTCGATTTCGGCCGCGGGCCGGGCGCACGCCATGTCCTACCGGCGCGCCTGGCTGCTGGTCGACGAACTGAACCAACTCTTCGCCGTTCCGCTGGTCGCCGCTCATCACGGCGGCGCGAGCGGGGGCGGCGCGCAATTGACCGACGAGGGGCGCAGGATCGTGGGGCTCTATCGCGACGCGGAAGCGAAGATGCGCGCGGCGGCCGGAGAGGAAATCGACTTGATCGAAGGCGAACTGGCGCCGCCCGACCGGACGGCGAGCGTCTGAGGCAGGCGCCCGCCCCTTCCGCGGACCCGAGCGTTCCACGCTCGCCTACTTCTTCTTCCCGTCGGGGCCGAACTGCGCCAGATAGGCGATGACGTTGTCGATGTCCGTCTCGTTCGGCAGGCCGGGAAAGGCCATCTTCGTTCCCGGCACGACCTCGCGCGGATTCTTGAGATATTTTTTCAGCGTCTCTTCATCCCAGGTGATGCCCGAGTTCTTGTTGGCGTCGGAATAATGGTAGTCGGGGACCGCGCCCGCCTTGCGACCGACGACGCCGTTGAGCTCCGGGCCGACGAAATTCTTCGCGTTTTCGCCAATCTGATGGCAGGTCTTGCAGATCCTGAAGGTCTTCTCGCCAGCCGTGGGGTCGCCCGCCGCCGAAGCCATGCCCGCCGAGGCGACCAGCGCCAGCGCCGTCCAAACGCTCACCCGAATACCCTTCACCCTTTCCTCCTGGTCATCGCTCTCGCGGAGCGGCAGCGCCAGACGCGTGGGTGGTAGAGACAAAACCGATTTGCCTTTGTCAAGGCGGCGGAACACGTTGCCTTTGACAGCGCAGGCGCTTTGACCGAAAGAGGCGCGAATGACGCCGATCGTCAAAATCTGCGGCCTCTCGACCGCCTCCGCCCTGGAAGCCGCGCTGAGCGCCGGCGCCGACATCGTCGGCTTCGTTTTCTTCGCCAAGAGCCCGCGCCACGTCGGCTTCGAGGCGGCGCGGGCGCTCGGCGCCCGAGCCCGCGGTCGGGCGCGGATCGCCGCGCTCAGCGTCGACGCCGACGACGACGCTCTGGCGCGCATCGTCGAAGCGCTCGCGCCCGACATCCTGCAGCTGCACGGCGGCGAGAGGCCGGCGCGGGTGAAGGAGATCGGCCGGCGCTTCGCCTGCGCGACGATGAAGGCGATAGGGGTCGCGGCGCCCGACGACCTGGCCGCCGCGGAGCGCTACGACGGCGTCGCGGACTTTCTGCTGATCGACGCCAAGCCGGCGAAGGATGCGACGCTGCCGGGCGGCAACGGCCTTCCCTTCGACTGGCGCCTCGCCCGCGGCTTCTCCCCGCGGACGCCGTGGCTTCTGTCGGGCGGTCTCGATCCGGCCAATGTCGCGGAAGCGGTCGCGCTGACTGGGGCCCGGGGCGTCGACGTCTCCACCGGGGTGGAGCGCGCGCCCGGCATGAAGGACGAAAGGAAAATGGCGGCCTTCGTCGCCGCCGCGCGCGAAGGCTTCGCGCGGTCCAAGGAGCCCATCGGATGACCAAGCTCGAAAAGCCCAACTCCTTCCGCAAGGGGCCCGATGAGCGCGGCCGGTTCGGGATCTACGGCGGACGTTTCGTCGCCGAGACCCTGATGCCGCTCATCCTCTCGCTGGAAAAGGCTTACGAAGCGGCCAAGGCCGACCCGACATTCAAGGCCGAGCTCGACTCTTACCTCAAGCATTACGCTGGGCGGCCAAGCCCGCTCTATTTCGCCGAACGGCTCACCAAGGAACTCGGCGGCGCAAAGGTCTACTTGAAGCGCGACGAGCTCAACCACACCGGCGCGCACAAGATCAACAACGTGCTGGGGCAGATCCTGCTTGCCCGCCGCATGGGCAAGGAGCGCGTCATCGCGGAGACTGGCGCCGGCCAGCACGGGGTCGCGACCGCGACTGCCTGCGCCCGCTTCGGCCTCAAATGCGTCGTCTACATGGGCTCGGTCGACGTCGAGCGGCAGAAGCCAAACGTGTTCCGCATGAAGATACTGGGCGCCGAAGTGCGGCCGGTCGAGGCCGGCGCCAGGACGCTGAAGGACGCGATGAACGAGGCGCTTCGCGATTGGGTGACCAATGTCGCCGACACGTTCTATTGCATCGGCACCGCCGCTGGCCCGCACCCGTATCCGATGATGGTGCGCGACTTCCAGTGCGTCATCGGCAACGAGGTGCGCGCTCAGATGCTGGAGCAGGAGGGCCGCCTGCCCGATAGTCTGGTCGCTGCGATCGGCGGCGGGTCGAACGCCATCGGCCTCTTCCATCCCTTCCTCGACGAGGAGGGCGTGGACATGTTCGGCGTCGAGGCGGCGGGGCGCGGGCTCGATGTCCCCAACGGCCACGCCGCCTCGATCACCGGCGGACGGCCAGGCGTTCTGCACGGCAACCGCACCTATCTCCTGCAGACCGACGACGGCCAGATCCTTGAAGGCCACTCGATCTCGGCTGGCCTCGACTATCCGGGCGTCGGCCCGGAGCACGCGTGGCTCAACGACGTCGGCCGGGTGACCTATCTGTCGGCGACCGACGCCGAGGCGTTGGAGGCCTTCCAGCTCTGCTCGAAGCTCGAAGGCATCATCCCGGCGCTCGAGCCGGCGCACGCGCTCGCCAAGGTGATCGAGCTCGCACCCAAGCGGCCGAAGGACCATCTGATGGTGATGAACATGTGCGGCCGAGGCGACAAGGACATTTTCGCCGTTGCCGAGCATCTCGGCGGGATGTGAGCGGCTCATCCAAGCGGCTCAAAGCGGCGCTGCCGCATTTGAGCTCGGACGACCGTCTCAAGACATTCGACAAGTGCGAATGCCGACCGCGCCGACAAGCGCCCCTCAGTCCCGATCCCGCTCCTTCCTGAGCTTCGCCCAGTAGTCGAGCCGCTTTCTAATCTCGCGCTCGAAGCCGCGCTCGACAGGCTCGTAGAGGACGCGCCGCCCGAGCGCCTCTGGCCAGTAGTTCTGGCCGCTGAAGGCGTCGGGCGCGTCGTGGTCGTATTCGTAGTCGGCCCCGTAGCCCTCGCGCTTCATGAGGCGCGTCGGCGCGTTGAGAATAGTCTTCGGCGGCGTCAGCGAGCCCGCCGTCCTGGCCAGCTCCTGCGCCGAGCCGAAGGCCCGGTAGATCGCGTTCGACTTCGGCGCGGTCGCGACATAGACGACCGCCTCAACGATCGCCAGCTCCCCCTCGGGACTGCCGAGAAAGTCGTAGGCGTCCTTGGCGGCGTTGGCGACGACGAGCGCCTGCGGATCGGCGAGCCCGATGTCCTCGGACGCCATGCGCACCACCCGGCGCGCGATGAACAGCGGGTCCTCGCCGGCGTCGAACATACGGGCGAGATAATAGAGCGCGGCGTCCGGATCGGAGCCACGCACGCATTTGTGCAGGGCCGAGATCAAGTTGTAGTGACCGTCCTGCGCCTTGTCGTATATCGGCGCGCGCCGCTGCACGACCTCAATGAGGCGCCTGCCGTCGAGCGTCTCCCCCGGCCGCGCTGCGCGCCAGACTTCCTCGGCGAGGGTGAGGACGGCTCGCCCGTCGCCGTCGGCCATGCCGATCATCGCCTCGCGCGCCTGCGGGTCGAGCGGCAGGGGTTTGCCGGTGAGGCGCTCGGCCCGCTCGAGAAGCGCCGCCAGCGCCTCCGGGTCGAGCGGGCGAAAGACCAGAATGCGGGCGCGGGAGAGGAGCGAGGCGTTGAGCTCGAAGGACGGGTTTTCCGTCGTCGCGCCGATGAGGGTGATCGAGCCGTCCTCCATCACAGGCAGGAAAGAATCCTGCTGGGCGCGGTTGAAGCGATGGATTTCGTCGACGAAGAGCAGCGTCCCCCGCCCCTGCGCGCGGCGCCCCCGCGCCGTCTCGAAGATCTTCTTGAGCTCGGCCACCCCCGCATGGATGGCCGACACCTGCACGAAGACGTCGGCGCGCGTGGCGCCGATGAGGCGGGCGACCGTCGTCTTGCCGCTGCCCGGCGGCCCCCAGAAGATCAGAGAGCCGAGCGTCGGCGACCGGAGAAGGCGGGCGAGAGCGCCGTCCGGCCCGGTCAGATGCTCCTGGCCGAAGACCTCGGAGAGCGTCGTCGGGCGCAGGCGCTCGGCGAGCGGCGGCGACGGCGGTTCGCCATGGGGGTCCGCCTCGTCGAAAAGGCTCATGGCTCCTTCTCTCGCGCCGGCCGCCGGCTGTTCAGCGCGGGCGAGGACGGCTTGCCCAAACTCCTCCGACGCGCCAACCTGACCGAAGTTTGAGCCCGAGCGGTCCGCTCTTCCACGAACGGCGAAGAGCGCAAGCCTGGGCGCGCCTACCAAACTCCAGTGTTCGGCATCGACGCCCACGGCTCCGCCCGCGGCAGCGGATTGCCCTTCTGGAGGAGCTCGATCGAGATCTGGTCAGGAGTGCGGATGAAGGCCATGTTGCCGTCGCGCGGCGGGCGGTTGATTATCACGCCGGCGTCCTTGAGCTTCGCGCAGGTTGCGTAGATGTCGTCGACCCGGTAGGCGAGATGGCCGAAGTTGCGGCCTCCCGTATAGACTTCCGGGTCCCAGTTGTAGGTGAGCTCGATGAGCGGCGCCTGCTCCTTGCGCGCCCGTTCGGCGTCCGCCGGGGCGGCGAGAAACACCAGCGTATAGCGGCCCTTCTCGTTCTCGAGCCGCCGCGTCTCGACCAAGCCGAGCAATTCGAAGAAGGCGATCGTCGCCTTGAGGTCCGTCACGCGGACCATCGTGTGCAGATATTCCATGAGCTTTCCTCCTGCGGAATCGCATTCACTGAGCCTAGCATAGCGACTCCGGCTCAAAGGGGCACCCCGGGTTTTATCGTGGGCGCGATCCCGATAGACCGGGGTGACCGAACCCTGGGGGCCTCGTTGCGACTCGCCTATTGTTTCACGCCCGATGGCGCGTTCTTCCCCCCTGCGGTGCGCGCCATCGCCTCGCTGATCGACGCCGAGCCCGACGGCGCCCATGAGATCTTCCTCGTCTGCGAGCCCGGCGACGTGACGCCCGGCTTCGACAGGTTGCCGCGGCCATTGCGCGAGCGCATAAAACTTATCGCCCTCGACTTTGCCCGCTTCAATAGCGGACTGTCCGGCAAGGGGCGATTCTCGCGCGCCGTCTTCCGCCGGCTCTTCCTCGATGCGATCCTGCCCGGGCACGTCGAGCGGATCGTCACCGTCGATTCGGACATGCTGATCGTTCGGCCTGGCCTTTCGCGTCTTGCCGACCTCGACCTCCGAGGCCGGCCCCTCGCCGCCGCCTACGACATGATCTTTCTCATGGACTTCAAGGGCGACGCTTTGGCGCGGCAATTCCAGCGATCGCGCCGGGCTCTCGGGCTCTCGCTCGACACGCCCTACTTCAACGCCGGCCTGATGGCGATCGACCGCGCCGCCTGGCGCGCCGAGAACCTGACCGAGCGGGTGATCAAAAGGCTGCGCGACGATCCGGGGCGTTTCCCGTTCATGGAGCAGGACGCGCTCAACGCGACCTTGCGCGGCCGCTTCGCGCCGCTGTCGCCCCGCTACAATTTCATGGGCGACTTCTTCCTGCTCGACCTCGAGCGGACGATCGAGCCGATCGTGCTGCATTTCGTCAACGCGCCGAAGCCGTGGGAGTTCGCCGCCTGGCGCGGCGAGGCCCGCTTCGCCGAGAATTATCGCGACTGGTTCGCCGCCTCGCCCTGGCCCGATTGGGCAGCGGCGCCAGCGACGCCCCAATGGCGAACGGCCCGGCCGCCGATGACCCGCCTCAGGCAGGAGTTCTCCAGGCGCCTGTCCCTGTTTCTTCGGCAGACGTCTTTTATTGATCATCAGTCGGCCTCCGCTATGTCCTGCAGTCGCTGAGCGCACACACTGGTCCGCTTGACGGCCGCGGGGATTTCGGCGTCCATCGGCTCACCTTGAGCCGCCAGGACGCCCGAGCCTCATGTTCAGCACCCTGATGACATCGCGGCGCTTCGCGCCGCTGTTCTGGTGCCAGTTCTTCTCGGCGTTCAACGACAATTTCGTCCGCAACATGCTGGCGATGCTCATCCTGTTCCGCTTCGGCGGCGACGGCGGCGGCACGAAGATCCTGATCGCCTCGATGGCGTTCGTCCTGCCGGCGATCCCTCTTTCCGCGTTCGGCGGCGAGATCGCCGATTCGCACGACAAGGCTCTCGTCGCCCGGCGGCTCAAGCTCGCCGAGATCGGCGTCCAGATGATCGCCGCGACCGGCTTCGTCCTCTCGTCGCCGACCCTCCTCTATGTCGCGCTGTTCGGACTCGGCTGCATTGCGGCGCTGTTCGGGCCGGTCAAGTACGGCATCCTGCCCGACCACCTGCGGCGAGAGGAGCTCGTCTCGGCCAACGCGCTGGTCGAGGGGGCGACCTTCGCCGCGATCATTGGCGGCCTCGTCGTCGGGGGATTCGCGGCGGCGGAAGCCCGCTCGCCGATAAGCGTCGTCGTGCAACTGATGGTCGTCGCCCTCGCTTGTTACGGAACGGCCCGCTTCATCCCGCCGACCGGCGTCGGCGCGCCAGGTCTCAAAGTCGACAAAAACGTCATCGCCTCGACCTTGCGCATCATCGGCGAGGCGCGCGCCGACGACCGTCAGTGGGTGGCGGCGCTCGCCACGAGCTGGTTCTGGACGGTCGGGATCGTCACGCTCTCCCTCGCGCCGGTCATCATCAAGGCGCGCATCGGCGGGGGAATCGACGTCGAGATCGCCATCAACCTCATATTCGCCGTCGGCATCGCGGCCGGATCGCTCGGCGCGGCCTTGCTGTCGCAGGGACGCATCGAGCTTGCTCCCGCGCCGTTCCTGCTCCTCGTCATGGCCGCGCTGGCGATCGACCTCGGGCTTGCGACCAACGCGATGGCGCCGGCGAGCCGCGAGGTTCCCCTCGGCGAATTCTTCGCAAGCCCGTTTGGCCTGCGCGTCGCCTTCGAACTCTTCGTCTATTCCGCGGCGGGCGGCCTGTTCGTCGTGCCGATCTTCGCCGCCATCCAGGCCTGGGCGGGCGAGGAGCGCCGCGCGCGGGTGGTCGGGGCGGTCAACGCGCTGAACTACCTCATGATGGTCGCCGGCTCGCTCGCGACCCTGCTGCTTTTGCAGGTCGCGGGCCTGACCGAGCCGATGGCGCTCGTCGTCCTCGGCCTCGCCAACATCCTCGCCGCGATTTACCTCTTCCTGCGTCTGCCAGCGAACTTCCTCGCTTTCTTCCTGCGTCTGCTGTGGCGCGCGCTGTTCCGCCTCGAGGTGAAGGGGATCGAGCATCTGCCGCGGGCGGGCGAGCGCGCGGTCGTCGCGGTCAATCACGTCTCCTTCCTCGACGCGCCGATTCTGTTCTCGCTCCTGGAGAAGCCGCCCCTCATCGCCGTCGGTCATGGCGTCGCACAGCGCCGGTGGATCAAATCCCTGCTGCGGCTCGCCGGCGTCGGCCCGGCCGATCCGTCCCGCTCGCCGACAGTTCGCGCGCTCGTCAAGCAGGCGCGCGCCGGGCGCACGCTGGCGGTCTTTCCCGAGGGGCGCGTCGGCCTCACCGGCCCCGTGCTGCGCGACTATGAAAGCGCCGCGCTGATGATCGCCAAGTGCGGCGCGCAGGTGACGCCGGTGCGGCTCATCGGGCCGGAGCGCACCTACTTCTCGCGCCTCGACGCCAAGCACGTCGGACGGCGGCTGTTTCCCAAGGTGACGGTCGCCATCCTGCCGCCGCGCCGTCTCGGGGCGCCGGCCGGTTTGCACGGCCGGGCCCTTCGGCGGGCGGCGGGGGCCGCGCTTTGCGCCCTGATGTCGGACCTCGTCTTCGAGACCACCGACATTCGTCGGACGCTGCATGCGGCGTTCGAGGCGGAGGCGAGGAAGCGCCGTCTGTCGCGCGTCGCAGTCGAAGACTCGCTCAGCGGCCCCTTGACCCTGCGCATGTTCCGCATCGGGGTCGGCGTGCTCGCGCGCAAGATCGCCGGGCTCTCGGCGCCAGGCGAGGTGATCGGCCTCATGCTGCCCAACGCCAACGGCTCGGCAGTCACCTTCATGGCCTTGCAGGCTGCGGGGCGGGTCCCGGCGATGCTGAACTTCACCTCGGGCCCGAACAACCTGGTTGCAGCCTGCCTGACGGCGCAGGTCGGGCTCGTCCTGACCTCCCGCGCCTTCGTCGAAAGGGCCGAGCTCGGCAAGGCCGTCGAGGCGATTGCGAAGGTCGCCCGCATCGTCTGGCTCGAGGACGTGCGCGAGAGCGCGTCGAGGACGGACAAGCTCCGCGCCGCGCTCACCGCAGGGCGCGCGTTCGCGTTTCCCAAACCCGACGATCCGGCGGTCGTCCTGTTCACCTCCGGCACCGAGGGCGCGCCGAAGGGCGTCGTGCTGTCGCACGCCAACCTGCTCGCCAACGTCGCCCAGGTCGACGCGCTGTTCGACCTGAGGCTAACCGACGTCTTCTTCAACCCGCTGCCGATCTTCCACGCCTTCGGCCTGAGCGCGGGAACGCTGCTCGGGCTCCTGACCTCGATGAAGGTCTACCTCTACCCGACCCCCTTGCACTACCGTCAGATTCCGGAGTTCGTCGACAAGGCCGGCGCCACGGTCCTCGTCGGCACCGACACGTTCCTTTCGGCTTACGCGCGCAACGCCGACGCCTACGCCTTCCGCACCTTGCGCTACGTCATCGCCGGCGCCGAGCCGCTCAAGGCCGAGACGCGCCGCGTCTACATGGAGAAATTCGGCCTGCGCCTGCTCGAGGGCTACGGGGTGACGGAGGCCTCGCCGGTGCTGGCGGTCAACACGCCGGCGTTCAACCGCCACGGAACGGTCGGCAAGCTTTTGCCCTTCGTCAGGGCGCGCCTCGAGCCCGTGCCTGGCATCGACGAGGGCGGACGCCTGGTCGTCAGCGGCCCCAACGTGATGATCGGCTACTTCCGCGCCGACGACCCGGGCGAGCTCGAGCCGCCGCCGGGCGGCTGGCACGACACGGGCGACATCGTGGCGATCGACGCGGACGGCTTCGTGAAGATCCAGGGCCGGGCCAAGCGCTTCGCCAAGATCGCGGGCGAGCTTATCTCCCTCGGGGCGCTCGAGGATCTCGTCTCGGGCCTGTGGCCCGACGACCTCGTCGCGACGGTTTCCGCTCCCGACCCGAAGCGGGGCGAGCGGGTGATCCTCGCCACCACCCACGCCGGCGCGACCAGGGCGGAGGTGCAGGCCTGGATGAAGATCAAGGGCGCCTCCGCGATCATGGTTCCGGACGCGGTCGTCGCGCTCGAGGCGATCCCGCTGCTCGGCTCGGGCAAGACCGACTACATCGCGCTCGCCAGGCTTTTGCGGGAGCGCGGGGCGTGAGGCGCGCCACTACCGCCTCGCCAATGATCTCAACGTGTTAGGCGCCGAAACCGGCGATTATCACCTCTTCCGGCCCCTCCGAACCCGCCGCGTCGTTAGCAATTTCAAGGGGTTGGACGCCAGCATCGGCGGCGTCCAGCCCGGAATCCGGGTCGAGCGGCGGGGCGGCGTGGGTCAAAGCGAGCGGCGGCGGGGACAAGAGCCGTTCGCCGTCCGGAGGGGCGGCGTCTCGCCGCCCAAAGGCGCGCGAGACGGGCGCCTTCCGGTCCGCAGGCGCGAGTCCATGATAGCGGCCGAGCTCGGACAGGATTTTCATGTAGGGCCCGAAGGCCCGGATATCGCCCTTTTCGAGCTTGAAGTCGGCATGCGAGAGCGCCTTCATGAGGCGCGCGACCTGCAAGCGGGCATAGCGCTCCGGACCGTCGAGCCTGCGCTCGGCGAGGGCCGTGTCGATGACGCGCCGGACGGCGCCGGCGCTCGTCCCGAGCGCCCTGGCGATCTCTTGGTGGGAAAAGCCGGAAACGAAGAGGTCGAAAATCGTCTCCCGCCGCTCGAAGCCTTTCGTCCGGCGCTTCTTCGCAAGCGCCCGCGCCTCGGCGCGCCCGGAGGGCTCGTCGGTCATGCTCGTTTCTCCGGCGCCGCGACAGCGGCCCATAAGGAGCAAAGTACACAGGTGTTCCGCTGGAGTCAAGAATTTGTTCTTGATTCGTTCGCCGGTCGGCCGCCGACAGCGCTCCCCTATCCCGATCTCAAGCGCGCCGTCGTCGAGCAGGACAACCTCTTCCGTCCGCAAACGATCGTGATCGAGGACCGCGCCTCTGGGACGCAGCTTATCCAGGACCTGATCCATGAACGGCTCTCGCATGTCTCGGGCTTTTGCGCATGGGGTTCAGGAAGGACCTGTAAAGGCCTTCGCGTTTGGCACAAAGTAAGAGCGGTTGGTCGGCCCGATGAACGCGTAGCTCATGCCCTCCGGCGCAAGGAACGAAGGGTCAGTTCGGGCCTCGCGCCCCACGCGTCGCAAGGCGGGTTCCGTCATGCATTCCCTCCCGCCGCCATCTAAAACCGGCATTAGGCAACGGCTCGCCAAACGTCTAGACGTGGTCGACATGCTGGCGGCGGCTCTGAATCACGAACTCGCCGAGGCGATGGCGCGCCTCGACAGGCTGACCGACTGGGAGCGGCGGCCGCGCCGGGCGATGCGCGTCGGCCTCGCGCCGATGCGGGATCTCGCCGCCCGGCTCGGCGATCCGCACAAGGCGTTCCGCTCGATCCACGTGGCCGGCACCAAGGGCAAAGGCTCGGTGTCGGCGCTGATCGAGGCCGCCCTGGCGCGGGCCGGACTCGCGGTCGGCCGCTACGCCTCGCCGCATGTCGAGCGGGTGACGGAACGGGTCAGCCTCCAAGGCGCCGACCTCGACGAAGCGACGCTGGCCGGAGCGCTCACTCCTGCGCTCGACGCCTATGAGGAGGCGCGCCTCGCCGACACGCCGGCGGCGGAGGCGACCTGGTTTGATCTTCTCACCTGCGCCGCCTTCCTGATCTTTCGCGCGGCGCGCGTCGAATGGGCGGTCGTCGAGGTCGGCCTCGGCGGCCGGCTCGACTCCACCAATATCGTCGAGGGCGAGATCGCCGTCGTCACCAATATCGGGCTCGAGCACACCGAAATCCTCGGCGAGACGCGTGCCAAAATCGCTTGGGAAAAGGTCGGCGTCCTGAAGCCCGGCGCGGTTCTCGTCACGACGCTCGATGGCGACGACGAAGCCGGCCGTGTGCTTCAAGCCCGGGCCGACGAGCTCGGCTGCCCCGTCGTACGCGCCGCCCCCGGCGCGACCATCGAGGAGACCAACGTCGCGATCGCCGGCGCCGTCCTCGATCAGCTCGGCCAAAGGGGCGTGCGGACGCGCTCCGGCGAGCCGATCGACGCAAGTCTCCTCGACGCCCGCACGCGCGCCGCCGCCAGGCTCATCGGACGGATGGAGCGTCGCGACGTCGAGACCGGCGCCGCGCGCGTTCCGACCGTGTTCGACGGCGCGCATGTGCCTTTCAATCTGGCGGCGGTGCTGGCGGATCTCTCGCGTGCGCCCGATCTCGCCGCGCCCTGCGTCGCAGTCGTCGCGCTGGCCGCCGACAAGGACGCGCGCGGGTTTATGGCCGAGCTTGGCCGGCGCGCGTCCGCGGTGGTGTGCACCGATCTGCCCTCCACCAACCGCGGACGCCCCGCAGACGACCTTGATGCGATCGCCCGGGCGCTCGGTCTCGCGAGCGAGGTCGAGCGCGATCCGCACCGGGCGTTCCGGCGCGGCCTCGAACTGGCGGAAAAGACCGGGGCGTGGCTGCTCGTCACCGGATCGCTCTATCTGATCGGGGAGCTGCGGGGCGAAACGGCGCGCTTCGCGCCGGCGTAGACGTTCCTACCCGAGCCACCCCTGCAGCGCGATCCCGGCGAACAGCAAAAGGCCCGCGTCGCGGTTCGAGCGGAAGAGCTTTAGCGCCGTCGCGGCGTCCGCGCCCTCGACCTTCGACGCCTGCCAGGCGAGATGCGCGGCGTAGGCGAGCCAGCCGATGAGCGCGATCGGGCCGCCGCCGACGAGGAGGATCGAGCCAAGGGCGAGCGCGGCCGCCGCCGCATAGAAGAGGCCGACGCCGAGCTTGGCGTTCGAGCCGAACAGGCGCGCAGTCGAGCGGATACCGACGACGGCGTCGTCGCGCGCGTCCTGCATGGCGTAGATCGTGTCGTAGCCGATCGTCCAGCAAAAGGCGGACGCGTAGAGCAGCGCGGGTGCGAGCGCCAGGCCGGCGAAAGTCGCGCTCCAGCCGATCAGCGCGCCCCAGGAGAAGGCGAGGCCGAGCACGGCCTGCGGCCACGAGGTGACCCGTTTCATCAGGGGATAGACCGCCACGACCGCAAGCGAGGCGACGCCGAGCCAGACCGAAAAACGGTTGAAGGCCAGAAGCACCGCGAGGCCGACAAGGGATTGGGCGAGGAGAAACGCGGCCGCCGCCCCGACGCCGACTCGCCGCGACGCCAGCGGCCGGTTGCGCGTCCGCTCGACGCCGGCGTCGAGCTCGCGATCGAGGATGTCGTTATAGGTGCATCCGGCGCCGCGCATCGCGATCGCGCCGACGAGGAAGAGCGCGAGATGAGCGAGGCTCGGCCCGCGATGGAGCGATAAGCCGGCGAGCGCAGCCGCCTGCCAGCAAGGCGCGAGCAGGAGCTGCCAGCCGGCCGGTCGGTCGTATCGCGCGAGCTGGACGAAGGGGAGCGCGAAATTCGGGGTCAGCCGCAGCACGAGGCTCGCCGGGCGGGCGTCCGGCAGGAGGCCGCGGTCGGGCGTCGAGGTCAAAGCGGCCCGCGCGGCAGCGGCTGAACCTGCGGCCCGCCGCCCTGCGCCTGCTGCTCCTTCGCCTTCTTGATCTTGGCCGCGATGTCGCAAGCTTTTGCGTGGAAGCTGACGTTCTTGGCCTGAGCGTCCTTAAGGCCGGCGATCGCCTCGTCGGGAAACGAGCACCAGTCCTTGTTCTTCTCCATATAGGCGATCATTGCCGCCTGGGCACGCACCAATCCGTCCGATTTGGCGCAGAACACCACAGGATCGAGCGGCTTGCCGTGCGACGCCTTGGCGAACTCGCTGACCTTCTGCATCTCGGCGTTGCGCGCCTGGGCGAGCTTCTGCATGTCCGGGCCGCAATCCGCCAAAGCCGGGCCGGCGAAGCCCGCGGCGAGCGCCAGCGCGAGGGCAAGAGTCTTATGCGCCACTTCTTGAGAAACTCCGTCGACACCCCGAATCCGAAGCAGCCGCTCCGAATCTAGCGTGCAGAAAGACCAAGATAAAGGCGAAAGCGCGGCCGGCCCGGCTTTCGCCCAACCCTGCCGCACTACACCCACTTGCGCAACTCGTAATCGATGGCGTAGCGGTCCGGCTCGGAGGCGATCGCGGCCATGCCGGCCAGGACCGCGTCGGAGCGGATGATGAGCCGGGTCGCGATGCTGCGCGCCAAGCCGTCGACCGGCGCCTTGGCCTCGAACGCCGCGCGAAACGCCCTGGCGTCGAGGAAATCGACCGCGCGCGGCAAGACCCCGCCCGACAGCGTCACTCCGCCCGTCGCGACGAAGGTCACCGCCATGTCGCCGGCGAAGCGCGCCATGATCCGCCAGTAGAGCCGGACGCTCGCCGCCGCTTCGCCCTTCGGGTCGCCGAGCGCCGCGGCGGTGACTTGCGGGGGTTCCAGATGCGGATCGGGATGGCCCAGAACCATCATCCGCGCCCGGTGAACTCTTGCGAGCCCTGCCCCATTGAGCACGCTCTCGCTCGTCACCCGCCCGTGCGCGCGTTCGAGATGGGGCCAGAGGGCGAATTCCTCCTGCGAGACAGGTCCGAAGTCGATGTGACAAGCCTCGGATGACACCGGGGTGAAACGGCCCTCCGCCTCGACGAGCGCCGCGATGCCGAGGCCGGTGCCCGGACCCAGGATCACATGTGGCCCCTTGCCTGCGAAGGGAAGTGGGCCGATTTGGCGGGTCCAGTCCTCCGGGATGGCCGGCAGCGATAGCGCCTGCGCCTCGAAGTCGTTGAGCAGGAGCCCTTGGGCGAAACCAATGCGGCGCGCCGTCTCCGGTCCGTCCATCACCCACGGCGCATTGGTGAGTTTCAGCTTCCGCCCGACGACAGGCCCTGCGCCGCAGACGATCATCGAGCGCGGACGGAGCCCGAGCTTCGGCGCCGCCGCCTCGATCGCCTCGGGCAGGCCCGGATAATCGTCGGTGATGAGATGGACGATTTCGCCGAGCGGCGCGCCGGCCTCGGGCTGAATGGCGAAGCGCACATTGGTGCCGCCGGTGTCGCAGACGAGGGCCGGGAAGGGGAAGACGATGTCGCTCATAGCGAGCATAAGGGCAATGCTTCGGGGCGAGGTCAAGGGCTGGGAGCCCCCAATCAGCTTGCTTACGGTCTGTAGACATTCGGCAAGTGCGAAAGCGGCCGCGTCGACGCCGGTGACGTCGACGGCCGAAATCGCTGAGAACAGCGAGACGAAGGCTTTTCGGATGTCACGCGGCTGATCGGCGGATCGACAAAACCCCTTCGCGCTGACCTGCTTGAGAATTTCTGCTTAGACCGTGCGCCTTGCATGCTTCTCAATCGAAAAGCAACGAACTATAAGTTCGCAACGTCCGGTGGCAGCTGAAGCGAGTTGATGAAGCGAGACACATTCACTCGCGTCGCCGATCTCAGCGAACTCAAGACCGGAGGGCCCATCGCCCTCTCGGCGAACCAGATCGACATCGTCCTGTTGCGTGTCGGCGCGGAATGGCGCGCCTTCGAGGGCCGCTGCCCGCATCAGGGCGCTCTGCTCGGCGAGGGAGAGCTCGACAGCGGGGTCCTCGTCTGCCGGAACCATCGCTGGCGCTTCTCGCTCGACTCCGGACAGCGCGAAGGCGGGCCGGAGCGCCTGGCGTTCTGTCCCGTCGCCGAGCGCGACGGCGGCCTGTTCGTCGACGTCACGGGCCTGAAGCCGGCCCCGGCGCGGATCGCCACGACGCGCAGGCTGGATGACCTTCCCGGCCCGAGGCCTTTGCCATTGCTCGGCAATCTGCACCAACTCAACGCAACGACAGCTCATCTCACGCTGGAGGAATGGTCGGCCCGGTACGGCGCGACCTACCAGTTCCGGATGGGCTCGGCGCACGTCGTCGCCACGGCCGACCCTGTATTGATCGCGCAGGCACTGCGCTCGAGACCCGAAACGTTGCGCCGCAACGCCAACATTGACCGCATTCTGGCGGAAGTCGGGGTCAAAGGCGTGTTCAACGCCGAGGGCGACACATGGCGGCCGCAACGTAAGCTTGCCACGGCGGCCCTTGCCCAGCGCCATTTCCGCCAGCTTTACCCGCGCATCCGAACCGTCGCCGAGCGGCTGAAGACGCGCTGGCGAGGGTCGGCTGCCCGCGGCGAAACGCTGGACATCATCGAAGACCTGAAACGCTTCACGGTCGACGTCACCATGTTGATTGCTTTCGGGCACGACGCTGACACGGTCGGGCGGGCGGACGACGTCATTGAGCGGGAGATCGAGGTGATCTTCCCGGTGCTCAACCGCCGGACCTTCGCGCTTTTTCCGACCTGGCGCTATGTTCAAACGCCGTCCGACCGACGGTTCGCTCGGGCGTTGGACAAGCTCCGCGCCTGGCTCGACGGGTTGCTGGCGGAAACGCGAACCCGATTGAAGGCGGAGCCCGAGCGCGCGCAAAGGCCGTCCAACTTCATTGAGGCCATGCTCACGGCTGTCGACGAGAACGGCAAGCCGTTCTCCGACGACGTGATCTGGTCCAATCTCGTGACAATGCTGGTCGCTGGCGAAGACACGACCGCCTTCACCTTGGCCTGGGCGATCCATCAGCTTTGCGACAGCCCGCAATGGACTTCGGAACTATGCAAGGAAGCCGACGCCGTGATCGGCTCGATGGACGTCGCCGCGGATGTCGACGCCGCCAATCGATTGGCGCGAGCCAGCGCCGTCGCCAATGAGACGATGCGTCTGCGCCCCGTCGCGCCGGTCGTGACCTTGGAGGCCAATGCCGACATGGCGCTTGGCGACATTCTTGTTCCGAAGGGAACGCTGGTCATGGTCCTGTTGCGGCCGGCGGCGGTCGATGACGAGAATTTCGCCGATCCGCTCGCTTTCCGCCCGGAGCGTTGGCTTGATTCGCCGGGCGGTCCTCACAATGTCTCGGCCTGCATGCCGTTCGGCTCGGGTCCGCGGATGTGCCCAGGCCGGTCGCTGGCCTTGCTCGAGATGAAGACCCTCTTGTCAATGCTCTACAAGAACTTCTCTGTCGAGCGGGTCGGGCTCTCATCGGGCGTCGCCGAACGCTTCGGCTTCACGATGTCGCCCGCCGGACTCAAGGTGCGTCTCCATTCGCGAGCGGAGTCTGGGGCCTGAGGGCGGCCGCGTTCACCCAGTACATCAGAGGTCCATGCATTTCGATGAGTCCGCCCCCTGGACGTGGGCGGCTATGGTTGCTCGGGCCGTTAGCGATTCCACTAAAGCGAATCTCCGTCTCCCAGAGCAGCGGCCCGGATCACGCCGGCCGCCACAGCGACGCCGACAGCGTGCGTCAAGTTCTTGCAGTGCAGCTTCCGGCGCGCGGTATCCAAGTGCGTCTTCACGCTGCCCAAGCTTAAATCCAGGATTTCGGCGACCTCCTGCTGGGTCTTTCCCCTTGCCGCCAACGAAAGGCATTGTTCCTCGCGGACAGACAGCTGGACAGGCGTCTTCTGCAGTTTTTTCCTGTCGATGCTCTCGGCGGAATCGATGAGAGCGCTCAATTGTTGGAGGTTTGTCATATTCGACAATTTGTATTTTTCCCATTCCTGTTTGGGAAGGTCACTGCTGAACGAGACCAGCGAATGAGTATTCTTTCGATTTCTCACCGGAATCGACAGTCCGTTGCGTCCGACATGGTGACTGACAGCGTCTGCAAAGAAATTCTGGACCGCCGGATCCTCTCTGTTCAGCGTGTCCCAGTCAAAGGGCGCCGTCGCCTGGGCGCCAAATCGGATAACCGGATCAATTCTGGAATATTGTTTCAAAAAGTACCTGGCTTGCCATTCCTTGGAGTAAGTGTTGACTGCCGTCAATACAGTCACATCCTCGCTCCTGTCAGAGGAAAAACGTAAGTGAGCTATGTGCGACAGGCCGACTTCTGCCGCAGTTGCCTTAAGGATGTCGGCCAAATCATCAGAGTTGTAGCCGAGTATTTTGTCCGTTAGCTTGGTGACCGCAGAGCCAATGCTTTCCATGACAGCAGCGCGGGTTATTGCCGAAGTTGGCGCAACACTAAAACATTGTTGTCCATTTTGTAACCATAGAGCGATCGACGCGAACGGAATCCGCACGGACGTCAAACTCGAGGCCTGACATCAGGTTTTCCTGGCCGCATACGTAATTTCAGGCCCAGGTGCTTCCCCGCGTAGAGGATAATCTCGTGGCGCAGCCTTCAGAGAGTCATCGAAACCGGGCGGAGCTTTCAGCGGACAACTTTGAGCTCCGCTGCCCAGTTACGTCCCAACTCGCCGCCGCCGCGGTCCAAGACTTGGTCGTTCTCGACGTTGCGGCGACCTTCGGCGATCGAGCGCGCTCTGCGGTTGGCCTCCAGTATAGCCATGTCGAGCAGATAGAGGAGGAAGCGGTCATCCGTCTGCTCCGCCATCCTGCGAACCCTCGTCAATTCGATTTCTATCAAATCAAGCATCGCAAACCTGAACGCGCGTGTTTTGCAACCGGGCACGTTGCCTTTCTTAGGAGGCGTAAACAAATGGCGCGTCCCTGCCAATAGCCAGATGTGGGGAGATCATTAGAGGAACATACTGCGCTCATCTGCCGGACGGAGCCCTTGCCTGGCCACCCGAAATGACTTTCCGGCAAGCCCAAATGAGGCGCATGCAAGGCTTCTGCGAGGCGGCGCTGAGTTGCATCGACCTCGCTCGTGGCCTATGCTGGCGTTGATGGAGAAAATCAGCATTGGCTCTGCGGCCATCAAGCTGACAGACAAAATACTTGGTTACAACTCCGATGATTTGGCCTGCATTCTCAAGGCAATCGCGTCGGAAGTCGGTCTATTGCATATCGCCTACATGCGCTTTGCCGCCAACAACGGTTCAGACACTAGCTTGCTCAATGCGGTAGTTACATATCCACGAGAGTGGCAGGCTCGGTACTTCTTGAAGCAATATCTCGCGGTCGATCCGGTTATCAAGCATGGTCGTGCGGCCTTGCTGCCATTTGACTGGAACTCTCTTGCCGGTGACGATCCGGCCAGTCTAAATTTCTTTGCAGACGCCGAACGTCACAAAGTTGGACGCCACGGCCTCTCAATCCCCGTCCGAAATCGAAAGAACGCGTACTCGCTGGTTTCGTTTACCAGCGACGCACCCGGGCCGGAATGGGAATCGTTTAAGCGAAACAACATTACAGTTCTGCAACATTTGTCCGCACTTATCGACTCTGCAGCGAGCACGAACTCAAAAGTGCCGCCACCCGCCGTCCACCTGTCCCGGCGAGAAGAGCAATGTCTGATCTGGGCGGCCCGGGGAAAAACGCATCAGGAAATAGCAGACATCCTGGGCCTGAGCCCAGGCAGCGTGAAGACGCACCTCGATACGGCGCGTCACAAGCTCCATTGCATAAACCTTACGCATGCCGTCGGCGTCGCTGTCGCGACTGGCGTGATTCCCGTGACGGCACTGAGAGACAGAGACAGTCTTTAAATCTTTCTCTTTTCCGTCAGGCACGCCGGATCGGACAAAAAAGGCGGCGGCGCGTGCGATTCATACGGGGCCGGGAGGACGTTACCGCCGCCAGCCGGTCAATGGCGCCGTCTTCGCTATTTTCCGACTCCGCATTGCGGGCGCCGCCGCCTCGCGCCCCGCCGAAGCGACCGGAGGCGAACAATAGATCTCGTAAAGGGTCTCGAGCACCCGGGTCGCGCCGGCATCGGCGAGCGAATAGAAAATCGTTTGCGATTCACGGCGCGTTGAGACGAGCGCGTCCGCTCTCAGTCGGGCGAGATGCTGCGAGATCGCCGACATGCTTAGATCTGCGGCTTCGTGCAGCGCCGTGACAGTTCGTTCCCCCTTCAGGAGCTCGCAGAGGATCATCAGACGAGGGCGGCTGGCCATCGCCTTGAGGAGCCGTTCAGCCTCTTCCGCCTTTAGTTGCAGACTCTCTAAATTCATGGCTGCTTGTTTAGCACTCACTAATATATGTGTCAAGCCAGAAGTTTGGAACCAGAATATGCGCCGTTCTTTATTCACAATCACGCCGACGTTCGTGGTTCACGCCGCCACGCCGAAGGGGACTACCTCGTCCGTTCGACCGATGTCGTCGATCGCAAGGCGTCAGGCGCAATGATGGCGGCCGGGCCCCGCCCGGCCTGCGGCAAAGCGCCGGTGGTCGCTACGTCGATGCCGGCGCCATCCGCGCGCTGCTCGTGCCGGTGAGTGCAGGGCCCGCGGGCGAGAGGCGGCCGATCTCCGCGATGTCAGTTTTTCGGCGCTTCCTTCTGGCCCTCGGCAGCCTTGTGCGTCTCTCCGGCCGGAGAGACGTTCTGCGCTTCGCCGGCGGGCGCCTCGCCCGCCGGCGGCCTCGTCGCCGCCGCCATGATCCGCGCGTAGTCGCCCTCGTATTTGGCGGCGGCGAGCGCAGCGGCGGAGGTTGCTTGAGCTTCTTTCTTGGCCAGCTCCGATGCGAGCTCGCGCTTGGCGAATTGGTTGGCCTGATCGCCGGTCAAAGGCCTGTCGTCCGCCACAAGCACCTTGAAGAAGCTTCCGCCCGTCCTCGAGCGGATGAAGAAGATGTCGTCGGGCTTTCTCGCTTCGATCGGCTTCAACATATCCGACGGCAGGGCCGCGCCGTCTAGCGCCGCCGTCCCTCGGCTGTATTTTATCCCGAGGTCGTTCAGCTTCGCCTCGACCTGATCCATCGTCTTGAAATCTTTCGTAGCCGCAGCGAGCGGCTCCATGTCCCTCTGCGGCGGAAACGAAATCTGCTCGACTTGGAAAACCTGCCGCTTCGCAAACTTTTGCGGATGAGCCTCGATATAGGCGTCGGCCTCGCTGTTCGAGATGGCGGCGACCTTCGAGCCCAGTTCGCGCTGGACATATGCGCTGGCGAGAACTTGTTCGCGTGACCGCAAGATATCGAGATGAGCGGTGGGTTCGCGGTCGAGCTTCGCCGCGACCGCCTGCTGGACGAGATACTTGCGCTCGAGAATGCGGCTCAATACGGCCTTGACCACCTGGTCGGAGCGCTTGTCGGCCGGGATGTTGGCGAGGCGGAGATCGTTGTCGAGCTCCTGCTGCGTCACATCATCTTGACCCACATGTGCGATGACCTGCCCCGTGGCGGCTTGGGTCTCTTGTTTCTCGCCGCATCCCGCCAATGCGACCGCGGTCGCTGCCGCCAGGGCCGCAGCGCCGACGCGCCATCC
The DNA here is from genome assembly GCA_035656495.1 of Roseiarcus sp. Classification (GTDB taxonomy): domain Bacteria; phylum Pseudomonadota; class Alphaproteobacteria; order Rhizobiales; family Beijerinckiaceae; genus Roseiarcus. The sequence continues at coordinate 30,340 of DASRSL010000009.1, forward strand.
TCCTTTTGAAAAGCCCGAAACATCAAACAAAGGCTGTTCTCCCACTTGGCCGCATCGCGCTTATCGTCGCAGCGTCCGGCGGGCTCCGCTATAAGGCGCTTTCGACATTTTTGCGAACCAACTTATTCAACCATGCGCAAATGATCAAAAACCCGCTTGACCAGCTTAATGGTCAGCGACCATCCACCTTCGTGAGGGGGCATATTGCCGAAGCAGCAAGCGCGCTTCGTTCCAGCGATAGGGCAATGCAAAGCTTCCTTCGCTTGACGGTTGTCGCAGCGACGCTGCAACGAATTCGGCTTTTGGACCCAACGAGCACAAAATAACCGGCAGCAAAGACCTCCCGAGAACGCCCATCGCCGCACATCCGGGGCGGCGGATCTTTATTGAATCCTTATGCCGTCGGCCTCGGTTTCATATCGAAATCTTACATGGAGGCGCGATACACCCAACTGTTCTCTACGGAGGGGCTCATGCTGGATGCCGTATTCATTGCGCTCGGGCTCGCGGTCATTTCGCTGATGGCGGCCTACGCCGCCGGTTTACGTCGGCTTTGAGGGGGCGGGCGATGATCGACCCGATCTTCGGACTGATCGTGGCCGTCGGGCTCGGCCTCTATCTGCTCTACACGTTGCTTCGCCCCGAGAAATTCTGATTTCGAGGACTCTCCAATGACCTTTGTCGGCTGGCTGCAGATCGCGCTGACGCTTGCGCTCGTGGTCGTCTGCGCCGTTCCCTTGAGCAGATTCATCGCGGGCGCCTACGCCGGCGAAAGGAACTTTCTGACGCCTGTCCTCGGCCCTGTCGAGCGCGGCTTCTATCGGCTGGCGGGCGTCGACCCGACGCGCGAGCAGGACTGGTTCGCCTACACGATCGCGATGATCGTCTTTTCCGTCGCCGGCTTCCTCTCGCTCTACGCCTTGCAGCGGTTGCAGGGCTTCCTGCCGCTGAACCCGCGTGGTTTCGACGCCGTCGCGCCCGACCTCGCGTTCAACACCTCCTCCAGCTTCATCACCAACACCAACTGGCAGAACTACAGCGGCGAGAGCACGATGAGCCATCTGACCCAGATGCTCGGGCTTACCGTGCACAACTTCCTGTCGGCGGCGACGGGCCTCGCCATGGCGTTCGCCCTGGTGCGCGGATTTGCGCGTTCGTCGGCGGCGACGGTCGGCAACTTCTGGGTCGACCTGACCCGGGTCACGCTTTACATCCTCCTGCCGATCTCCGTCGTCGGGGCGCTCGTCTTCGTCGCGTTGGGCATGCCGCAGACCCTTGCCGGCGCCGTCGACGCGACGACCCTCGAAGGCGCAAAGCAGACCATTTCGATCGGGCCGATCGCCAGCCAGGAGATCATCAAGGAGCTCGGCACCAACGGCGGCGGATTCTTCAACGCCAACTCCGCCCATCCGTTCGAGAACCCCAACGCCTGGACCAATCTGCTCGAGATCTGGGCCCTGTTGCTCATCCCAACAGCCTCCGTTCTCGCCTTCGGGCGGATCGTCCGCGAAATGCGGCAAGGATGGGCGATTCTGGCCGCGATGGCGGTCTTTCTCATCGTCGGCATCGGGGTCGCCTACTGGTCTGAGACGGCCGGCAATCCGATTCTCACGTCACTCGGCGTGGACGCTTCTGCAGGCAACCTGGAAGGCAAAGAGATTCGCAACGGTCAGGCGATGTCGGTCTTGTTCGCCACCGCGACCTCCGGCACCAGCACCGGCGCAGTCAATGCGATGCACGATTCAATGACGCCGCTGGGCGGCATGGTGCCGATGTTCAACCTGCTCGCCGGCTGCATCTGGCCTGGCGGCGTCGGCGCCGGCCTTTACGGCTTCCTAGTCGTCGCAATCATCGCGGTGTTCGTCGCGGGGCTGATGGTCGGCCGCACGCCCGAATATCTCGGCAAGAAGATCGAGACGCGGGAGATGAAGTTCGCCATGCTGGCGGTGCTGATCTATCCGCTGAGCGTCCTCGGATTCACAGGCGCGTCCGCGCTGCTCAAGACGGCGCTCGACAGCCTCGGCAACAACGGACCGCACGGGCTCTCCGAGATCCTCTATCTCTTCGCCTCGAGCAACGCCAACAACGGCTCGGCTTTCGCCGGGATCAACGGCAACACGCTCTGGTTCAACACGACGGGTGGCCTCGCCATGCTGCTCGGCCGCTTCGCCTATGTCGTGCCGGTTCTGGCTATGGCCGGTTCTCTGGCGGCGAAGAAAAAGGTCCCGGCCTCTGCCGGCACGTTCCCGACCGACGGCCCGCTGTTCGTTGGGCTCTTGGTCGGCGTGATCGTCATTCTCTACCTCTTGCAATACTTCCCCGCCCTGTCGCTTGGGCCGGTGGTCGAGCATTTCTTGATGCTCGGGGGCAAGACTTTCTGACGGGAGTCTGATCCATGTCGAAGAAAGCGCAGCCCCAAGGGCTGTTCGACCGAACGATCATCGCGGCTGCGGCGGTCGCTTCGGTGCACAAGCTCGATCCGCGCTCGCTGGTGAAGAATCCGGTCATCTTCGTGACCGAGGTCGTCTCGGTCCTGGTGACGCTGTTCTTCGTGCGGGATCTCGTCGCACGGGACGGGATTGCGTCCTTCACCGGACAGATCGCCGCCTGGCTCTGGTTCACGGTGCTGTTCGCCAATTTCGCCGAGGCGGTGGCGGAAGGGCGCGGCAAGGCGCAGGCGGACAGCTTGCGCCGGGCGCGCACCGACGCCATCGCCAGGCGCTACGTCGACCCCAAGAACTTGAGCGGTCCCGTCGAGAGCGTGAATGCGCTCGACCTTCGGTTCGACGACGTCGTGCTGGTCGAGGCCGGACAGTTGATCCCCGGTGACGGCGACGTCGTCGAGGGCGTCGCCTCCGTCAACGAATCCGCGATCACCGGCGAATCCGCCCCCGTCATCCGCGAAGCGGGCGGCGATCGTTCGGCGGTTACTGGCGGCACCACAGTGCTCTCCGACCAAATCAAGGTCAGGATCACTGCGGCGCCGGGCTCGACCTTCCTCGATCGCATGATCGCGCTTGTCGAGGGCGCCGAGCGGCAGAAGACGCCGAACGAGCTGGCGCTGTCGATCCTGCTGTCAGGCCTGACCATCATCTTCCTGATCGTCTGCGTCACGCTCTGGCCGATCGCGAAATATTCGGGGACGGTTCTTTCGGCGACGGTGCTGATCGCGCTTCTCGTCTGTCTTATTCCGACGACGATCGGCGGCCTCCTGTCGGCGATCGGCATCGCCGGCATGGACAGGCTGATCCGCTTCAACGTCATCGCGACCTCTGGCCGCGCGGTTGAGGCGGCGGGCGACGTGGACATGCTGCTTCTCGACAAGACGGGCACGATCACCTTCGGCAACCGCATGGCGACAGAGTTCATTCCCGTTCCTGGCGTCGGCACGAAAGAGCTCGCCACGGCGGCATTGGCCTCGAGTCTTGCGGACGAAACGCCGGAGGGCCGTTCGATCGTCGCGCTCGCCAAGGGAGACCATGGCATTCCGACCCCGAAATTTGACCCGGCAACGACGATCTCGGCGCCTTTCTCCGCCCAAACGCGCATCTCCGGCGTCGATCTCCCCGGCCGGTCGATCCGCAAAGGAGCCGTTGACTCGATCCTGCGCTATCTCAAGACGACGCTGGACAAGGCGCCATCCGAGTTCCGGCTCGCGGTCGATCGCGTTGCGATGTCGGGCGGCACGCCGCTCGCCGTCGCTGACAAGGGAATGCTTCTCGGCGTCATCCATCTGAAGGACGTCGTAAAGCCGGGCATCAAGGAACGCTTTGCCGCCCTGCGCGCCATGGGCATCCGCACCGTTATGGTGACGGGCGACAATCCGGTCACCGCCGCCGCGATCGCTTCCGAGGCGGGCGTCGACGACTTCCTCGCCGAGGCGACGCCGGAGGACAAGCTCGCCTACATTCGCAAGGAGCAGTCCGGCCGCCGGCTCATCGCCATGTGCGGCGACGGCACGAACGACGCTCCTGCGCTCGCCCAGGCTGACGTCGGGGTCGCGATGCAGACCGGCGCCCAGGCCGCGCACGAGGCGGGGAACATGGTCGACCTCGACTCCAACCCGACCAAGCTCATCGAGATCGTCGAGATCGGCAAGCAGTTGCTGATGACGCGCGGATCGCTGACGACCTTCTCCATCGCCAACGACGTGGCGAAATATTTCGCCATCCTGCCTGCGATGTTCCTCGCGACCTATCCGGCACTGGGCGCGCTCAACGTCATGCGGCTCGCCTCGCCGCAGTCGGCGATCCTGTCGGCAGTCATCTTCAACGCGCTCATCATCATCGCGCTGATTCCGCTGGCGCTGAGAGGCGTCGCCTATCGGCCCGTCGGCGCGGCGGCGCTCCTGCGCCGCAACCTGCTCGTCTACGGCGTCGGCGGACTCGTGGCGCCGTTCATCGGCATCAAGGCGATCGACGTCGTCGTCGCAGCCTTGCATCTGGCCTGATTCTCGGGAGTTCATCGAATGCTCCAGCACATCCGTCCGGCAATCGTGCTGCTGATCCTGTTCAGCGCGCTGACCGGCCTCGTCTATCCGCTGGCGATCACGGGCATCGCGCAGCTCGCGATGCTAGACGCCGCCGACGGCAGCCTCATCGAAAGGAATGGCGTCGTCGTCGGCTCGGCTTTGATCGGGCAGAACTTCAAGAGCGACCGCTATTTCCATCCGCGTCCGTCCGCGACCAACGAGCCGGACCCGAAAGACCCGTCGAAGACGATCGATGCGCCCTACAACGCCGCGAATTCGTCCGGCTCCAACCTCGGCCCGACCTCGAAGGCGCTCGCCGACCGGGTGAAGGCGGGCGTCGAGGCGTGGCGGTCGATGACCGGGGCCGGCTCCGTTCCAGCAGACGCCGTGATGACTTCGGCCTCTGGTCTCGACCCGGACGTTTCGCCCGAAACCGCGCTGGCGCAGGTCGCTTCCGTGGCCAAGGCGCGCGGCCTCGACGAAGATCGGGTGCGTCAGTTGGTCAACTTTTCGATCGAAGGGCGCGCTTTTGGACTGATCGGCGAGCCCCGGGTGAATGTCCTGCGGCTGAACCTGGCTTTGGATCAGCTGAAGTCGTCTTAGCAAACCGCGTACGCTGCGCCCGTTGGGCTGCGCCTGCGTCCTTGCGAGGGGCGAGGCAAAGCCGGAGCGCAGGCCAACATTTAGCGGCTGAATTTGGCGCTGGATAAGCTAAAATCGCCGTAAAAAGACAATCAGCGCCGATGGCCCAATCGAGCCGACCCGACGACCGACGTCCTGACCCGGACGCGCTCCTGGCGGCAGCCCGGCGGGAAGGCTTTGGCCGGCTGAAGGTGTTCGTTGGCGCCGCGCCCGGCGTCGGCAAGACCTTTGCGATGCTGCAGGGCGCGCAGCGATTGAAGGCTGAAGGCGTCGACGTCGTCGTCGGCCTCGTCGAGACGCACGGTCGCGCCGAGACAGGCGCGCTCCTCGAAGGACTCGAGGTTCTGCCGCGCCGCATGGTCGAGCACCGCGGCCACACGATCGGCGAGTTTGACGTCGACGCGGCGCTCGCGCGAAAACCCAAGCTGCTCGTCGTCGACGAGCTCGCCCACACCAATGCTCCCGACAGCCGCCATCCCAAGCGCTGGCAGGATGTCCAGGAGTTGCTCGACGCGGGCATCAACGTATGGACTGCTCTCAACATCCAGCACCTCGAGAGCCTCGCCGACGTCGTGTCGAGGATTTCCGGCGTCGTCGTGCGGGAGACGGTGCCCGACCGCGTGCTTCAGGAGGCGTCGGACGTCGTCCTGGTCGACATCACCCCGGACGAGCTCATTCAGCGCCTGAACGAAGGCAAGGTCTACGTTCCCGAGACGGCGCGGCGCGCGACCCAGAACTTCTTCACGGCCGGCAACCTGACGGCGCTGCGCGAACTGGCGCTCCGCCGCACGGCCGACCGGGTCGACGACCAGATGGTCGACTATCTGCGGCAAAAGGCGATCGAGGGCCCTTGGGCCGCCTCGGAGCGCCTTCTGGCGTGCGTCGGCGCGGACGAAGTTTCCGAGCGCGTCGTGCGCCGGGCGGCCCAGCTCGCCACCTCCCTCAACGCGGCCTGGACCGCGGTCACCATCGAGCCGGTCGCCCAGGAGGCGGACGCCGCGAAGGCGAACCAGATCGCCAAGACTTTCTCTCTCGCCGAGCGGCTCGGCGGCGACACCCTGCGGCTCCAGGGCGGAGACTATCCGGCCGAGATCCTTCGACTCGCTCGGCGTGAAAACGTCACTCAGATTGTCATCGGCCAATCACATTCGGGATTCTGGGGACGCCTGATCGGACGTTCGCTGCCCGAACAGATCATCCGCCGAGCGGGTCCGATCGAGGTCCACGTCGTCTCCAGCGACGAGGCAAGGACTCCCGTCAGGCGAAGGCTGGCGCTGAAATTCAGCCCGGAGGGGCTGAACACGGAGATCCTCGCGGCTCTCGGGTCGGTCGCCTGCGCCGTCCTCGCCGGCGAAGCGCTGAGCACGGAACTCAAGCTTCCCAATCTGTCGATGATCTTCCTGGCCGCCGTGCTGTTCAGCGGCGTTCGCTTCGGCACGCGGGCCGCAGTCATCGCCTCGTTCGCGTCGTTCGCCGCCTATAATTTCTTTTTCATCGAGCCTGTCTACACCTTCACGGTCGCCCAGCCGCAGGAGCTGTTCGCCCTTTTTATCTTCCTCGCGGTCTCCGTGCTGACCGGCTCATTGACCGGACGCGTGCGCGACCAGCGCGAAGGCGTGATCAAGAACGCCTCGACCATGCGATCGCTTTACGACTATTCCCGCAAGCTTTCCGGCGCCTCCAGCGCGGACGACGTCTTGTGGGCGGCGGCGGCCCACCTGCACGCGACCTTCGGCCGCCGCATCGTGCTGCTGGCGCCCGAGGGCGACGATCTCCAGATACGGGCGGCTTGGCCTCCGGACGCCCAGTTGGACGCCGCCGCGATGACCGCCGCCCGCTGGGCCCAGCAGAAAAACGAGCCGGCCGGGTGGGGGACGGGCACCCTGCCGAGCGTCGGATATCAGTTTCGCCCGCTTGTCGCCGCGCGCGGGCCGATTGCCGTTTGCGGCTTCGAGCCGCATTCGCCCGAGCAGCCGATCACGGCGGAAAACGAGCCGGCCCTGACCGCGATCCTCGATCAGACGGCGATCGCGCTCGACCGCGCGCTGCTCGCGCGCGAGGCGGTGAAGGCTGCGGCGATGCAGGAGAACGAGAAGGTGCGCGACGCGCTGCTCGCCTCGCTCTCGCACGACCTGCGCACGCCCCTGTCCGCAATTGCGGGCGCGGCCACTTCGCTGCGTTCGCTCGGTGACAAGATGAGCCCGGCGGAACGGCTCGAGCTTCTCGCGTCGATCGAGGAGGAGACAGCGCGGCTCTCGCGCTTCGTCTCGAATCTGCTCGACATGTCGCGCATTGAAGCGGGCAATCTCACGGTCAAACGTGATCTCGTCGACGTCGCCGACGTTGTGCAGGGCGCCGTCGAGCGCAGCTGCAAGGCTTTCCCCAAGCAGCCGGTGCGCATCAATCTCGCGCCGGACCTGCCGTTCGTGCGCGCAGACGGCAGGCTCCTCGAACAGGTGCTGTTCAACCTGCTCGACAATGCGCACAAATACGCCGGCGACAGCGGTGCGACCATTCATGGACGCAAGGACGGCGACGATGTCATCCTGAGCGTTACCGACGAGGGGCCGGGGGTGAAGCCGGCCGATCTCGAGCGCATTTTCGAAAAATTCTACCGCGGCGGGCGCGCCGACGGCCGGCGGCCCGGCACGGGTCTGGGCCTGTCGATCTGTCGCGGGCTCATCGAAGCGATGGGCGGGACGATCATCGCACAAAGTCCAGCGGTGCGGAGGAGGGGAACGCGCATGGTCATCCGCCTGCCGGCCGCCGAGCCGACCGCAATCGAAATGAGGCCGGCGCGATGAATGCCTGCCGCGTGCTGGTGGTCGATGACGAACCGCAGATCCAGCGATTTCTGCATGTCGCGCTGACCGCGGCCGGCTACGAGGTTCTGACGGCCGAGACGGGCGCGCAGGCGCTGCGCCAGGCCGCGACCGGCGCGCCCGACCTCATCGTGCTCGACCTCGGGCTACCCGACCGCGATGGCAAGGAGGTCCTCGGCGAGATCCGCGCGTTCTCGCAGACGCCGGTGATCATTCTCTCCGCGCGCGATCGCGAGTCGGAGAAGATCGAGGCGCTCGATCTCGGCGCCGATGACTATGTCGAGAAGCCGTTCGCGATCGGCGAGCTGACGGCGAGGCTTCGGGCGGCGCTCCGCCGCAGGGCGAGCGAGGCCCGAGCCGATCGCCGAATCGAGATCGAGGGCGTCGTCATGGACTTCGATAAGCGCCTCGTCACCCGGGACGGCGCCGCGATCAAGCTGACGCCGAAGGAATACGATCTTCTCGCGATCCTTTTCCGCAACGCCGGACGGGTCGTCACACATCGCCAGATTCTCGCCGCCGTTTGGGGACCGGCTCATGCCGAGGACACGCAATATCTGCGCGTCTTCGTCGGCCAGTTGCGCGCCAAGATCGAACGCGACCCGACGGCCCCGAAAATCGTCAAGACGGAAGCAGGCGTTGGCTATCGGGCTGCCGAGGCTTGAGGCGCCGCGCTGCTTGGACGTGACCTTCTGATCAAATCCGCGGCGCCAGCGCCGCGAGATTCGGCGCCTGCGACCCGAATCTCCTCTGAAAATCCGCTGGCATGCTCGTTGCGAGGTTGAAAGAGGCCCGAGCTCCTCTGGCCGGACTCAAGGCCCCATTCGATGGGGCGCACTCGACGAGGTCACGCATGTCCTTGACAAAACGCATTGTTTCGCGCGCGGCGGGGACGCTGGCGCTGGGCGCGCTGGCGCTGAGCGCCACTGCCGCCTGGGCGGAAGACACAATCAAGGTAGGCATCCTGCATTCGCTCTCGGGCACCATGGCGATCAGCGAGACGACGCTCAAAGACGTGATGCTGATGCTGATCGACGAGCAGAACAAGAAGGGGGGCCTCCTGGGAAAGAAACTCGAGCCCGTCGTCGTCGATCCGGCCTCGAACTGGCCGCTGTTCGCTGAAAAGGCGAAAGAGCTCATCGAGAAGGACAAGGTGGCGGTCGTGTTCGGCTGCTGGACCTCGGTGTCGCGCAAGTCCGTGCTGCCGGTGTTCAAGGAAGACGACTCGATCCTCTTCTATCCGGTGCAATACGAGGGCGAGGAATCCGAGCGCAACGTCTTCTATACCGGCGCGGCGCCCAACCAACAGGCGATCCCGGCAGTCGACTATCTGATGAGCGAGGACGGCGGCTCCGTGAAGCGCTGGGTCCTGGAAGGCACCGATTACGTCTACCCCCGCACGACCAACAAGATCCTCGAAGCCTACCTCAAGTCGAAGGGCGTCAAGGCTGAAGACATCATGATCAACTACACGCCGTTCGGCTTCTCCGACTGGCAGACCGAGGTGTCGAAGATCAAGGCGTTCGGCTCGGCGGGCCAGAAGACGGCGGTGGTATCGACCATCAACGGCGACGCCAACGTCCCCTTCTACAAGGAGCTCGGCAACCAGGGCATCAAGGCGACCGACATTCCCGTAGTCGCCTTCTCGGTCGGCGAAGAGGAGCTCGCCGGTCTCGACACCAAGCCGCTCATTGGCCATCTCGCGGCGTGGAACTACTTCGAATCGATCGACACGCCGGAGAACAAGGCGTTCATCGACAAGTGGCACGAATTCATCAAGAAGCCGAACCGCACCACCAACGATCCGATGGAGGCGCACTACATCGGCTTCAACATGTGGGTGAAGGCCGTGGAGAAAGCGGGCACGACCGATCCGGACAAGGTGATCGACGCGATGATCGGCGTCGCGGCGCCGAACCTCACCGGGGGAATCGCCACGATGATGCCGAACCATCACATCACCAAGCCGGTCTATATCGGCGAGATCCAGGCCAACGGCCAGCTCAACGCCGTCTGGCAAACTCCCGGAACCGTGGTGGCGCAGGAATGGTCGCCTTATCTCGAAGGCTCTCGCGATCTCATCGCCGATTGGCGCAAGCCGCTCTCCTGCGGCAACTTCAACGTCAAGACCGGCAAGTGCGGCGGGTAGTCGCGTAACCCTCCCCGGCGAATCCCTTCTCCTCCCCGGCTTGATCCGGGGATTGCGGGAGAAGGCGGTCCGAAGAGCTGGAGGAGGGCCTTTGCGGCGACGACGATCGAAAGTTGAGCCGAGTTCGATGCCGAGCGCCTTTCGCCTCGCCAGCTCGTTCCTCACGACGCCCGCGTGGACGGCCGCCTGCGCCGTCCTCGCGCTCTTCACGTGCATGACGGTCTCACCCGCCGCGCACGCCGACGCCCTCGACGACACGCTGGCCAAATTTCTCTCCGACAAGTTTTCCCAGAGCGAGAAGGCGGTCGGCGAACTGGCGGCTGAGGCGCCGCCGCAGGCCGCGGCGATTCTGGACGCGCTCGGCGACAACCGTCTGATGATCGATCCCGCCGATCGTCTCGTGGCCTACAAGACGGGCGCTGGCGCGCTTCTGAACGCCAGGACCGGCCAGCCGATTCCCGGCGCCAACGCCGCCTTCAAGAAAGTGCGGGTCAACAATGCGCTCAGAAGCGCCATCGAAGGCGCGATGGGCTCGCTGACCCTCGCCAGTCCCGATCCGCAGAAGCGGATCGCGGCGGCCGAGGAGGTGTTCAGGACCCGCGCCGCCAAGGCGCTGCCGGCGCTCCAGGCGCAGCTCGCCAAGGAAAGCGATCCGCGCGTCGCGGACGCCCTCAAACTCGCGCGCGCGGCGATCGCCGCGGTCAGCGACGACGCTTCGTCGCAGGACCGTCTCGCCGCGATCGAGGCCTTGAAGGCGCGTGGCGGCCAGAACGCGCAGAGCCTTGTCGATCAGATCGCCCAGAAGACGACTGATCCGCGGGTCAGAGACGCGGCGGACTCCGCCTTGTCCTCGATCCATGCGCGGCTTGCGATGTGGGGCGCAGCGCAGGACCTGTGGTACGGTCTCTCGGCCTCGTCGGTCCTTTTGCTCGCGGCGATCGGGCTCGCGATCACCTTCGGCGTCATGGGCGTCATCAACATGGCGCACGGCGAGATGGCGATGCTCGGCGCCTATGCGACCTATGTCGTGCAGCTCCTGCTTCCGTCGTGGCTGCAGAACTGGTCGCTCGCCTTCGCCATCCCCCTTGCTTTCCTGGTCGCCGCGACGGTCGGCGTCGCGATCGAGCGCCTCGTCATCCGCTATCTCTACATGCGCCCGCTCGAGACCCTGCTGGCGACCTGGGGCGTCTCGCTCATCCTGCAGCAGACGGTGCGCAGTCTATTCGGCGCCAGCAATCGGCTGGTGGGCAACCCGCCCTTCATGTCGGGAGCTTTCCACGTCGGCGGGCTCGAGATCACGACCAACCGCCTCTGGATCATCGTGCTGGCGATCGCCGTATTCGCCGCTTTGCAGATTGTCCTGCGCGCCACGCCCTTCGGACTGCAGATGCGGGCGGTGACGCAAAACCGGCGGATGGCGGCGGCGATGGGCATTTCGACGGCGCGCCTCGACATGCTGGCCTTTGGCCTTGGCTCGGGGGTCGCGGGCATTGCCGGCGTCGCGCTGTCGCAGATCGACAACGTCTCGCCCAACCTCGGCCAGGGCTACATCATCGACAGCTTCATGGTCGTCGTGTTCGGCGGCGTCGGCAACCTGTGGGGAACCGCGTTCGGCGCGCTCACGATCGGCATCGCCAACAAGATCCTCGAGCCGCTGATCGGCGCCGTCCAGGGCCAGATCGTGCTGCTCGTCGTCATCATTCTCTTCATCCAGAGGCGGCCGCGGGGTCTCTTTGCGCTCAAGGGCCGCGCGGTGGAAGCATGAGTCAACGACTCGACCGCTTGGGCTTCGCCTTCGTCGTCATCCTCGCGCTGGCGGCGATCGCCGTGCCTGTGCTGTCATTGGCCACGCCGGCCAACTCCGCCTTCAACATCCCGCCCTATCTGGTGCAGCTCTTCGGCAAGTATCTCTGCTACGCCATCCTCGCCGTCGCGCTCGACCTCGTCTGGGGCTATTGCGGAATTCTATCGTTGGGCCATGGCGCGTTCTTCGCCCTCGGCGGCTACGCGATGGGCATGTATCTGATGCGCCAGATCGGCGCGCGCGGCGTCTACGCCAATCCGATCCTGCCCGACTTCATGGTGTTTTTGAACTGGAAGGCGCTGCCCGTCGCCTGGTGGGGGTTCAACTGGTTTCCCTACGCCATGCTGATGGTCGTGCTTGTTCCCGGCCTGCTCGCGCTCGCCTTCGGCTGGTTCGCCTTCCGCTCGCGGGTGACCGGCGTCTACCTTTCGATCATCACCCAGGCGATGACGTTCGCGCTGTTCAAGGAGTTCTTCCGCAACGATTTCGGCTTCGGCGGCAACAACGGCCTGACCGACTTCAAGGACATCCTCGGCTTCTCGCTGCAATCGGCTTCGACCAAGGCCGCCTTGTTCTCGGCGAGCGCTGTCGCCCTCATCCTCGCATACTGGGTCGCGCACGCGATCGTCGGCTCGAAATACGGCAAGGCGCTGATCGCGGTGCGCGACGCCGAGAGTCGCATGCGCTTCCTCGGTTACCGGGTCGAGAACTACAAGCTCTTCGCTTTCGTCGTCTCGGCGGTGATGGCCGGCGTCGCCGGAGCGCTCTATGTGCCGCAGGTCGGCATCATCAACCCGAGCGAATTCGCCCCGGCCAATTCGATCGAGGCGGCGATCTGGGTCGCGGTCGGCGGACGGGCGACGCTGGTCGGCGCGGCGATCGGCGCGATCGCCGTCAATTTCGCCAAGACCTGGTTCACCGGGGCCTTCCCGGACTACTGGCTCTACGGCCTCGGCCTGCTGTTCGTCCTCGTGACCCTCTTCCTGCCCAGGGGCCTGCTCGGCCTAGCGCTGACCGCGCGCGAGAAGAGTCCCCGCGTGGAAGCGCCCGCCATCGCCGTCGAGGAGGGGGCCGACCCATGATCGCTTCCGACGATCCGGCCCTCACTTCCTCACTGCTCTATCTCGACGGGATCACCGTCTCCTTCGATGGCTACAAGGCTCTGCGCGGCCTGTCGCTGGCGCTGGCGCCCGGCGAGATGCGCGCCATCATCGGCCCCAACGGCGCCGGCAAGACGACGATGATGGACGTCATCACCGGCAAGACCCGCCCCGACGAGGGCGACGTCCTGTTCGACGGCAGGCATGATCTGACCAGGCTCGACGAGGCGGAGATCGCCTCGCTCGGCATCGGTCGCAAGTTCCAGAAGCCGACCGTGTTCGAGAACCATACCGTCGAGGACAATTTGCTGCTCGCGACCAAGGCGCCGCGAGGCGTGCTCGCGACGTTGTTGGGCCGCGACGATCGGTCGGCGCGCGAGACGATCGACAGGATTCTCGCCACCACGCGCCTGGGCGACCAGCGTGGCCGCGTCGCCGGATCGCTGTCGCACGGCCAGAAGCAGTGGCTCGAGATCGGCATGCTGCTCGCGCAGGACCCGAAGCTTCTCCTGGTCGACGAGCCGGTCGCCGGCATGACCGACGCGGAAACGGCGGCGACCGCCGAGCTCCTGCGGCAAATCGCGCGCGATCATTCCGTCGTCGTGGTCGAGCACGACATGGCGTTCGTGCGCGAGCTCGGGGTGAAGGTGACGGTGCTGCACGAAGGTTCGACGCTCGCCGAGGGAACGATCGATCAGGTCAGCGCCGATCCGCGCGTCATCGAAGTCTATCTGGGGAGGTAGAGCTGAAAATGGGATCGCTGCGCAGCATAGCTCCCTCTCGCCGCTTGCGGGGAGAGAGCCGGGCTGAGGGGCGCGGCGAATTGCCGCCGCGGCCTATCGCCCAGCCCCTCATCCTAACCTTCTCCCCGCAAGCGGGGAGAAGGGACGAAGGCTCCACGGTCCCATGCTGAGCGTCGAGCGCATCGATCTCTTCTACGGCGCTGCGCAGGCGCTGCGCTCGGTGTCGCTGAAGGCCCAAACCGGGCGGATCCTCACGGTGCTGGGCAGGAACGGCGTCGGCAAGTCGTCGCTCCTACGGGCCATCGTCGGCCAGCACATGACGGCCTCCGGCGCGATCCGCTGGAACGACGAGGACATGACGCGCCTGCCGGGCCACCTGCGCGCCAGGGCCGGCTTCGGCTATGTGCCGCAGGGCCGCGAGATCTTTCCGCTGCTCACCGTGCGCGAGAACCTGATGACCGGCTTCGCCGGCCTCGAGCGCGCCGACCGCGTCCTCGACGACGAGATTTTTTCGCTCTTTCCCGCGCTTTCCGACATGCTCTCCCGGCGCGGCGGCGATCTCTCCGGCGGCCAGCAGCAGCAGCTCGCCATCGCCCGCGCGCTGGTGATGAAGCCGAAGCTCCTCATCCTCGACGAGCCGACCGAGGGCATCCAGCCCTCGATCATCAAGGACATCGGCCGCGCGCTCGTCCATCTGCGCCGGAAGGGCGGCATGGCGATCCTGGTGGTCGAGCAATATTTCGAATGGGCGCGCGACATCGCCGACGACTACGCGGTGATGGACCGCGGCGCGATCGTGCTCTCCGGAACCCGGACTGAGATGAACGAGGCCGAGGTCAGGGGGCGGATGACGGTGTGAAGAGGCGGGACCCCTCCCAAGGAGCCGCCGCTTGAAAATTCGAGTCTCCCTGCGCTAGCCTCGTCAGCGTGACCAGATCCGCAAAGACCCTTCCGCCGCCGGCTCGCGGCGCAACGGGCCGCTGGCTTCTGCAGGACACTAAGGCGCGCTTTCCCAAGTTGGCGCGCCGCGTCCGCAGCAAGGGCCCACATCACGTAACCGTTCGCGGTCGGGACGAAGTCGTCGTCGTCTCGGCCGAGGAATATCGCCGCCTCAAGGGTGACTGGGCCGGCGTGGACCTTTTCGAAGCGTTTCAGGCCTCGCCCCATCGCGACGTGGACATGGAGCCGCAGTGGGCGGCCATGCCCGTCCGCGAGGCTGGTTTGTGAGGAGGCGGCTCCTCGACATGTACGCTCTGTCGGAGCTTGCTACCGAAACGCCAGCTAGAGCGACAAGCGTATCATCCTTCGACGGCCGGACAGGGAGGACAGGCGATGCGGCTGGTCTCGAGCGATTTTTCCGATGAAGGCAGGATCCCGCGCATCTGCACCTGCGAGGGCGACGACGCGTCGCCCGCGCTCGCCTGGAGCGACGCGCCGCCCGCGACCCGGAGCTTCGTCCTCCTCTGCAACGACCCGGACGCGCCGGACGGCGTGTGGCGGCACTGGGCGGCCTACGACATCCCGCATGCATGGTCGCATCTTGCTCGCGGCGCCGGACGCGCGGCGGGGCGCGAGCATTTGAAGCAGGCGGTCAACGACTTCGGCCGGACGGGATACGGCGGGCCCTGTCCGCCGCGCGGACACGGCTCGCACCATTATCGCTTCGCGCTCCTCGCGCTCTCGGTCGACAAACTTGCCGTCCGCGACGGCGCCCACTGCCGGGATGTCGAGCGGGAGGCGCGCAAGCACGTCATAGCGGAGGCCACGCTCGTCGGACTCTACGAGCGCCAATGACGCCGCGGCGGTCCGAGCCGGCAAGCGATCCCCGCGGGAACGGCGACCGGCCGAAGCGCTGGTCGCAGGCCGTGACGCGCGGGAGCAACGCGCTCGATCTCGAGCCGGGCGTGTTCGCCTTCGACGACCCGCGCCGGATCGCGTTCTCGCTCAAGCGCTCGGCGGAGGCGAGCGCGCGCCGCAAAGCGCCACCCTACCGGTCCGCCATGTCGATGCTGACCTTCTACGTCAACCGGGCTGGCCGGTCGCTGCCGGAAGAGCGGCGGCGTGTGCTCGAGCAGGCGAAAGCGGAGCTGCGCAAGCTGTTTGGCCGCGCATAACCCGCCGACTCACGAACACTTCACGCCGCAGGACATTTGATGTCTTGACATCAGAGGTCGGCGCATCAATGATGTCGACCATGCGCACGACCCTGACCCTCGACGACGACTTGGCCGGACTGCTCAAGCAGCGCGCGCGGGAACTCGGCATCCCGTTCAAGGAAGCTCTCAATCGAACCCTTCGCGCTGGCTTGGGCGAGGCCGCGGCGAGTCGGCGAGCGCCCGCGCCGAAAACGATTCCGCACTCCTTCGGTTTCAGGCCGGGTATCGACGTCGACAAGCTTGGGCAGCTCGCCGACGAACTGGAGGCGGAAGCTTTCGCGGACAAAGTCCATGATTCTGCCCGACGTCAACGTCCTCGTTCACGCGCATAACGCCGATTCCGCCGTTCACGAGCAGGCGCGCCGCTGGTGGGACGCACGTCTGGCGGGCGCGGAAGGCATCGGATTGGCCTGGGTGGTCATTCTGGGGCTCGTACGGATAACTACGAATCGCAGGGTGGTCGCGCGTCCGCTGGCCGTTCACGACGTGATGCAGCGGCTTCAAGCGTGGCTGGCGCTGCCGCAGGTTCATGTTGCGCAGCCATCGGAAACGCACTTCACGAGGCTGCGCGCGGAGCTCGAACGCCTTGGGACTGCCGCCAACCTCACGACAGACGCCCACCTCGCCGTCCTCGCGATGGAACGCGGCTATGTCCTCTATTCGACAGACGCTGATTTCGCTCGGTTCGCCGGCCTCCGCTGGGTCAATCCATGCAAATGAGCCTCGCCTTGACGATGCGGTGATGGACCCGGCGGTGATTGTGCTCTCCGGATCCGCGCAATCGGTTGCAGGGGTGCAATCGTGGGTTTCGCGGTTCAATTCACGGGCAAAAACGGCCAGAGTCATTCCGAGCCCTATCCCACCGCTGCCGAAGCATTGGCGCGCTGGAGCGCGATTTTGTCACCTCCAATGAACTGCCTTCAAACTGAGGCGCGACCGTCTCATCTTACCCGTTACGAAACGCGTAGGCGTAGCTGTTGAGGGCCGGCGCGCCGCCGAGATGGGCGAACAGCACTTTCGATCCCTTCAGTAAGTAGCCCTTCCTGATGAGATCGATCGCGCCCTGCATCGATTTGCCCTCGTAGACGGGGTCGGTGATCATGCCTTCGAGCCGCGCCGCAAGCCGGATCGCCTCCTTCGTCTCGTGCGACGGGACGCCATACATCGGATAGGCGTAGTCCTCGATGAGGACCACGTCGTCGTCAGCGATCTCCTGGCCGAGCTCCACCAGTCTCGCGGTCTGCCTCGCGATGTCGAGCACCTGCGCCCTGGTCTTCTTCGGCGTGGCGGACGCGTCGATGCCGATGACCTGGCGCTGGCGGCCGTCCTTGGCGAAGCCCACGACCATGCCGGCGTGAGTCGATCCGGTGACCGTGCAGACGACGAAAGAGTCGAACGCGAAACCCAACTCGCGCTCCTGCGCGCGCACCTCCTCGGCGAAGCCGACATAGCCGAGCCCGCCGTACTTGTGCACCGAGGCGCCGGCCGGGATCGGGTAGGGCCGACCGCCATGCGCCTCGACGTCTTTCAGCGCGTCCTCCCAGCTCTTGCGAATGCCGATGTCGAATCCGTCGTCGACGAGCCGGACGTCCGCGCCCATGATGCGGCTCAGCATGATGTTGCCCACCCGATCATAGACCGCGTCCTCGTGCGGAACCCAGGCCTCCTGAACGAGGCGGCACTTCATGCCGATTTTCGCCGCGACCGCGGCAACCTGGCGGGTGTGGTTAGACTGCACGCCGCCGATCGAGACCAGCGTGTCGGCGTTGGAGGCGATCGCGTCGGGGATGATGTATTCGAGCTTGCGCAGCTTGTTGCCGCCGAAGGCGAGGCCCGAATTGCAGTCCTCGCGCTTGGCGTAGAGCTCGACCTGGCCGCCAAGATGCTCGCTCAAGCGCGCGAGCTTCTCGATTGGCGTCGGACCGAAGGTGAGTGGGTAACGCTCGAATTTCCCCAGCATTGCGAGCAGCCTTTCGACATGGAAGCGCCGGCAAGATTAGAGGATCGAAGCGGCGTTTTCGAGCCTCGGTGTCCGGGCCGCAAAGGCCCCAAATTCAGGCCGACGTTAAACCGGGTCGTAAGCGCCTGGAATCTTTGATGCCCGTCGCTAAACTGGCGCTAAACCATTGCTAAACGGGCACGAAGCGCCCGAGGCCTCGCAGGCGCCGCGGGCCGGCAGCGCCCCCGGCCGCCGCTTTTGGACGCGGCCGGTCGCCGCGCTCACGCGGCCGCGGCGATCTCCCGCTTCAGACGTCGGTATTCGAAGGCTACGAGGCTCGATCCGTGCCGGCGCTCGAGCCGGCGCACAATGAAATGGCCGCGCGCCAGCGTCTGGAAGTGTTCGGCGAAGGCCGCGTTGACCGCCGCGCCGCCGATCGCGCCGAGAACCGGCGCCGCCTGCGCCGCGACTTTCTCGCTGACGATCACCCCGAAGCGCGCCGCGACCTGGGAAATGAGCCGCACAACCGCGGGCGCCGTTTGCGCGCCGAGACCCTGTGATGCGACAAAGCGCGCGCTGTCGCTGACCGATGCGGCGAGCGCCGCGCGCACGGCGAAATAGCCGCTCTCGAACAGCGCCTCCTCCCTTTCTCTGCCGCCGAGCGCGAAAACTTCGATGCAGGCGAGCGAACCCTGCGGCGCGCTCAGGTCCTCGCCCTCCTCCCGCGCGATCTCGGCGATCGAACGCAGGAGGATCGCCGTCGACAGCGGCAGCTCGACCGGCAGCGCGGCGAACCCGAACGCGCCGCCGACCGCGCCGGAAGCGGCGACGGCGAATTTATGGGCGCGATGCGCCGGCTTCGGCGCGCTCTTCATGTCGATCGTGCGCAGGGCGAGCTTGAGCGCAGCGCGCAGCGCGCTCTCGCTCGCATGGGAGACGATGCGTCGAGCAGGCAACGGCAGGTTGCGGCTCAGGGCGCCGATCGGCCGTCCGATCGCGTCGGTCAGGCGCTGGGCGAAGCTCGCTCCCTCGAGGTAGGCGATCGCGCGCCGCAAATCCTCGGTTTCCTCGGGCGCAAGCCGCGCCGGCATGACCTCGACCGTCGACATGACGCCCTCGCAACGGCGCATTCCGCCCTGCGCAATATAGCGCATGGCCGCCTACGGCCAAGGCCTCGGGCCGGAGGCCCTCAGGTCAGCGTGACGATCGCGAGGAACAGAGCGCCGGCCGCCCAGCAGTAATAGGCGAAGGGGCTCAGCGCCTCGAACTCGTTCTTGTGGAAATAGCGCATCAGGAACGCGAGGCTCGCGTAGGCGACGGCGCCCGCGACCACGCCGGAAAGGATCGCCACCGGCCCCAGCGTCGCGCCGTGCTTGAGCAGCTTCGGCGCCTCGTAGACATTGGCAGCGAGAATGATCGGCGTTCCCATCAGGAACGAGAAGCGGGCCGACTCGGCGTGCCTGAGGCCCGCCACGACTCCCGCGACGATGGTGGAGCCGGAGCGCGAAATGCCCGGAATGAGCGCCAGGCACTGGGCGAAACCGACCGCAAGCGCCCCCTTCCAGTTGAGCTGATCGAGCTTTCCGGCCGTCTCGCCGGCGATCAGGTCGCCGAAATAAAGGAGGAACCCGTTGACGATCAGAAAGATCGCGGCGATCCAGGGCGCGCCGAAGGCCTGCGCGAGCGGCTTGTGCAGTCCCGCCCCGATCACGACGGCCGGGATCGTCGCCAGGACGACGAGCCAGAACAGACGGCGGTCCGCCGCCGAGCGGTCACTGCGGAGGCCGATCAGCGAAAGACCGAAATTGAGCCAGTCGCGCCAGAAGAAGACGAACAGCGCGATCGCCGTTCCGAGGTGCATCACCGTGAGATAGGCGAGCCAGTCGGGGGCCTTGAGATCGACGCCCCATTTGAGAAGGCGCGGCAGGATCACCGCATGGCCGAGGCTCGAGATCGGGAACAGTTCCGTCACGCCCTGCAAAACGGCCATGACGATCGCTTGGATGGCGGTCAAGTCAAACCTCGCCTGTCCCCCTGCTCCGCGAAGCGGGGAAGGTGTCGCCGAAGGCGACGGATGGGGTGTGGAAAGCAGGACGCCTGGATCGCGAGTTCGCGGCGACGTTCGCGTCATCCGGCTTCGGCCGAAGCGGCGGAGCACACCCCATCCGGCGCTTCGCGCCGCCTTCCTCAGCAAGCTGGGGAAGGGGTGTGCAAGGCGCGGGTCTTCTCAGCAGGAGACGCTTCCGCACTTGTGCACGGAATCGATCTTGTCCTTGAGCTGATCGTAACCGACCGCGCCGACGACGACGTCCTTGCCGACGACGAAAGTCGGCGTGCCGTTGATCTGCAGGGCGTCGGCGAGCTGCATGGTCTCGTCGAGTCCGGTCTTGATGTCGGGGCTCTCCATGTCCTTGGCGAGCCTGTCCATGTCGAGCCCGAGCTCCTTGGCGACGGCCAGCGCCTCCGCCTTGCCGACCGGTCCGCGCGTGGCGAGCAGCTTCGAGTGGAACGTCCAGAACTTGTCGCCTGGCAGCTGATTGCGCGCCGCGCTCGCGACCTTCGCCGCCTCGACCGACCCGGGCCCGAGCACCGGGAAGTCCTTCAGCACCAGCTTCAGGTTCGAATCGCCCTTGACGAGCCTGGTGACGTCAGGCAGCGCGCCTTTGCAGAAGTGGCAATTGTAGTCGAAGAATTCGACGAGCGTCGCCGTCGCCTTCGGGTTGCCGATGGTCGCCTGAAATTTCGAGCTGAACAGCGGCCCCGATTCGCTCGCGACCACGTTCTTCCGTTCGGCGTCGGCCACCTCCTTGTCGTGCTTGTCGAGCGCCTGGATCGCCTCGCGCAGGACCTCCGGATTGTTGACCAGATAATCGCGGATGAACGCGCCCAGCTCCTGCTTCTGCGCCGGAGTGAATCCGTCGGCGCGGGCGGGAAGGGAGAGCCACGCCGCCGCGGCGGCGAGAGCGGCGGCGAAGCCGAGGGCGGCGGTGAGCTTCATGCAAATCTCCAGGCTGCGGCGGTCGCGCGCCATGGCGCGCCGCCCGAATCCGAAATCGCCGCCTCATGAGCGGGAAAATTGCGGCGTTTTTGTATCCCTCGCCGCTTTTAGCGGATTTCCGCGACGGCGTCCTGCCGCGCCAGCGAGCTGAACCGGGTCACCTCCGCGTCGAACTGCAGCTCGATCGTGCCGGTGGGGCCGTGCCGCTGCTTGCCGATGATCACCTCGGCACGGCCGTGCGCGCTCTCCATCTGCCCCATCCAGGCGATGTGCTCCTCGGTGCCCGGGCGCGGCTCCTTGTTCTTCAGGTAATATTCCTCGCGGAAGACGAACAGCACCACGTCGGCGTCCTGCTCGATCGAGCCGGATTCGCGCAGGTCCGACAGCTGCGGCCGCTTGTCGTCGCGCTGCTCCACCTGCCGCGACAGCTGGGAGAGGGCGAGGACCGGCACGCCGAGCTCCTTGGCCAGCGCCTTGAGGCCCGTGGTGACCTCGGTGAGCTCCTGTACGCGGTTTTCGGCGCGGCCCTTCGATCCCGTCATCAGCTGGATATAGTCGATGACCAGAAGGTCGAGCCCTCTCTGCCGCTTGAGGCGCCTAGCGCGGGTGGTGAGCTGGGCGATCGAGATGCCGCCGGTCTGGTCGATGTAGAAAGGGGTCTGCTGCATCTCGCGGACTGCGTCGGTGATGGCGTGGAAATTGCTCTCGGTGATGTCGCCGCGGCGGATTTTGTTGGAGGCGACGCCGGACTGCTCGGCGATGATGCGAGTCGCGAGCTGCTCAGCCGACATCTCCAGCGAGAAGAAGCCGACTCTGCCGCCGTTGGCGGGCTCGACTGTCCCGTCGGCGCGGGTTCGGCCCTCGTAGGCCCTGGCGATGTTGAAGGCGATGTTGGTGGCGAGCGCCGTCTTGCCCATGCCGGGGCGGCCGGCGAGGATGACAAGGTCGGAAGCCTGCAGGCCACCCATGTAACGATCGAGGTCGGCGAGGCCGGTCGCGATGCCGGACAGCGACCCGTCGCGCTCGTAGGCCCGGGCCGCCATGTCGATCGCGACTTTCAGCGCCTCGGAGAAGGGTTGGAAGCCGCCGCCGGAGCGGCCCGTCTCGGCGATCTGGTAAAGGCGCCGCTCCGTCTCCTCGATCTGCTCCCGCGGGCTCGAATCGACCGGCGCGTCATAGGCGACGTTGACCACGTCCTCGCCGATCGAGATGAGTTCGCGCCGGATGGCGAGATCGTAGATGCTGCGCCCATAATCGTAGGCGTTGATGATCGTGGTCGCCTCGGCTGTGAGACGCGCCAGATATTGCGGCACGCTGACGCCGCCGAGATCGTGCTCGCCGAGGAAAGTCTTGAGCGTGATCGGCGTCGCGAGCTTGCCCATGCGAATCATCGAGCCGGCGATCTCGTAGATCCGGCGATGAATCTCCTCGACGAAATGCTCGCTCCTCAGAAAGTCCGAGACACGGTCGAACGCGTCGTTGTTGATGAGGATGGCGCCGAGCAGCGCCTGCTCGGCCTCGAGATTGTGGGGCGGCGTGCGGTAGGGTCGCTCCGGCGCTGCGGACTGGCGTTGCGCAAGGGATTCGATGGTCGCCATGGGCGCGGGCGCGTCCTTTCGGGATTGAGGTTGAGTCGAACGTTTCGCGAGAGCGAATCGGAACGCCGCAAATGATACCCGCGCGGCCACACGCAACAAGGCCGCCTCGAGTCCGAAAGCGGACATAACCGCGGCGGTCGGCTTAGCCAAGGCGAGGACGCGGGCGCGCGAACCTTGTCCCCGCTATCCACTTCAATGGCGGCGTCGGGCTTGACTGTGACCGTCGTATCGGAAACGCGATCGTTCGTTCGACGCGCTATGCAGCTATGCTACGATGGGGCTAAAGCGCGACGAGCGTCCCTTCCCCCACAAGGGCCACGGCATTCACACAAGTCGTCGAGGCTACAGGCGACCGCCGTGCCCCCCTTCTCCGCGAAGCGGGGAAGGCGACGGATGGGGTGTGGAAAGCAGGGCGCTTGGACCGCAAATTCGCGGCAAAGTTCGTGCAAGCCATCTGGCGTCGTAGCAGCGGGCCACACCCCATCCGGCGCTTCGCGCCATCTTCCCCAGCAGAGCAGGGGAAGGATCCGCGCGGCGATCTAGGATGTGTGAAGACCGTAGCCCACATGGGACGCTAATCTCATCCGCCTGCAGCTGGCGCTCCAGACTAATACAAGAATTCAGAATTCGTTCCCTACCCGCAGAGGCCGCTCATCGCCTCGTCGTATTCGCGCGAAAGGCGCGCGACCAGATCGGCCACTGGCGCGACCTTCTTGACCGCGCCGATGCCCTGGCCGCTGCCCCAGATGTCCCGCCACGCCTTCGCCTCCGGCGCTCCGCGGGAGGAGAAATTCATCGCCATCGCCTCGCCTTCCGGCAAGTTGTCGGGATCGAGCCCCGCCTTTTCGATCGAAGGCCTGAGATAGTTGCCGAAAATGCCGGTGAACAGGCTCGAGCCGATGACGTGCGACGCGTCGCCCTCGACGATCGCTTGCTTGTAGGCGTCAATCGCGCGCGCTTCTTCGGTCGCGATGAAGGCCGAGCCGATGTAGGCGAGATCGGCGCCCATCGCCTGCGCCGCGAGAATCGCCTGGCCCGTCGCGATCGCCCCGGAAAGGAGCAGCGGCCCGCCGAACCACTCGCGGATGTTCTGGATGAGCGCAAAGGGCGAAACCGAGCCCGCGTGGCCCCCGGCCCCCGCCGCGACCGCGATCAGCCCGTCTGCGCCCTTCTCGACCGCCTTGCGCGCGAATCGGTTGTTGATGACGTCGTGCAGCGTAATTCCGCCGTACGCGTGCGCGGCCTTGTTGACGTCCTCGCGCGCGCCGAGCGAGGTGATGACGATTGGCGCCTTCCATTTGGCGGTCAGCGCCAGGTCCTCCTCGAGGCGCGCGTTCGACTTGTGCACGATCTGGTTGACGGCGAACGGCGCGGCGGGATGATCGGGATGCGCGCGGTCATGCGCGGCGAGCGCCTCGGTGATCTCGTGCAGCCATTCGTCGAGCTGCGAGATCGGACGCGCGTTCAGAGCGGGGAAGGAGCCGATGATTCCGGCCTTGCACTGGGCGATGACCAGAGCCGGGTGGGAGACGATGAACAGCGGCGCGCCGACGACGGGCAGGCGAAGCCTGCGCATGAGGACGTTCTGCAGCGCCATCGAGGTCCCGTCACCTTGATCGTTCCCACATAAACCAGTCCGCGCGCGGCCAGCAAGGACGCGTTCTGCCCCCGCCTCCTCGGCGACCGCGGCCTCCCGCTCTCCTCCGCTCAAGTCGCCGGCCATCCTTTGCTTGAACTCGCCCCAAATACCCGAGCCCCGGGTTTCCGACACGGTCCCTCCTCGGAAGCCACGTCTCGCATTCCACATTGTACGGCGTGGACCCGCGAGCGCGGCAAGGTTAGACTGCATTACGGGGAACGAGATGCGGTGGAAGCAATGGTCGACCCCTTCGAGCTTTGGCGGCTGGCGTGGGCGAGCGCCGTTTCTCGCGGTTTCCTCCGCCTTGCCGACTTCATCCCAGGGTCCATTGACCGGCCCGAGCCGCTTGTTCCCTCCGACCTGCCGGTTTTTGGACGCGTTCGGCTCGATCTTGCGACGATGCAACTCCTGGAGGAGCGCGAGCCTGGGGGTCGGCAAACGACGGCGGCGCTGATCGTGGCTCCTTTCGCCCTGCACGAGGCCTCGATCGCCGACTTCGCCGAGGCGCACAGTCTGGCGCAGGCGCTGGCGGAGGGCGGATCGGGCCCGCTTGCGCTGACCTATTGGAAGTCGGCGAACGCCGACATGCGCGACTTCGGCATTGACGTCTATCTCGGCGATCTGAACGTCGCGATCGACGATCTCGGCGGCCGCGTTTCGCTCGTCGGCCTGTGCCAGGGCGGCTGGCTCGCCGCCGCCTACGCCGCCCGTTTCCCGGCGAAAGTCGCCAAGCTGGCGCTGGCCGGCGCGCCGATCGACCTCGACGCAGCGCCGTCCGACATCACGCGCCGTCTGGCCTCCATTCCGTCGGAGATGATCGCCAACGTCGTCGCGCTCGGCGGCGGACGCATTTCCGGATCTCTGTCTGTCGCCTTGTGGTCCGGCGAACTCTCGCCGGAAGTGACTGCGGAATGGGCGCTTCAAAGCGCCGGCGATCCGGCGATGACGGCGAGGTTCAGGACGTGGAGCCTGCGCACCGTCGACCTTCCGGGCGCTTATTTCATGCAGGCCGCGGAATGGATCTTTCGCGAGAACCGGCTCGCACGAGGCCGCTTCATTGCGCTCGGCCGGCCGGTCGCGCTTTCGGCGATCTCGGCCCCGATTTTCGTCCTTGCAGCGGCGGACGACGAGGTCGTGCCCCTCGCCCAGGCGACCTCCGTCCAGTCCCTCTGCCGGCCGACGCGGGTCGAGACGCGGGTCGAACCCGGTCGGCACTTGTCGCTGTTCATGGGCCGCAAGATCGTCGGCGGCGCCTGGCGGGACATTGGGCGTTGGCTCGCGGAGCAGGAGGGGGAGACGGTCGCTCCTTGCCGAAAGCGGAGGCGCAAGCGCCAGTAGACTCGAGGCCTGGGAGAGGGCGGCGCTCGTGGCGCCGGCGTCGCCGCGTCTCACTTGACAGACCGCCGCGCTTCACACGATTCTCGTGGCTTGAAGACGCCGGGATCAGCCCTCACGCGGCCTTTGGACGCGTCTTGCGCCTACCGAGTGGAGCGTCCGAAAATTGGGATGAATAAACCTCTCCCCGATCCTACCCAGCCCTATCGAGGTCTGATCGCCGGCTACACCGAGGCGATCCGCGCGAGCGATTTCAAGGCGAACATCGCATTCTTGTTCGTCGAGTTCATGATGGGTCCGATCCTGTGGAACTACACGAGCCTTCCGGGCTATCTGCCGATCCAGATCGTCCTTCTGCCGTTCCTTGTCGTCTACTTCTGCATGTTCCTGGTGCTCCTTCCGCGTTTTCCCAAGCGCGGCGCGCAGAACTTCTTAGTCGCACGCGGGCTCACGCCCGCAGATTTCGCCAACGTCGCCGAGACCGAGAACTCCATTGACCAGTTGAAGTTACGCTGCGCGGTGCTGTCAGACATTCTTTGGTGGAAGACGCTCTGCATCCGCATCGGTTTCCTCCTGTCGATGGTGTGCGTCGTCCTGACCCTCTTTCTCCTTGCTTACATATGGCATAGGGACACTTGACCTTTGCGTCGCGGCGGAGCGTTTGATGGCCAAGGACAAAACCGCGCAGCTGCGCGACATCATCGCAGGCTATGGCGACTCGATCCGCCTGAGCGACATCAAGGCGATGATCGCGGTGCTGTTCGTTGCGATCATGATGGGAACGGTTGTCCAGTTTCGTGCGCTCTATCCGACGTTTCTGAGCGTGCCGGTTCTGCTGGTTCCGTTCACGATCATCTTTCTGAACTTGCTGATTTCCGTCTATCCGCGATATCCTCGCGCGGGCCGGCGCCGCTTCCCGCTTTGGCGCAATGCGGATCCAAAGGATTTTGACTTCGTCGCCGACACCGCGGCCGAGATCGAGGCGCTGCCCGAGCGATGCGCGGTTCTTTCGCGCATCCTCTGGTGGAAGAACGTCACGCTGCAGACGGCGTATGTCCTGTCGATGGCCTGCCTCGTTGCGGCCGCTGTCCTGCTGTTCGTCGGGCGGCTCTGAAACTGTGGATGAGCGGGCGCGAGCAAGCGCGTGCGAAACATGAAGCGGCAGCCCCCCGGGAAACCGGAATCTCGCGTCAAGTCCGCGGCGCCGCGGCGGAGATGGTGGATGAGCGAAGCGGTGCTCCTGCACGGGGCGAGAGACGTGCGCGTGTCGTCGGTCGATCTGCCCGAAGGCGGCCCGCAAAAGACGCTGCTCGACGTCGCCGCTGTGGGGATCTGCGGCAGCGACTTGCACTACTACAAGGACGGAGGCATCGGCGCAGCCAGAATCCGTGACCCCTTCATTCCGGGGCATGAGTTCGGCGGCTATCTTTGCGAGGGCCTCCCCGAACTCGGCCTGAAGCGCGGCGCGCTCGTCGCCGTCGATCCGAACCGATCCTGCGGCCGGTGCGAATGGTGCCTCACCGGACATCGCAATCTGTGTCCGAAGGTCGAGTTCATCGGCGCGCCGCCGTTCGATGGCGCGATGACGAAGCGGATCTGGATTCCGAAATCGCAGATCGTCCCGCTGCCGGAGACCATGGGCCCGCTCGAGGCGGCGATGCTCGAGCCGCTCGGCGTCGCGATCCATGCGGTCGATCTCGCCAAGCCCCGCCTGCTCGAACGCGTGGCGCTGCTCGGCGCAGGTCCGATCGGCTTGCTGATCCTGCAGGCGGTGAAAGTCGCGGGCGCGGGCGACGTCCATGTCGTCGAGCCGCTCGAACATCGGCGTGCGGCTGCCCTTGCGCTCGGCGCCGAGACGGCTGTCGCGAGAGTGGATGATTTTGTCCGCGGCGACGGCGAAAATGGCTGCCCACTGGTGATCGAGGCGACCAACAGCCCGCGCGGCTTCCGCGACGCAGTGCTGGCCTCGAGGATCGGGGGGCGGGTGATCCTGGTCGGCATTCCCGACGGGGACTCTTACGCCTTGCCCGCTGCGGAAGCGCGCCGCCGCGGGCTCAAGCTCAAGTTTGTCCGCCGGATGGGCGACGACTATCCGCGCGCCATCCGTCTCGTCTCCTCCGGACGCGTCGATGTGAAGACGGTGGTGACCCATCGAGAAGCCCTGAAGAAGGCGCCGGAGCTGTTCGATGCGCTGGCGGCGGGCCGCGCCGGCTACCTGAAGGTGTTGCTCTATCCGAATGGAGCGGGCGGAGGACGCCCATGAGCGAATTTCCGATGTTGCGGTGAGTGCATGCGTCAAGCGGTCGCCGCCGGCAAGACAGCGGCAGCGAGCGTCGCCGGGGCGCCGCGGATGGGCCTCGAAGCGCTTCAGCGCGAGGCGCTGGTTCCGGCGTCGCTCGGCGACCCGAATGCCTTGCGCTTTTGGACCGCCGTCACTCTGACGGGCGTCGCGGCGGGGCTTGGCGCGGCGGCGCTGACAGCTCTCCTGGAGCAGGTTCAAGGCCTCGCCTGGGGCGTCTCTGAGCCGTCGGCGCTGATCGAGGCAGCGCGGCGCGTAGGCCCGTCGCGTCACATCCTGCTGCTGCTCTCCGCGGGACTCCTCACAGCCCTCGGGCAGTGGCTGCTGACTCGCCTCGCCTCGGGCAACGGGATCGACATCACCGCCGCCATCTGGTTCCAGGCGGGACACCTGCCAAAGTTGAGGACGCTCGGCAGCGCGGCGCTGTCGATTGTCATCGTCGGTATCGGCGCTGCGCTCGGACGCGAGGGCGCGCCGAAGCAGGTCGGCGCCGTGTTCGGTGATCTGGCGTCGGACCTTGGGCGGCTTTCGGACGAGCAGCGGCGACTGCTCGTGGCGATTGGCGCTGGAGCCGGCATGGCCGCCGTCTACAGCGTGCCGCTCGGCGGCGCGCTTTTTGCGCTTGAGGTGCTGCGGGGAAAGCTGACGTTGAGGCTCGTCCTGCCGGCGCTTGCGGCGACGATGATCGCGACCAGCGTCGCCACCATCGTCATCCCGAACGCGCCAATCTATGCGACGCCGCCCTACACCGTCGGGTTCGGGGACTACGCCTTCGCCGCGCTCGCCGCCCCTGTCGTCGGCCTCTGGTCAGTCGGCTTCGTCCGCCTGATCGCCTGGGCGGATCGGGTTCGCCCCACCGACTGGCGGCGGCTCGTTGCGCCGCCGCTGGTCTTTCTCGCGGTCGGGGTTGTCTCGATGCCGTTTCCGGAAGTTTTGGGAAACGGGCAGGACGTGGCGCAGGCGATGTTTCGGCAGCCGCCCGCGTCTCTCGCGCTCCTCATCCTCCTGCCTCTACGGCCTCTCTGCACGGTCGGGTCCGTCGCGAGCGGCGCGCCCGGCGGTCTGTTCACCCCCTCGCTCGCGGCAGGCGCACTGATGGGCGGCGCCTTAGGCGTCCTTTGGCTCCGGATTGCTCCGGCGGCCGACCCGGGCCTGTGCGCGATCCTCGGCGCGGGCGCGATGCTGGCGGCGACCACGCAGGGCCCGATCTCCTCGCTGGTTCTGATGATGGAGCTGACCGGGCAGGCGCGCCTGTTCGCGTTGCCGATGCTGATCGCCATCGTCGTGGCCACGGCGACCGCGCGAAGCATCGAAACGCGCTCGATCTACGAGGCGCGGCTCACCGACGCTGAGGTGGGCGAGCGACTTAGAGCCCGGGAGGTCGGCGCCGCAAGCGCTCTACCCGTTCCGCCGCCGCAAAGCTGACGCGCCATGCCTCACGCTTTCTCCACCCACTCGTCCCCCATTTTCTCGTAGACCCTCTTCACCGCCGCCCAGGCGATGCGGAAGGCGGCTTCCTCCTGGCGGGGGTCGTTGGAGTGCGCGGCGTGGGCGTGGTTGAACGCCTCGCGGAAGATCGTTTGCGCCCGCTCGGGCAGATGCGAGCGGACGGACGGCGGCAGATCGGCGTTGACCTCATAAGGCACGATCATCTCCGTTCAGGCGATGATGTCGGGCGTCAGCTTGTCCTCGAGCATGACGAGCTTGTCGCGCAGCATGAGCTTGCGCTTCTTCAGCCTCTGCAATTGCAGACGGTCGGCGGCCTGTCCCGCGTCGCTCAGCGCCTCGATCGCTGCGTCGAGGTCGCGGTGTTCCTCGCGCAGCCTCTCGATCTGGGCGAGGAGGGCGGCGCGTTCCTCCTGCGTGAGATCTTCATCCATCTTGTCACCACGCGTTGCGCATGTTGGCGCCCCGGCCGCGCTCGCGAAGACGCATGACTATGAGCGCGCGGATCGACGGACGCAAGCGCGCCTTGCGCATTCCGAAGCGAGAAGTTGGCGGCCGCCGCCGTTTCCCCTTGCGGGAACGCTCACTAAAATACAAGGAAATCCGAGTTATTGCGCCAGACCAAGGAGACAAAATTGAACGGGTCTGCGCCATTTTGCCGCTTGCGCGAGCCGCCCTTTGTGTCACAATTTCGTCGCGATGACCCAGACGGAGCGATTCCATGTCGATCGACTCGCATCTCAATGAGCTGATGCGCCGACATCAGGCGATTGAGGAGGCGATTCTCGCCGAAGAAAGCCATTTGGCGGCAGACGACATCAAGGTACACGAGCTCAAGCGGAAAAAGCTGCATTTGAAGGACGAGATCGAGCGGCTGAAGCAACGGGCCGAGACGACCGCCTCGCATTAGAGAAACGTCCGCGGTCTGAGGGCGGAACGCGAGCGGTCCGGCAAATCAACGAATCCTATCGCCGACGCGGAGCGCCATTCCTCGGCGACCGAGGTGTCGTGTTCGGCTCCGGCTCGCGCCTGGGCCAAGAGGGCGAATTTCTCCCTCGCAAGCAATTGCGCCAGCGCCCAGACCGCCGCGCCGCGCACGAGCGGCTCTTCGTCTTCGAGCCGCTCCGCCGCGACCGCGGCGAGCGCCGCCTCATGCGAATTGCCGATCGCGATGAGGACGTTTCGCAGAAACCGCGCCCGTCCGAGGCGCTTGACTGGGCTCCCGGCAAAACGCGCCCGGAACGCCGCGTCGTCCAGACGCACGAGTTCAGCGAGCGCCGGAGCCTCGAGGTCGTCGCGCGCCGCGAGCTTCGTCTCGAGTCCCATGCGGGCGAACTTGTTCCACGGGCAGACGGCAAGACAATCGTCGCAACCATAGATGCGGTTGCCGATCGCGCTGCGCAGTTCACGCGGGATCGGCCCCATATGTTCGATGGTGAGATACGAAATGCAGCGCGTGGCGTCGAGGCGGTAGGGCGCGGGAAACGCGTCGGTCGGACAGACATCGAGGCAGGCGCGGCAAGTTCCGCAATGATCGGTTTCTGGCGTGTCCTGCGGAAGATCGAGATCGGTCAGGATCGCTCCCAGAAACAGCCACGAGCCCAGTTCCCGTGACACAAGATTGGTGTGCTTGCCTTGCCAGCCGACCCCGGCGCGCGCAGCGAGCGGCTTCTCCATCAGCGGCGCGGTGTCGACGAACACCTTGACGTCGACCCGCTGGGGTCGGGACGACGCGACGAGGTACGACGCCAGCTCCTTGAGCTTGCCCTTGATGATGTCGTGATAATCTTGGCCGCGGGCGTAGACCGAAATGGCGCCGGCCGTTTTCTGCGCCAGGGTGGACAGGGGATCGACGGCCGGTCCGTAGTTGAGGCCGAGCATGATGAGGCTCTTCGCCCCGGGCATGAGCGTGCGCGGATCCACCCGCCGCTCGAAGGTTTCCGCCATCCAGCCCATCTCGCCGTGGGCGCCCTGGTCGAGCCAGCCAGCGAGGCGCTCTCGCGCTTGCGGAGCAGGTTCGGCCGAGGTTGCGCGGCATGCATCGAAGCCGAGCGCATGAGCCTTGTGCTTCAGTGCGGCTAGAAGTCGAGATCGGTGTAGGTCGGGCTGGGCGCGATCCCCGGCAGCCGCTCTGCCAGGAGGGGGCGGAATGACGGGCGCGACTTCAGCCTTGCGTACCAGATTCTGGCGGTTTCGCTTTCTTCCCACTGTACGTCGCCCAGGTAGTCGAGGCAGGATAGATGGGCAGCCGCGGCGAGGTCGGCGTAGGTGAGCCGGTCGCCGGCCAGCCAATTGCGCGCTCTTATCAGGTGGCCGATGTAGCGCAGATGATAGCGCAGATTTGTGCGAGCCGCTCGCACGGCCTGCATGTCCGGGCCGCCGCCGCCGTGTTCGGCGCCCATGAAACGCTTGTAGACTTTCTCCCGGACGAGCCAGTGGCTCGCCTCGTTGAAAAACTTGACGTTGAACCAGGCCACGAGTCGGCGCGCCTCCGCCCGCTCGGCCGGCTCGCCGGACAGAAGCCGGCGGTCGCCAAGGCCGAGACCCCGCGTATCGTCGAAATATTCGGCGATAACGTCGGCGCCCGGCAAGACGGGTCCGGCGTCGATGACCGCCACCGGCGTCGCGCCTTCCGCCGCGATCAGCAAGAATTCCCGTCGCCGCTCCCAGGCCCGCTCCTCCACCAGCTTCAACTCGATCCCCATTTCGCCGAGCGCGAGGCGAACGAAGCGCGAGTGCGGACAAAAGGCGTGATGATAAAGCGTGATCATGACGACGCCGAAACGGAGGTTTCGAGCGCTCCGTCCGGAGCGCCGCTCACGCGGTTTTGAATGCGTCGCGGCCGGTTAACCCGCGGTAAACGGTTAGGGGGTTTTCGCGGTTATATCCGCTTATGCCCCGTTATGATCTAAGGCACTGAATCAGCTTCATTTCCTGGCTTGTAAACATATGCCGGGTTAGCTATCGTTAGGGCCGCTAACGCGCCGCGAAACCGGGCGTTAAACCGGGTGTCGAATCGGGCGGAAGAACAAAACGAGGACGAAAAGCGATGGCTCGGACATTGAACAGATTGACCGCGGGCAAGGTGGCGACGGCCCGGGGGCCGGCAGTGCTGCGGGATGGCGGCCACCTGGTTCTGAGGATTGACAAGAACCAGAACAAAAGGTGGACATTCGTTTACGCGAACAACGGGCGTGAGCGGGAAATTTCGCTCGGGACCTATCCCGCGCTATCGCTCGCCGATGCGAGAAAGAAGCGTGACCAAATGAACGCGGCGCTAGCCAACGGCGAGCCGCTGGCGTCACCCCGGCAGAAGGACGCCTTAACGTTCGGCGCAATCGCGGCGGAGGTTATGAAGCGCCGCTCGTCGGCTTGGCGCGGCGAGGAGAGCGCGCGCCACTGGAAAATATCGATAGAGCAGCACTGCGCATCGCTCCTTACCCGCCCCATCGC
Organism: Roseiarcus sp.; assembly: GCA_035656495.1. GTDB lineage: Bacteria > Pseudomonadota > Alphaproteobacteria > Rhizobiales > Beijerinckiaceae > Roseiarcus. Next base: position 62,934 of record DASRSL010000009.1, read on the forward strand.
GTCGATCTCGCTGGAGGACGTCCTCGCCGTCCTTCGCCCTCTCCACGACCGCGCCCCGTCCTTCGCCGACATCACGGGCTCGCGGATCGCGGACGTCTTCACCTACGCGCAGGCGCGCGGGCTCCTGCCTCAAGACAAGGCCAACCCCGCCGACGGTCGGCTCATCAAGATTCTGCTGCCGGCTGCGCCCAGATCGGTCCACCGCGCCGCGCTGCCTTACGGCGACGTGCCGGCGCTGGTCGCCGAGTTGCACGCGATCCCGCTCTCCGACGCGCGCGTCGTCGCAGCGCGGGCGCTCGAGTTCGCGGTCCTCACTGCGTTGCGCGTCGGGGAGGTTTGCGGCGCGAATTGGGAGGAGGTTGACGTGGATCGGCGGCTGCTATCGATCCCGGGGGAGCGGATGAAAGCGGGGGTCCCGCATCAACTGCCGTTAAGTTCGCGCGCCCTCGATATTATCCGCGAACTCGCCCCACTACGCAGCGACGACGGCATTGTCTTTCCCGGTCCGCGCGGCGGGCGAGCGGTCGACGGCGATCAGCCGCTCCGGCTTCTCCAGAGGCTGCGCCCCGGCATTACCGTGCACGGGTTCCGGAGTAGCTTTCGCGACTGGGCGGGCGACGCGACGGCATTTCCTCGCGAGGTCGCCGAAGCGGCGCTGGCCCATGTCGTCGGCGGCGTCGAGGGCGCTTACAGGCGGGCGAGCGCACTAGAAAAGCGGCGCGCGCTAGAGCAGACTCCGATCAAGTTGTATCATAGCCGCAGGTTGCGAAGTAATTTGTGCATTCGGCAGATTTGAAGATGGCGGCGCAGGCTTCGAGCGCCCTCATCAGGCCGGCGACGGTTCGCTCGGCGATCTTGCGCAGAT
>DASRSL010000010.1:0-33749 GCA_035656495.1 Roseiarcus sp.
CAGCGGACGGCGGAGCGAGCTGTAATTCAACCCGCTGGTTCGGGCAAGCAAATCGACGCTCGGCTTGAAGTGGCCCCGCGCAGCGGGGCCACTTCAGCTCGCCCGAGAACTTAGAAGGGTGGAAAGCCTGATGAAGCTCTATTTCAGCCGCAACTACAATCCGCGCCTCGCAGTCGCCGCTGCGCGTTTCCTGAAGTCACCCGTCCGATTTGAATTCGCCGCGCCGTTCGCGCCTGGTCAGGAAGACAAATTTCTCAAGCTCAATCCCAACCAGACTGTTCCCATCCTGGTGGAGGGAGACAAGGCAATCTGGGAGGCCGATGCGATCGCATGTCGCCTCTCGCAATTGGCCAAATCCGACTTCTGGCCAATGGGCGATTCGCTGCCCGACATCGTCCGCCACTGCAATTTCGTGAGGGCATGCGACTTGATCCATTTCGAGCGCGTGACGCGGCAGCGCTACGGCCTTGGCCCGGTCAGGCGAGAGTTCGTCGATATGGGATTGAGCAAATTCGCGACGTCGGCGGCCATTCTCGAACGGCATTTGAGTGCTGCGGACCGGCTTATCGGAAGCGAGGTCACGTACGCGGATTTTCGCATTGCCTGCGTCTTGCCGTTCGCCGACCTCGCCGGCCTGCCGCTCGGCGACTTTCCGCATGTCGAAGCTGAGACGATTCGCCGCCCGCGATCGGAGACGTGGCGGATCCCGACATGACGCGCCGGACCTATGCGCTTGGCGCATATCAGACAGGGCAGTGCGGGCAGCTTTCGGATTCCTGTTCGGCAGGATAAAGGCCCTGCTATCCCGGAAAAACCCCCTGTTACGCCGACAGAAACTCCTGTTCTTTCGCGAAACAGGAGATTCTCACCCAACTGTCTGAATTCCTTGTTGGACTTCCGCCGCCTGTCGCCGACTCGCCGCCCCGTGGCGACTGGAATCATTGGCGAATTCAGCGCCGGCGGCAGATAACAGGGAGTCGGGCGCTCGCGGCGGACCCGGCGCGGTTGCGCGCCCATGCGCAGGAAGCGGCGATCGACGGCGGCAGGCGAGGGCCGTGCGGCAAACAGCGTGTGGCCCTCTCATTCCCCGCTTCGTGGGACCGATCGCGCCTGTCGCCGGCGGCTGCGGCGGCGGCGCGGCTACAGGGCGGCTGCGCCTACAAAAACCTCGGGCGCCGATTGACTAAGGCCGGATTATGACCCATCTCTACTTGCCCGGGGAGCAAAACGCTCGGGCCGGGGTTTTCGTGTGCGCCTCAATGGCGCGGAGCAACAACTGAGGAGTGTGCCATTCGTCGTCCTATGAAAGCCGTCGCGGCGCCGGAGAAAGGCGGGCCCCGAACCAATCGCGACATACGCGCAGTACAGGTTCAACTCATCGACGCAGAGGGTCAAAATCGGGGCGTCGTCAACCTTGCAGACGCGCAAAAGCTCGCCGAGGAAGCCGCGCTCGATCTGGTCGAAATCGTTCCCAACGCAACCCCGCCCGTCTGCAAGATCCTCGATTTCGGGAAATACCGCTTCCTCGAGCAGAAGAAGTCGGCAGAGGCGCGCAAGCGTCAGAAAGTGGTCGAGATCAAGGAGATCAAGCTGAGGCCAGGCATCGACGACCACGACTATGAAGTGAAGATGCGCTCGGTGCGCCGCTTCTTCGACGAAGGCGACAAGGTGAAGGTGACGCTGCGTTTCCGCGGCCGCGAAATGGCGCACCAGGACATCGGCTTCAAGCTCCTGCAGCGGGTGAAGGCGGAAACCGCGCCGGTCGCCAAGGTCGAGGCCGAGCCTCTGATGGAAGGCCGGCAGATGACCATGGTGCTCGCGCCCAAGTAGGCGTAGAAGAATGGGCAGACGCCGACGGGCCGCCCACGCGGCCCGCGCTTTTTTTTGGGAGGCGACGGCCGGTTCCGAGCCGCGCAGGGGAAAGTACGTGAGCACTGCGCCGACCTATGCCGACGCCGCCTCGGGGCGGCGGGCCGCCGAAACGACCTCGGTCGGGGTCATCCTGGCGCTCAGCGCCTCTCATATGCTCAACGACGTGATGCAGTCGCTGGCGCCGGCGCTCTATCCCGTGTTCCGGCAGGACTTGGCGCTGAGCTTCTTTCAGGTCGGCCTCATCACCTTCGTCTTCCAGCTCACCGCCTCGCTTCTGCAGCCGCTGATCGGCCTCGCACTCGACCGGAGGCCATTGAGCGCGATCCTGCCGGTGGGCATGGCCTTCACCATGGTCGGGCTTTTGCTGCTCGCCTTCGCGGGCGCCTATCCGCTCATTCTCCTGTCGGTCGCGGTGATCGGGATCGGCAGCGCAGTGTTCCATCCGGAGGCGTCGCGGGTCGCGCGCGCGGCGTCCGGGGGGCGGCACGGCTTCGCCCAGAGCCTCTTCCAGGTCGGCGGCAATTTCGGCCAATCGACCGGGCCGCTGCTCGCCGCCTTCATCGTGGCGCCGTTCGGCCAGCACTCCATCCTCGCCTTCACGGCGCTGGCGCTGATCGCCGTCGCTCTCCTGACGGGGGTGAGCCGCTGGTATCGCGCGCGGCGCGCAGAACGCGGCCATGCCGCCGCAGCCAAGGAGGGTCCCACCCATCCGCGCGCCGTCGTCGTTCGCACGCTCGTCGTGCTGATCGTCATGCTGTTCTCGAAGGTGCTCTATCTGGCGAGCATCGGCAGCTATTACACGTTCTACCTGATTGACGCGTTCCATGTGTCGATCCAGCAAGCCCAGGTGATTCTGTTCGTCTTTCTCGCCTCGGTTGCGGCGGGCACCCTCCTCGGCGGCCCGCTCGCCGACCGGGTCGGCGCGAAATTCGTCATCTGGGGCTCGATCCTCGGCGTCCTGCCGTTCACGCTCCTTTTGCCCCATCTCGGGCTCGCCGGGACGATCGTCGATTCGATTGCGATCGGCCTCGTCATCGCCTCTGCCTTTTCCGCGATGGTCGTCTATGCGCAGGAGCTGACGCCGGGCAATGTCGGGGCGGTCGCAGGGCTATTCTTCGGCCTCAGCTTCGGCCTCGGCGGAATCGGCGCGGCGGCTCTCGGCATTCTGGCCGACAGGACGAGCATCGGCTTCGTCTATCAGGTTTGCGCTTTCCTCCCTGCGGTCGGCCTTCTCGGAGCGGCCCTCCCGACCCCGCGGCCAGCGCGCAACCGGGCGCGGCCGGCCTTCCCGCGCGAGTGAGCCTCAAGTCCGCTCGATCGCCTTCGCCGCCTGATCGAGCGCATCGACGATCGCCTGGATCTGCTCGGGAGTCGCCGATCGGCTGCGCAGGCGTAGCCGGGTGGCGGCGCGCAGGTTCATCATCGCGCGGATGACCGGACCGACGCCGGAACGCGCGTCCTCGCGGTCGGCGAAGCGCTCAAAGATGGCGTCGACCTGCGCCTTGTTGTCGGCGAGGACCTTCTCGCCCTCGGGCGTCGCCGCATAGAGCTTGCGCCCCTGCTCGTCCTGGGTCAGGCGCGCATAGCCCATCTCCTCGAGCATGGTCAGGGTCGGATAGACGACGCCCGGGCTCGGGGAATAGTCGCCGCCGACGCGCTCGCCGAGCTCCTTGATGATGTCGTAGCCATGGCGGGGCTTCTCCGCCACCAGCGCGAGGATGACGAGCCGGAGCTCGCCGCCGTCGAACATGCGCCCTTCGCGCGCGCCGAAGCCGCCGCCGCTGTGGCGGCGGTCGCGCCAGCCGAATGGTCCGTGGCCGAACCCGCCGTGTCGGCCGTGGCGGGCATATCCCTCAAAATAACGGTTAAACATGAGCTTGCTCCTCGCGATTTTATGACATATCTTAGATATGTCTCATGAAAAGATATATCTGACTTGAGGAAGCGCAAGGGGCGGGGTCAAAAATATTTAATGGCGGCCGCGCCTCATCAACCGGCCGCAATAAAGCCGCAATGCCGAGGCAATGAATGAACATTCATTCTCAGGGGACGATATGTCGTTTAACACATTGTCAACCAGTCGCCGCACGGCTGACGAGAGGCGCGAGCGAATCCTAGACGCCGCCGAGCGCGCCTTCGCGGCGCATGGCTTTCATGCCGCCACCATGCAGCATGTCGCCGAGGCCGCCGGCATGAGCGCCGGCAACCTCTATCGCACGTTTCCCTCGAAGGAGGCGATCGTCGAGGGTCTGTGCGCCCTCGATCAGGCGGAGGGCGCACGGGCCTTCGCCGATCTCCTGGCCGCCGACCGCGACATCGTGGAGGCCGTGTGCGCCGGTTTGCGGGAGCACGTGTTCGGCAAGCCCCGCGAGAAGGCCCGCATGATCGTGGAGATCTGGGCCGAGGCTGGGCGCAACCCGCGCGTGGCGGAAATGACCCGGTCCACCGACGCGCAGGTGCTCGCGGGGCTCGAACGCCTTTTCGAGGCGGCGAAGGCTGTCGGGGCCGCCTCGCCTGCGCTCGATCCCCGCATCGCTGCGCGCTTCTTCCTCACCTTCGTCGCCGGCCTCTTCAGGCGGATGGCGACAGAATCGGATTTCGACCGCGAGGCGGAGACCGCGATGGCGGTCGGCGTCCTCAAGGCGCTGTTCGCCGGGGCGCTCGCGGCCGGCGCGTCCGCCGAGGAGGCAATTGGATGAAGCGCGGCCTTGTTTTGCTCGGCGCATTCGTCGCCGTAGCGGCGGCTGCTTTCGCCGTCGGCGCCTTTCAACCCTGCGCTCCGATCGTCGGCCAGGCGCGCGCGCTCGGCCTGCCGGTCGGCGCGCCCGATTGCGCGGCGCGCGCCGCGGCCGCCGAGCCGTCGGCCCCGCCGCCGCCCGCTGTCACCGTCGCGCCGGCCGCGCGGCGCGAATTCGTCGACCGGCTCTTCGTCTCCGGCACCCTCGTTCCACGCGACGAGGCCGACGTCGCCGCCCGAATCGACGGGCTCACCATCGTCGAACTCGACGCCGAGGATGGCGACCGCGTCAAGGCTGGCCAGGTTCTCGCCCGCCTCGACCGGAGCCAGCTCGACGCGCTGCTGGCTGAAAACGACGCGGCCATCAAGCGCGCCGACGCGTCGATCGAGCAGTCGAAGAGCGTGATCGCCCAGTCGGAAGCGCAGGCGCAATGGGCGAGCGACGATTTCTCGCGCGCGCAAAAACTCGGGGGCGGCGTGATGTCGGCCGCATCCATTGAACAGCGCGAAATCGCGCTGAAGACCGCTCAGGCCCAGCTCGCCGCCGTGAGGAATGCGCTCGGCGTCGCCGAGGCGGACCGGAGGAGCCGGGAGGCGGAGCGGCAGGAGCTTCTCGTGCGCATCGGGCGGACCGAGGTGAGGGCGCCGGTGGCTGGCGTCGTCAGCCGGCGCTCGGCAAAACTCGGCGCGACCGCCTCGAGCGCCGGCGAGCCGCTCTTCCGCATCATCGTCGACGGCGCTATCGACCTCGAGGCCGACGCGCCCGAGCAGTCGCTCGCCCGCTTCGCTGTCGGCATGCCCGCGACCCTGCGTCTGCCGGGCGTCGCCGATCCCGTGCTGGGCCGCGTCCGGCTCATCTCCGAGGAGATCGACAAGGCGAGCCGCACCGGCAAGGTGCGCATCGCGCTCGCCGACGCCTCGCACGCCCGCATCGGCGCCTTCGCCTCGGGCGAAGTCGAGATCGAACGGCGCGACGGCGTCGGCGCGCCGGAGGCGGCGCTCCGGCGCGAAGGCGAGAGCGCCCGCCTCTATGTCGTCCACAACGGCCGCGTCGAGGAGCGGGTCGTGGCGCCGGGCATCGTCGAGGGCGACGAGGTCGAGATCAGGGACGGGCTCGTCGAAGGGGAATCCGTCGTCGCCCGCGCCGCCGCCTTCCTGCGTCCGGGCGACCGCGTCCGAACCATGCCTGAAACGACCGCCGGAAACTGAGAGACGTCCATGCGCCTCAACGTCTCGGCCTGGTCGGTCCGCCGGCCCATCCCCGCGGTCGTGGCTTTCGCGGTCCTGACCGTTCTCGGCCTTGTCAGCTTCCGGACCATGTCGATCACCCGGTTTCCCAACATCGACATTCCGGTCGTCCAGGTGCTGATCACCCAGTCGGGCGCCGCGCCGGCCGAACTCGAATCGCAGGTGACGAAGAAGGTCGAGGACGCGGTCGCGAGCGTCAACGGAGTCTGGCACATCGCCTCGACCGTGACCGACGGCTCGTCCTCGACCGTCATCCAGTTCAACGTCGGCTCGGTCGACATCGACCGCGCGCTCAACGACGTGAAGGACGAGATCGCCAAAATCCGCGACGATCTGCCCCGCACCATCGACGAGCCGGTCATCAGCCGGGTCGACGTCGAGGGACTGCCGATCGTCACCTATGCCGCCTCCGCCCCGAGCATGTCGGCCGAGCGCTTGTCCTGGTTCATCGACGATACGGTCGCCCGCGAGCTGCAGAGCATCCGCGGCGTCGCCGAAGTGAAGCGCTTCGGCGGCGTGGACCGGGAGATCCGCATCTCGCTCGATCCCGAGAGGCTCCTCGCGCTCGGCGTCACCGCGGCGGCGGTCAACGAACAGGTGCGCGCCGACAACGTCGATCTCGGCGGCGGTCGCGGGGAGGTCGCCGGCCAGGAAGAGGCGATCCGCACCCTCGCCGGCGCGCGCAGCGTCGCCGATCTCGCGGCGCTGCCGATCGCCCTGCCGGGCGGACGCAAGGTGAGGCTCGACGAGCTCGGAACCGTGGTGGACGGGGCCGCCGAGCCGCGCACGTTCACCCGCCTGTTCGACCAACCGATCGTCGCCTTCGGCATCACCCGCGCCAAGGGCGCGAGCGACGTCACGGTCGACGAGCGGGTCGCCAAGCGGCTCGCCGCGATCGCCGCCGAGCGTCCCGAGGTCGCCTTCACCGAGGTCGACACCCAGGTCGACAACGAGCTCGGCAACTATCGCTCGACCATGGAGACGCTGATCGAGGGCGCCCTGCTCGCGGTCGTCGTCGTGTTCGTCTTCCTGCGCGATCTGCGCGCCACCCTCGTCACCGCCGTCGCGCTGCCGCTGTCGGTCATCCCGACCTTCTGGGCGATGGACGCGATCGGCTTCTCGCTCAACCTGGTGAGTCTGCTCGCCATCACCCTCGTCACCGGCATCCTGGTCGACGACGCGATCGTCGAGATCGAGAACATCGCGCGTCACATGCGCATGGGCAAATCGGCGTGGCGCGCCTCGCTCGAGGCCGCCGACGAGATCGGTCTCGCAGTCATCGCGATTTCGCTGTCGATTGCGGCGATCTTCTCGCCGGTGAGCTTCATGGGCGGCATCGCCGGCCAGTATTTTCGCCAGTTCGGCCTGACCGTGGCGATCGCGGTCCTCTTCTCGCTCATGGTCGCGCGCTTCGTGACGCCGGTGATCGCCGCCTATTTCCTGCGCGCGCCGCGCGACGATCGCCGTGTCGACGGGCCGGTTCTGCGCGGGTATACGCGCCTCGTGCGCGCCTCGGTGCGCCACCGCTGGATCACGCTCCTCGCCGGCGCGGTCATCTTCGCCGGCTCGCTGTGGTCGACACGCCTCCTGCCGTCGGGCTTCATTCCGGCCGACGACGTCGGGCGCGCCCTGCTCGCGGTCGAGCTGCCGCCGGGATCGCGGCTCGAGGACACCGACCGCGTCACCCGCGAGGTCTCGGCGAAGCTTCGAAAAATGCCGGAATTGCGCTCGGCGCTCGTCTTCGGCGGGGAGATCCTCGGCGGCGAGGCCGAGCCGCGCAAGGCGACCATCGTCATCAATTTCGTGCCCAAGTCCGAGCGCGAGGCGACGCAGAAGGACCTGCAGACGAGAATCGCGGCGATGCTCGCCGATCAGCCGGACATCCGCTACTGGTTCATGAAGGATAACGGGGAGCGCGACCTCTCGCTCATCGTCGCCGGTCCCAACATCGACGTCATCAACGACACGGCGAACCAGATCGCCAGCGAGATGCGCACGATCCCGATCATCGAGAATCCGATGTCGACCGCCGAGCTCGAGCGGCCGGAGCTGCGCATCGTGCCGAAGCGGCAAGTCGCGGCCGATCTCGGCGTGTCGACCGAGGCGCTTTCGGAGACGATCCGGGTCGCGACGCTCGGCGACATCGACGCCAACCTCGCCAAGTTCGACGCCGGCGACCGCCTGATCCCGATCCGGGTCGAGCTCGACGAGGCGGCGCGCGCGCGTGTCGGGCTGTTGCAGGATCTGCGCGTCCCGACGAGCGGGGGCGGAACGACGCCGCTTTCGGTGGTGGCCAATTTCTCGATCAGCCACGGGCCGACCGCCATCAACCGCTACGACCGCTCGCCGCGGGTGACGATCGAGGGCGACCTGCGCGGCGACGCGGCGCTCGGCGACGCCGTCGATGCGATCCGCGCTCTGCCGACCGCCAAGCGCCTGCCGCCGGGGGTCGAGATCCGCGAGACCGGCGATGTCGAGATCATGAGCGAGGTGTTCGCCTCCTTCGCCGCCGCGATGGGCGCCGGCGTGATGATCGTCTACGCGCTGCTCGTCCTCCTGTTCGGCAGCTTCCTGCAGCCGGTCACCATCCTTGTTTCGCTGCCGCTGTCGGTCGGCGGGGCGATCATCGCCCTTCTCGTCACCCATAAGGCGATGTCGATGCCGGTGGTGATCGGCGTTCTGATGCTGATGGGCATCGTCACCAAGAACGCGATCATGCTGGTCGACTTCGCCGTCGAGGAGATCGGCCGCGGAACGAAACGCCTCGACGCGCTGGTTGAGGCCGGCCGCAAACGCGCAAGGCCCATCGTCATGACCACGATCGCCATGGCCGCGGGCATGTTTCCCTCGGCGCTCGGCCTCGGCGACGGCGGCGGCTTCCGCTCGCCGATGGCGATCGCGGTGATCGGCGGCCTCGTCATGTCGACGCTGCTCTCGCTCGTCTTCGTGCCGGCCGCCTTCACCGTGCTCGACGACCTCGGGCGCCTTTCCTGGCGTCTGTTCAGCCTCCTGTTCGGGCGGCCGGACGAGGAGCCTGCGCCCGAACGTCCGAAGCTCGCGCGCCTGCCAAGAGTTCGCGCGAAGGATGCCGCCGTGCCGGCGGAGTAGGGGCTCCGGTCGAATTCAACAGGCCGCGACCCCATTGAGGATCGCCCTGACGCTCGGCCGGTTGAAGCGATTTCGGGTTTGCGAGACCCGGACGCATGAATGATCCGCCCGGTCGCGGCGAACGAGCATCCGCGCCTTCTTCTCGCCGAGTCGCCGCAAGACCCTCTCGCCGGCGAGACGCCGTCGACCGCGCCAATCGAAATCTTGCCGCCACGGCGCGCCTCAAGAAGTTCGAGCGGGAGAGGCTGATCATCGACTATCTGACGCGCGCCGGGCCTCGATCGACCGGTCGCGGACTTCGGGGGACGGAACGGTTACGGATGCGGACACTCGGAGGCTCCTCCCTTCCAAAGAACAAAAATAGTATATAGATCGAACATGGAAATTGGTCGCAGGGCGAATTGACGGGCAAGCGGCCAACCGCCCTGGCCGCCCCCGGACTGAGGTCCCGGGGGTGTCTCGGGCCATCCATGCGTTTCGGCGCAGCCGTACGGAGACGCAGCATTGCTTCGCGCGAAATAGTGCACTGCACCGCAATGCTGGATTGCAGCCAGTATTGGAAACGGAATTGGCTTGACCAACTCATGCACGTTTGCTAGTTGTATCCAGAAGTTTCCGCATTTTTGACAAACTGCAGCCTAGCGGGGCGGTGCGCAAGCCTTTTGCGCCGGTAAAAGCTATTGACTCGCGGAAACTGACGTTCCGACAGGTTGTAAAGCCGCATCTACTCGGGGAGTGAGTTATGACACAATCGGAACATGATCCGCGACACGTCGCGGAGCGGCGGACGCGCGCGCTCGCCGGGAGCGCCTTGGGCGCCATGGCGCTGGTCTGGGCGACAAACGCCGGCGCACAAGAGGCGGATTCGTCGGCGCAGGAGCAGGCGGCCCCGGCTCAAAGATTGGATCAGGCAGGCACAGCCGGCGGACCAAAGTTGACCTTTACGGATGCTCGAGGACACAGCGTCCATGTGTTACCGACCGTCCCAATGAGCGCCGCTGTGCGCGCTGCGGCGGCCGCGAGCGGGGCATTGCTCTATCATTCCGGCGGGCCGATCATGCAGAAAATCGAGATTTACAATATATTCTGGGTGCCTCCGACTTTACAGAATGGAACGGCTGCAAGTTTGCCTTCCTATTATGCCGGCGTCATGAATAATTTGGGGAAAGACTATGCCGGCCACACCGTCTCCTCCAATAACACGCAATACTACCAGATTATTGGGAGCAAAACATTCGTCTCCGGCTTGAGCCTTCTCGCCAATGCAAACGAAAGCTTTGGAGGAAGCTTCACGGATACGTCGGCTTATCCGCCATCTGATTGCACAGACTCTGTGACGCCAGGAAACTGCATCATCGACACCGATATTCAGAAAGAGGTGCAAAAAGTCATTACGGCGCAAGGTTGGAAGACCGGCTTGAACGAAATATTCAATGTCTATACGGCGGTTGGCGAAGGGTCTTGCTTTGACTCAACGTCAGGCAGCTGTTCTTATACTCAATATTGTGCGTACCACGGCTCCATCGGCAGCGGATCGTCTTCCATTGTATACTCGAACGAGCCTTATGCCGCGGCTACGGGTTGCCAAGCGAGCGTCTTTCCCAATCATGCCGACTCGGATTCGGCGGCATCCGTCACCTCCCATGAAATCACGGAATCGATCACGGACCCAAATCTGGATGCCTGGTATACGTCCGGGGGCAGTGAAATTGGCGATCTTTGCGCGTGGAACTACGGCACGAACGCCTACGACAGTGGTAAGGCGAATCAGCAGTGGAACGGACGATTCTACGAAATTCAAATGATGTATGACAACCATACGGCCAGCTGCGTCCAAGACGGCCCGTGACTTGATCGATGGAGCGCGCCTTCCGAAGGAACTCGGGGTGCGGCTCAAGTGAATCCCGGACCGGTACGCCGCTCCGCGGCGTTCTGCTCCGGCTTGAAGCGTGGACCGCACCGGGAAGCGCATCCTGAATCCGGTGACTTTTTCGCCCCGTCGGGTCGATGATCCGCGCTGCAATGCTCGGGGCGTTGGCTGGCCTCTCCGCGCCTTGTGCTTCGGCGAGCGCTGTTGCGGTCGTTCCGAAGGGATTGGCAGAGCAAGAGAGGCGGGCCCGCTGCAGAAAACCGCAGGCCCGCCCGCCCAGTTACCCCCAACGCACTGAGGCACGATCGGCTCGAGGATCGCGCGCTTCTTCTCACGGCCCCGCGGAAGTCGAGCGGCGCTCGCCGAGCGCGGCGCCTGCCGCGCGCGGCGCAATCATGCGGGCGAGGGCTGCGAGGGCCTTCGCCGCCGGCTCGACGATGAGGCCGATCGCGCCGTGCGGGTCGTGGGCGAAGCCCGACGCGCCATACTTGAGCCGCGGCGATTGCGCGGAGGGCAGGCGCAGGCTGCCGAACAGCCAGTCCCACAGCGCGAGGCTCGCGCCCATGTTGCAATTGAAGTGCGCCGGGTCGGAGGAATGGTGCAGCTGATGGTGGGCGGGGCTCATGAAGAGGCGCCCCCATGTCCCGGTGAACGGGATCCAGATCTGCGTGTGCTGCAGCTGCGCCGTCAGATAGATGTAGAGGACCATCAGCACGTTGTCGTCGAACAGAAGAAACGACGTCGTCCGCCGTCCAAAGAGCCAGGTCGCCGCGCCGCCGGCGATGCCGATGAACAGCGAGAGCGTGTTGGCGAGGATGAGGGAATCGAGCGGATGGACGCGGAAGTTGACCAGGGGCGTCAGCGCTTCCGCCGAATGATGGGTCTTGTGCAATTCCCACAGCGCCGGAATCTTGTGCTTGAGCGTGTGGTCGACGAAGAAGCCGAGGTCGTAGGCAAGGAAGAGGACGACCGTCCGGGCCGCAATGAGCGCGACAGTGGGCGCCTCAGGCGCCCGCTCGCCGAAACGGCCGGCGAGAAAGCTCGCGACGCCATCGCCGATCCACGACGTCGACACGACGGCCCAGCCGAGAACCGCGCCGAACGTCGCGAGGCTTAACACACAATAGACGAGGTCGGCGCGCGTCGAGCGATGGAGCAGCACACGCCGCGCGAACAAGGCGCGCATGAGCGCCCCGGCCCTTATGCGGCGTCCGCGCCGCCTTCGCCGAAGGGCGAGCCAGCCGAGAGCGAGGACGAGCGCCGCTGCGAGCGACCAGATCGAACAGATCGACGCGGGCGCAAGGAAGCTCGTCGCGACTTTTCGCAGCGGAGAGGCGAGCGCTCCAGCGAGGCCCATCCGTTTTTTGCCTCCTGCTCGGAGCCGGTCGACGCTAGGGGCGACAGTTCAAAAGAGGATAAGGCGCAAGCGTTAAGAACGGATGATGCGAAGGGTAACCCCGTCGGGTCGGTTTCTATCCTCTCCCGCTCTGCGGGGGAGGAGGACCGGCCGAAGGCCGATGGTGGGGGCGGCGCCGTCAGGTCGCGCCGGCTCCTCCTGCCGCCACTGCCGTTGGCACGGCTTTTGCGACCGTCCTTAGGTCCTGATGCGCCGGGGTGTCAGCCGCCCCTATAGCCGCACGCTATAGCCGGCGGGCGGACGAAACTCCGGCCGCCGGCGCGAGAATGAAATTCCATATGCAATTCGGGGGGTGATCATGATCACGGCGCGACAAGCGCTTTACAGTTATCATGATCGCAACCTATGGTTGTGTATGCGAATCCATTAACCGCGCCGCGACGGCTTGCGGCGCGCCGGGTTGAACGACGAACGCGTCCAATCAAGAAAGGGGGCGACAAAATGTACTCTATCATGATCCTGATTTGCTCGACCGCGCTTTCGCATGCCGACTGCCAGCCGAAGACCGCGAACGACGTCGTGCGGGGGCAGCAGGTCGACAATCCGGTGATGTGCGCGTTGAACGCGCAGATCATGATGGCGCGCACGGATTTGATGCGGGGCGACAATTTATACATGAAGGTGATGTGCGCCCGCACGAAGAACGCCGAAGAGTGGCAGGCCGAGATCGACCAGCGCAAGGCGGCGTTGGAATAGGCCTGGCGCGAATCCGCCTGACGAGGGCGGTGGGCTTTTGAAACAGGCCTCAGCGCCGGGCGGCCTTTTCGGCGGCGAACGCCGCATTGATGATTTTCGCCTGGGCCGGGTCGATCGCGAATTTTGCGCCGAAGCCGGTCCGCTTTGCCGCGAGCGCCTCAGCCTTTGTGGCGGCGTCGTCGGACGCATCGGCGAAAGCCGTATCGATCGCGGCGACGTTGGCGGCGGCCGCAGCGAAAAGGGTCATCTCGCGCGCCAGCCGAAACGGCCCGGCAAAGGCGCCGCCGTCGCGCGCGGTCTCCGCCCCGACGTCGGCCCGCAAGGCTTCCGCGTCCCAGGCGATGCCGATCAGCCGGGCGCTCGCGCCGCAAAAGCTCGCGAGGCTGAGCAGCGCCGCGGCGGTGTCCACGATTGCGATGATGCCCGTCGCGCCGTCCTTAAGGCCGCAAAGCGCCTCGCGCAGGGCGAGCTTGACCGACAGTTGCTGCACCGAGGCCCGCCACCGCGCCTTCGGAAGCAGGACGGCGCGGGGCGCGGCGGCGATGATTGCGTCGAGGTCGGGATCCGTCTCGCCGCCCGAAAGCGGAGCGACCCGCGCCATCGCGGCCGGCCGGTCCGGGCGCAAGGCGGCCTCCCGCAAAAATCTCGCGGCGTTCGCCCGCGCCTTCTCCCGTCGCGCCGCATCCACGTCGAGGTCGATGACGATTGCATCGGCCTCGCTCGCCAACGCCGCCGCGAGCTTCGCTTCATCGTCCCCCGGCGCGATGATGAGGGAGCGCATCAGGTCGAGACGATCTCCGGCCCGCGCCGGCGCATGAAGGCGGTGCGGCGGCATTCGGCGACGAGCGTCCCGTCCTGCTTGAACGCCCGGTGACGAAATTCGATGAGCCCGGCGTCCGGCCGCGACCTCGACGTGCGCGCCGACATGACCTCCGTCTCCGCCCGGACCGTGTCGCCCTCGAACAGCGGCGCCGGGAAGGCGACGTCGGTCATTCCGAGATTGGCGATGGTCGTGCCGACGGTGGTGTCGTTGACCGAGATGCCGATCATCAGACCAAGCGTGAACAGGGAGTTCACCAGCGGACGGCCCCATTCGGTCTCGGTGGCGCAGAAATGCGCGTCGATATGCAGCGGCTGCGGATTGAGGGTCATGTTGGAGAACAGCATGTTGTCCATCTGCGTCACCGTGCGCGTCAGCCGATGGCGGAACACCTGGCCGACGGAAAAATCCTCGAAATAGAGGCCGCCGCGCGGATGGGGGACCGGCGCCGTCATGGGTCGCTCCGTGAGGTCCGCCGCCTTAAGCCTTCGTTAACCACGACGACCCAATCTCAGATTCATGTTTTCGACTCGAAACGCGCTCGTCGTCGCGAGGGCGCGGCTGCCGTCCGCCGCACGCGGTCCCGCCATCGTGCGCCGATTCCTGGTCTGGGCGCAACAGGCCGGCGCGGGATCGCGGGCCGAGGCGGTGAGCGCGCTCGCGCGCGCCTTTCTTCATTCCGACCTCGACAAGCGGTCCAGGGCCGAGGCGGCGGCGGCGATGTCGGCGCTGATCGACGATCCCTCTCCCGAGGTGCGGCGCGCGCTGGCGGAGGCGATTTCCGGCGCGCGCGACGCGCCGCGCCATCTCGTCGTCGCCCTGGCGAACGACGAGACGCGGGTCGCCGCGCCCGTGCTCGCCCGCTCCCCGTTGCTGACCGACGCCGAGCTCGTCGACTGCGCCGCGATGGGAGACGTCGTGGCGCAATGCGCGATCGCCCGCAGGCCCGGGCTCGGCGCAGGCCCCGCCGCCGCGCTGGCGGAAGTCGGACGGCGCGAGGCGGCGCTGGCGTTGATCGGCAATCGGGCGGCGAAGCTCACCCCCGGCGCGCTGCGCCGGCTTTATGCGCGGTTCGGCGATGACGCGGAAATCCGGGAAGCCCTGCTTGCGCATCCCCGCCTGCCGGCGAGCCTCAGGGCGGTCATCGTGCTTCAGACGGCGAAGTCCCTGGCCGTCTTCGTCGCGTCCGCCGGATGGATGGACAGGAAGCGCGCCGAAAAGGTCGCCCGCGAGTCGCGCGACGCCGCCCTCGCCACGATCGCCGCCGACTGCGAGCCTTTTGAGCGTGCCGAGCTCGTGCGGACGCTGCGCGAGCGCGGCGCGCTGACCATGGCGCTCATCTTGCGATCTCTGCTCGAGGGCGAGCGCGAGCTCGCCGCGGCGGCGCTCGCTGAGCTCTCCGGCCAGACCTATGCGCGCGCCTCGGCCTTCGCCTGCGACCCGTACGGGCAGGGATTCGCCGCGCTGGCGCTGAAGTCGGGGATCCCCCGTCACGCGCTGCCTGCCCTTCGCGCGGCGCTCCGCGCGATCGACACGCAGGGGGCGGGGCGCGGCGACGGGCTGAAGCCGCGGCTCGTCAAGGCGACCATTGCGTCCTGCGAGGGGGAGCGCGATCCCGCGCTCGCTCCGATCCTGTCGCTCCTGTGGCGCTTCGCGGCGGAGGCGGCACGGACGGAGGCGCGGGCGATGGCCCGCGCGGCGGCCGCCGAGCCTCATCTGCCGCCGGCCCTCGCCTTTGCCCCCGCCAATGACGACGGCAGCGCGGGGGAGGCGCCGCCGGTATCGATCAAGGCGCTCGCCGCTCCGGTGCTTTCCGCCCGGGCCGCGGAGGCGGAGGCGTCCGCGCGTCTGCAAATCCCGCAAGGTCTGATCCGGGCGCTCGACGCGGCCTGAAGGCGACGAGATCGCCGCCGACGCGAGAAGCCCGGCCGACGCGGTCGGCGGGCGCATCTGAAAAAGCGTGGCGCGTCGGCGCCGTGAAGGTCAGGCGGCGGGCTTCTCGTTCATCGTGGCGCGCGCCTCAGCCATTGCGCCGCGCAAGACCGAAACCTCCTGCGCGCCGGCGACGCCGACCCGACCGGCGAAAATGAAGAATGGCACGCCGGTGACGCCGATCGCCTGCGCCTCGGCGATCTCGCGCCGGACCGCGTCAGTGTCCGCGCCTTCTGCCAGAAGCTTGCCGACGATCTCCGCGTCGAGGCCGCTCGTCGAGGCGATGTCGAGCAGCACCGTCCGGTCGCCGATGTCGCGGCCCTCGATGAAATAGGCGCGAAACAGACGGTCGACGACCTCGCGCTGCTTCCCTTCCGAGTCCGCCCAGCGGATGAAGCGGTGCGCGTCGAGCGTGTTCGGCGAGCGTTCGATCTTGTCGAAGGCGAAGGGAATGCCGACCTCGACGCCGAGGCGCGCGAGACGGTCGTGGATCGCTTGCAAGCGGCCGTCCCGGCCGAATTTCCTTTCCATGTATTCCGCCCGGCCGAGTCCGCCCTCGGGGATGGTCGGGTCGAGCTGGTAGGGGCGCCAGCGCACGGCGACCGGCCGCGATTCTTCCGCGAGAGCGGCCTCGAGGCGCTTCTCGCCGAGGTAGCACCAGGGACAGACGACGTCGCTCACGACGTCGATGGTCAGCGTATCGGTCCCGTCGGTCATGCTGGACTCCTTATCGGACGGCGGCGCCGCCGACGGCTGAATTCGCCGAGAACAGCGAATGATACAACGAGCTTTTGCCGTCGGGGACGCTCCGGCCCGTGTTTTTCGGCGGAAATGCGGGCAGAATCTGGGCTTCGGGCGAAAAACTCTCAGCGAGTCGAGGCGCTCGGCGGCGGCCTGGAAGCTGCCGCTTGGGCGCCGTCGAGAAAGGCGCCGACCCGTGCCCGTTGAATAACAGAAATTTGCGCTTGTGCTTCCGGGCCAGAAATGCCATTATCTGTTCGTGACTGTCCATGATGGACATTGTGGTTTTGCTATATTGATCGGCGCTTTCTGGGCAAGCGCCGCGACGAGGCGTCGAAGGCAATGGGGATTTCCGAGTTTCGCGGTCCTGGATTTTCCGAGGCGCAATGGGATCAGATCCGATCCCTGGCGGACTCGCTCGACGCGAAGCAGCTCACCTGGCTCAGCGGCTTCTTCGCCGGAATAGAGCATCAGGCGAAGAGCGCGCTTTTCGGGCAAGCGACGCCCGTTTCCGCGCCGGCTTCGACCCAAAATCGAACCCTGACGGTTCTCTACGGCAGCGAGACCGGCAACAGCGCGACGCTCGCCGGCGCGCTCTCCGAACGGCTCGCAGGGGCGGGGCGCGCGGCGCGGGTTCTCGACATGGCCGCCTACAAGACCCGGGAGCTCAAGGACGAGCAGGATCTCCTGGTGGTGACCGCGACCCACGGCGAGGGCGATCCGCCTGCGTCGGCGGCGGGGTTCTTCGAATTCGTCGAGGGCCGGAAGGCTCCAAAGCTCGCCGGATTGCGCTACGCGGTGCTCGGCCTCGGCGATTCCACTTACGAATTCTTCTGCGGAGCAGCCCGGCGGCTCGACGCGCGACTGGCCGAGCTCGGCGCGGCGCGCATGCGCGAGCGCGTGGATTGCGACGTCGACTACGATGCGCCGTTCGCCGACTGGATGTCCGCGATGGTCGCCGAGCTCGCCGCGCAAGACGTCGCGAAGCGCCCCGCCATCGTTGCGGAGCCGCGCCACGCCGCGGCCAATGCGCCTGCCTTCGACAAGCGCAATCCATTTCCGGCGACGGTCATCGACAACATCGCGCTCACCGGACGGGGGTCGAGCAAAGAGACCCGGCATCTCGAACTCTCGCTGGAGGGCTCGGGCCTCGCCTTCCGGCCGGGAGACGCGCTCGGCGTCATGCCGCGCAACGATCCGGTGCTGGTCGAGAGACTGCTCGCGACGCTCGAGCTCGATCCCGAAGACGCGGTCACGGTGAAGGAGCGATGGCTTTCCCTTCGCGACGCTCTCGGCGAGATGTTCGAGATCACGGCGGCGACGCCCCGCTTCCTCAGCCATTGGGCGCATGTGACCGGATCCGACGAGCTCAAGAAGCTGCGCGACGACAATACGACGGACTCGCGCGCGGATTACCTGCGCGGCCATCACATCCTCGACATCGTGCGCCGCTTTCCCGCGCCCGGCGTCGATGCGGCGACCTTTCTGGCGGGCCTCCGGCCGCTTCAGCCGCGGCTCTATTCGATCGCCTCGAGCCCGGACTTCGCCCCCGACGAAGCGCATTTGACGGTCAGCGTCGTGCGCTACGCGCTCAATAACGAGCCCCGCGACGGAGTCGCTTCGAGCCATCTCGCAGCGCGTTGCGACGCCGGCGCGACGGCGCCCGTCTATATCCAGGCAAATCCCCATTTCCGCCTTGCCGAGAGCGATGCGCCGATCCTCATGATCGGCGCGGGGACCGGCGTCGCGCCCTATCGCGCGTTCCTGCAGGAACGGGAGGCGCGGGGCGTCGGCGGACGGTCCTGGCTGTTCTTCGGCGAGCGCAACTTCGACAGCGACTTCCTCTACCAGACCGAGTGGCGGGATTTCCTGAAGAGCGGCGCTCTGACCCGGATGAACGTCGCCTTCTCCCGCGACAGCGCGACAAAGACCTATGTCCAACACCGCCTCCTCGAACACGCGCGCGACGTCCACGCATGGCTCGAGGAGGGCGCGCATGTCTATGTCTGCGGTGACGGAGCAAAGCTCGCCCCGGATGTGCACGCCGCGCTCATGACGATCGTCCAGAAGCAGGCGGGACGCAGCAAAGCCGATGCGCACGATTATCTGAGCGCGATGCAGGCCGCCCACCGCTACCATGTCGACGTCTATTGAGGAGGACGGCGATGAGCTCGCCTGGCGTCGACCGCAGCCGCGATCTGTCCCAGCCTCTCGACAGGCTGGGACCTGACGAGAGGCTGAAAGCCGACAGCGACCAGCTCCGGGGGACGATTTCCGACGGCCTCGTAGCGGAACTCACGGCCGCGGTGCCGGGCGACGACATCAAGCTGATGAAATTCCACGGCCTCTATCAGCAGGACGATCGCGACATCCGCGACGAACGCCGGCGCCAGAAGCTCGAGCCCGCCTATCGCTTCATGGTCCGCGTGCGGCTGCCCGGAGGCGTGCTCTCGTCCGGCCAGTGGCTGAAGCTGGACGAGCTCGCGCGCGCCTATGCGGGTGAGACGCTCAGACTGACGACCCGTCAGACGTTCCAGCTTCATGGCGTGCACAAGAAGCATCTGCGCGCGGTCATTCAGGGGTTGCACGACGTCCTGCTCGACACCAAGGCCGCCTGCGGCGACGGTCCGCGCGGCGTGATGTCTTCCGTCAGCCCGGAGCTGTCAGCCCTCCACGCAGAAGTCTACAAGCTCGCCAAAGAGGCCAGCGACCATGCGATTCCCAAAACCGGCGCCTATCGCGAAATCTGGTACGGTGAGGAAAGAACCCCAACCGACGGGCCGGAAGAGCCGCTCTACGGCAAGACCTACATGCCGCGGAAGTTCAAGATCGGCTTCGTCATCCCGCCGATCAACGACATCGATGTCTACGCCCAGGATCTCGGCTTCATCGCGATCGCGAACGGCGGCGAACTGGAGGGCTTCAACGTCGCGATCGGCGGAGGCATGGGCCGAACCGACAATGCCCCGAACACCTATCCGCGGCTTGCGACGGTGATCGGCTTCGTCGCGAAAGACAAGGTCATCGCGACCTGCGACGCGGTCATGTCAGTGCAACGCGATTACGGCGACCGGGTCGACCGGAATCATGCGCGTTTCAAATATACGATCGACGACAAGGGGCTCGCCTTCATCAAGAGCGAGATCGAGGATCGTCTCGGCGCGGCCTTTGCGCCGGCGCGCCCCCATCGCTTCACGTCGAACGGCGATGCGCTCGGCTGGCGGCGCGGCGAGGACGGACGGGAGCATTTGACGCTGTTCGTCGAGAACGGCCGCGTCAGAAATTTCGAGAAGGTCGCGCTGCTCGACGGTCTGCGCGCCATCGCCCAGACCCACAGGGCGATGTTCCGCGTCACGCCGAACCAGAACCTGACGATCGCCGACGTTGCGCCGAACGACCGCGCGCATATCGAAGACCTGCTGCGTGCGTATGAACTCGACCGCCTCAACCAGGGAAGCGGGCTTCGCCTGAGCTCCATGGCTTGCGTGGCGCTCCCGACCTGCGGCTTGGCGATGGCCGAGAGCGAGCGCTACCTGCCCAAACTGATCGAGAAGATCGAGACCATTCTTGCTGATCATGGTCTCTCCCGGGAGCCGATCACCATCCGGATGACCGGCTGTCCGAACGGCTGCGCAAGGCCCTATATCGGCGAAATCGGCCTCACCGGCCGTGGGCCCGGCAAATACAATCTCTATCTCGGCGGCGGCTTCCATGGACAGCGCCTCAATAAGATGGCGCTCGAGAACGTCGGCGAGGCGGCCATCCTCGATTACCTTGGGGGTGTTATCGCGCGTTACGCCGAGGAGCGCGGCCCGGAAGAGCATTTCGGCGACTTTGCGATTCGAGCGGGCTATGTCCCCGAAGTCCGCGACGGCCGCGCATTCAACGACTGACGATCACCGAGTCGGCGGCCGGCGAGGCGACCCCCGTGAGGAAGCGCTCTGGCGCGCGGTCCGGCGAGCGGGCCCGACGCGGTCAGCGACCGCGTCGATAACGCGGTGCGCGATCCTACGACCTCACTTCTCGCGCCGCCACCAGGCGGCGAGATCGACGCCGAAAAGCGGGATGACGTCGGGTCGCCCAAGCTTGCTCGAATAGGCGATCCACTCCTCCGGGGCATAGTAGAACGGCACGATATAGAAGCCGGAGATCAGCACGCGGTCGAGGGCGCGCGCCGCGGCGACGAAGTCCTCGCTGCTCCGGGCGGCCAGGATCGCCGCGATCATCGCGTCGACCGCCGGCGAGGCGACGCCCGCGAGGTTGTAGGCGCCCTCGGCGTCGGCCGAGCTCGAGCCCCAGCGGCCGCGCTGCTCGTTGCCGGGCGAGGGCGAAGCGGCCCAGGTTCCAGGCATCATGTCGAAGTCGAATCGCGTCCGCCGGCGGTCGAACTGGACTTCGTCGACGAGCCGCACGCTCGCCGTCACGCCGATCCGCGCCAGGTTGCGGGCGTAGGCGAGCGCGAGGCGCTCCTCCTCCCGATCCCTGACCGTGATCTCGAAGGCGAGCGGGATCCCATGCGCGTCGACGAGGCGGCCGTCGCTGAGCGCGTAGCCGCACGTCTCGAGCTCGTCGAGGACACGGCGGGCAAGCGCGCGGTCGCGCCCGCTGCCGTCGGACTTGGGCGCGCGCCAGCGGCCCTCCATCGCGTCGTCGCGCACCGCGCCAGGGAAGGGTGCGAGCAGCGCCCGTTCGCGTTCCGAGGCCGGACGCCCGATCGAGGAGAGCTCGCTGTCGTCGAAGAACCCTTGCGAGCGCCGGTAGGCGCCGGCGTAGAGATTGGTGTTGATCCAATCGAAGTCGAACATGGCGGCGAGCGCTTCGCGGACGCGCTTATCGGCGAACATCGGCCGCCTCGTATTGAAGGCGAAGCCCGAGACGCCCTTGGGCAGGCCGTTGGGCATCGAGGCCGTCACGACCCGCCCGTCGCGTGCGGCCGGGAAATCATACTGGGACCGCCAGCGGGTGACGTCATCCTCGACCCGGAAGTCGACGAGCCCCGCCTTGAACGCCTCGAACATCGCGTTCGCGTCGCGAAAGTAATCGATTCGGATGGTGTCGAAGTTGTAGAGACCTTTGGAAACCGGCAGATCGCGCCCCCAATAGTCGGGATCGCGCTTGAGCACGAGCCGCTGGCCGGGCTCCACTTCGGCGACGCGGTAGGGACCCGAACCCACCGGAATCTGCAAGGTCTGGTCCTCGAAATGCTCCGCGTCGGTGTGGGCGCGGGAGAGGACCGGCATGATCGCCAGAATGAGCGGCAGCTCGCGGTCGTTCGCGCCGGATAGGTCGAAGCACACCGTGCGCGCGTCGGGCGCCCGGACGCTCTTGACGAGGCTGAAGGCCGCCCGTTGCTGAGGCCGGCCCTTCGCCTTCAAGAGATTGAAGGTGAAGACGACGTCGGCGGAGGCGATCGGCGAGCCATCGGAAAAATGCGCCGCCGGGTTGAGGTGGAAGACGACCCTATCGCGCGCCGCGTCGGTCTCGAGACTCTCGGCGATCAGGCCGTAAAGGGTGAACGGCTCGTCGGCGGAGCGCGCCATCAGCGACTGGTAGACATTGCCGATGAGGCCCTCGGCGGTCGACAGGGCCTTGACGTTGTAAGGGTTCAGGCTGTCGAACGCCCCGAGATAGGCGAGGTCGAGCCGGCCACCCTTCGGCGCCTCCGGATTGACGTAGGGCAGGTGCTTGAAATCCGCATCGAGGGCCGGCTCGCCATGCATGGCGATCGCTCCGACCGGCTGACCGATCTCGGCGCCGGCCGGCGTCGCGGCAATCAACAGCGCGGCGCCGATCGCAAGGGGAACCAGGCGTCCAATCATCGGCCCGACTCTAGCACCCGGAAATGCGCCGATTCTCGGTCGAGAGGCGCTCTTCCGAGCGCCGGCCCCTCGTCGAGCGCTCGCGGCGCGGACGGCCCAGTCGCCTGCGTCGAAATTGCTGTTGGATTGTCGCGCGGAATATGAAAAGAGAGCGCGCCGAAAGCCGCACGCCCGCGGCGCCTTCGCGTCATAATGTCGCCCGAAGGCTCGCCGAAGGCGTCGCGCCCGGCGGCGCAAGGGCGGAACGCGACGCGACCATCGACACAATCGACGTAAGGGTTGAAAGGATCATTGATGACACTCTCTGTCACGCGCTTGGGCGCTGCGGCGCTCGCAACGAGCCTGGCGTTCGCGTCGGGCGCAGCCCTCGCGCAGAACGCGCCAGCGAAGCCGGCCGCGCCCGGCGCGCCGGCCGCGCCCGCGGCGCAGGGCGGCCAAACCGCGCCGCAGCCGCCGTCGAAGGTCGACCTCGTCTCGCCGGAACCCCAGTGGGTCAAGCTCTGCGGACAGGAGAAGGCCACGGGCCGCGAGGCGTGCCAGACGATGCGGGACTTCGGGCAATCGCCCGAACAGCCTCCGATGCTCAGCATGCAGGTGTTCGAGCTGCAGGGCGATGAGAAGGGCGGAGAGAAGGGCGGAGAGAAGCGCAAGCTGCGCTTCATGATCCTGCCGATCGGCATGCTGCTCAGGCCGGGTTTCCGCGTCATCGTCGACAAGTCCGAGCCGATCGACGGCAAGTATGACATGTGCTTCCAGAACGCCTGCACGGCCGAAATCGACATTGGGGCGCGCGCGCTCGCCGAACTGAAGAAGGGGCAGAACCTCGCCGTCGTCATGCGTCTTCCAAATGCCGGCGACTCGTCGGGCCGCGAGCTGACCCTCAACATCCCGCTCAAGGATTTCGGCGCGACCTTCGACGGCAAGCCGACCGATCCGAAGGTCATCGAGCAGATGCGTCAGGCGCAGGAACAGAAGAACCAGGCGCTGCAGCAGCAGCTGCAGCAGCGGGCCGAAGAGCAGCGCAAGGCGCTCGAGCAGCAGCAGAGCGGGGCGGCCGCGCCCGCGGCTCCCGCCGCGCCTGCCGCCCCGGCTCCGAAGAAGTGATGTGATATGTGAGGTTGGCTTTTCCCATGGCCCGTCCGACGGACGGGTCATGGAAGCGGGGAGCGATTGAAAAGACGAAGGCCGCGCCTCGGCGGCGCGCGCCTCTCTCCTTAACCGACAGGATTTGAGCTTCAGCTCGCCATTGCGCCGCGGCGGAAGCGATAGCGGCCGTCCGGCGTCCGCTCGAACGTCTCGCTGATCTGCGGGTGGGCGACAGGTTCGCCCGATTCATCGGGCAGAAGGTTCTGCTCGGACACGTAGGCGATGTACTGGCTGTCCTCGTTCTCGGCGTAGAGACGGTAGAAGGGCTGGTCCTTGGCAGGCCGCACCTCGGGGGGAATCGACAGCCACCATTCTTCGCTGTTGGCGAAGACCGGGTCGACGTCGAAAATGACGCCGCGGAACGGATAGACCCGATGTTTGACGACCTGTCCGATGCCGTATTTGGCGAAACGCGTAGTCATGAAAAAGGCTTAGTCGGCGCAAGCGCATTGGTCAATTCGAGAATCGCCGCACCCCTGTCGCCACGAGCTCAAAGCCCATAGAGCGCAGCATATTCCGCGTCTCTGGCCGCCACCTGCCTGGCGAGCTCGACGATGATGCGCGCTTGTTTCCAGGTTGCGTCGTCCTGCATCTTTCCGTCGATCATCACCGCCCCCGAGCCGTCGGGCATGGCGGCGAGAATCTTCCTCGCGAAGGCGACCTCCGCCGGGTCGGGCGAGAACACCTTCTTGGCGATGGCGATCTGGCTCGGATGCAGCGTCCAAGCGCCGGCGCAGCCGAGAAGAAAGGCGTTGCGGAATTGCGCCTCGCAGGCGGCCGGATCGGAGAAGTCGCCGAAGGGTCCGTAGAGAGGTTTGACGCCGTGGGCCGCGCAGGCGTCGACCATCCGCGCGATCGTGTAGTGCCACGGGTCCTGCTGCGCGCTCAGGCGCGCCGCGCCCGGCTCGGCCACGTCCGCCACCACCTTGTAGTCCGGATGACCGCCGCCGACCCGCGTCGTCTTCATCGCGCGCGAGGCGGCGAGATCGGCGGGGCCGAGGCTCATGCCGTGCATGCGGGGAGTGGCCGCGGCGATCGCCTCGACATTCATGACGCCCTGCGCCGTCTCCAGGATCGCATGGACGAGGATCGGCTTCTTGACGCCGTGCCGCGCCTCGAGGAGCGCGATATACTGATCGACGAAGTGAATATCCCAATCGCCTTCCACTTTCGGGACCATCACCACATCGAGCTTGTCGCCGATCTCGCCGACGAGCTTCGTCATGTCGTCGAGAAACCAGGGGGAGTTCAGCGCGTTGACGCGCGCCCAGAGTCCGGTCGAACCGAAGTCCGTCGCCTTCGCCATCGCGATTAGGCCGTCGCGCGCGGCGGTCTTCGACTCGATCGGGATCGCGTCCTCAAGATTGCCGAGGACGACGTCGACCTGCCCGGCCAGCTCGCCGGCCTTGGCGCGCATTTTTTCGATGTGCGGCGGCACGAAATGAATCATCCGCTCGAGCCGCGACGGCAGCTCGCGGCAGGGAGGCGGCGCGCCGATCGCCAGCGGCTCGAAAATCTTACGCGGGGCTTTCACGCTCTGGCCTGGGCTGCAAAGTCGGCCAGACCCTTAGGGGCTTTTCGCGGCGCTCGCAATTGGCCGACGGTACGAGCGGACGGTCCGCGCCAATCGCCGGAGGGGGCCGCTCCGGCTGAACTTGGCGGCGCCGCGCTCGCGTCCGCACTCCTCCATCATCCGCGCGATCGACGTTTGTCGGGCCAGCGCCGTCGCCGTTCGCTGGGCGATCTCATCGAGATGCCCGCGGATCAGCATATCGGTCCGCGCGTCGCCGCCCCGGGCGACAATCGCCCTCAGCTCCCGGCCGATTTGCTCAAGGACAGTAATTTCCCGCTGCGTCCGCGCGAGGTCGTCGCGCAGACCGTCCAATGCGCGGGTCAGATCCCGCATTGGCGCACCCTCCCAATGAGACGCATGGATCAACGTACTCCGGGAGAGGTTTGATCCAAGTTGAGGAACACTTGACCGCCCGCCCAGCGACCCCCGCGTCGAATTTGACATCAATCGCCAATTCCGCGGCGGCTTGCAATAGACAGAAATGTCGCAAAAAGGCTTTATCGAATGAAATAATTAACAGGAGCACACGTCCCGCCGTGGGCCCGGAAACAGCCGAGGGTGGATTTGGCTATTTTACAGGATTCAACCGCCTAAGACGGCCGTCCCGCCATTTGTTCGGTCATTTGGGGCGAGCGACGTCCGCCTGTCGTGCGCAAGCGCGAGCTGCTCGCCGATGGAATGCAATAGCCGCTGGCGCAACGGATTCCTCTGCATCGGCCTCGTTCCACCGAACCCGCCCGGGTCGAAAAGCGAATATTCCGGGAGCTCGGGCGACCAACGTCCCAGAAAAGTGGAAGCGAGCCCTCCGGTCCTGGCGATCGGCGACCAAGTTTCCCGACCAAGGGCTGGCGCCGTCACGGAGCGCTTCCGTCGAGCCTGACGAGGCGAATCTTTGTCCACACAATTTTTGCCGAGGGGAACCGCAAGCTATCCTGGCCCTGCGAACAAAGCGCGAAAGCAGGAGAGCCTTCGCGCAATCTCGCTCGCCCTGATTCGCCCTCCGTCCTGATCGACGGCGGGCGCTGCAGCAAGTCCGACAATCCGACGGGGTCACCACAAATGCCGCGCCCCATAGACGTCGAAGGCGCGCTCGTTGGAGACGAGGACCAGATCGGCGAGCGTCGCCTGCGCGATCAACATGCGGTCGAAAGGATCCCGATGCGGTCCAGGCAGTGCGCCGGCCGCCTGCCCATGTCGCACCGCGATCGGCAGCCCGACGAAGCCTTGGCCTTGAATGGCGTCGGCAAGATCGCCCGCGATGACGCTGACCCCCGGAAGCTTGCCCAAGCGGTGTTTGGTCGAGATTTCCCAAACCGACGCGGCGCTGACAAAAACGCTGCCCTGTTCCCCGGCGATCGCCTCGCGCGCGATGACGCTCAACCATCTCGTCACCCGCGAGCCAGAAGGCGTGGGTGTCGAGAAGGAGGCGCGTCAGGCTATTCCCATTCCGCCAGCTCCGCATCGGCCATCGGCTCGAAGAATTCCGGCCCGGCGCTCACGATTCCCTTCAGCGCCCCGAAACGGCGCGCAGCCGGCGGCGCACGAACGGGCGTCAGCCGCGCGATCGGGTCTTGCCTCGCGCAATAACGATCTCCTCGCCCGCCTCGACCCGAGCGAGAAGCTTCGAGAGGTTCGTCTTGCCGGCGTGGACGGTCACAATGGCCATCGCGACCCCCTTTTCTTAGTCTCTCTGTTAGCCAACGCTTCCCGCCAAGTCATCGCCCTTGCGAACAAAGCGCGAAACATGGTTGCCTTCGCGGCATGTCGCTCGCCCTGATTCGCCCGGCACCAATGATGGACCTCAACCCGGAGCAGCGGCTCGCGGCCGAGCACGGGATCGGCGAGGCGCAAAAGCCCGGGCCGCTGCTCGTCATCGCCGGCGCGGGCTCGGGCAAGACGGCGATGCTCGCCCATCGGGTCGCGGCCCTCATTCTCGCCGGCGCCGATCCGAAGCGCATCATGTTGGCGACCTTTTCGCGCCGCGCCGCGGCCGAGCTCGGCCGGCGGGTCGAGCGGCTGCTCGCGCGCCGATTGGCGCCGGAAGCGGCGGCCGCCGCCGCGCCCGCCTATTCGGGCACCTTCCACGCCATCGGTGCGCGACTCCTGCGCGAATATGCGCCGCGCCTCGGCCTCGACCCTGGGTTCACCATCCACGATCGCGAGGATTCGGCCGACCTCATGAACTGGGCGCGGCACGAAGCGGGGCTCAGCGAGACGAGGGAACGCTTCCCGACCAAGGGGACCTGCCTCGCCATCTATTCGCGGGTGGTCAACGCGCGCGGCGAGCTCGGCGCGACGCTCGGAAAATGGTTCCCTTGGGCGGCGGCGCACGAGGAGGCCTTGCGCGGCCTGTTCGGCGCCTATGTGGAAGCGAAACAGCGCCAGAACGTGCTCGATTACGACGACCTCCTGCTCTACTTCGCCCAGATGGCCGCCGAGCCGGAGATCGGCGGCGAGATCGCCGCCCGCTTCGACCACGTGCTGGTCGACGAGTACCAGGACACCAACGCGCTGCAGGCCGAGATCGTGCTCAGGCTCAGCCCGGGCGGGCGGGGCCTCACCGTGGTCGGCGATGACGCGCAGTCGATTTATTCCTTCCGCGCCGCCACCGTGCGCAACATCCTCGACTTCCCTCACGCCTTCGATCCGCCGGCGCGCGTGGTGACGCTCGAACGCAACTACCGCTCGACGCGAGCCATCCTCGCCGCCGCCAACGCCGTGATCGCGCTCGCACCCGAGCGCTACTTCAAGGACCTGTGGACCGACCGCGCGCATGGGATGACGCCCGCGCTGGTCGCCGTCGCCGAGGAGACCGATCAGGCGCGATACGTGGCGACCTGCGCGCTCGCAAACCGCGAAGCGGGCGCAACGCTGAAATCGCAGGCGGTGCTGTTCCGCGCCTCGCACCATAGCGCCGCACTCGAGCTCGAGCTCACCCGCCGCAACATCCCCTTCGTCAAGTTCGGCGGCCTCAAATTCCTCGACGCCGCCCATGTGAAGGATGCGCTGTCCCTGCTGCGCTTCGCCGAGAATCCTCGCGACCGTGTGGCGGGCTTCCGGGTCGCCCAGCTCCTGCCCGGCGTCGGGCCGAAGCTCGCCGGGACGATCGTCGGCGCCGCGGCGCAAGACGACGGCTTCGCCGCGATGTCGGCGCTCGCCCTGCCGGCCCGCATCCGCGCGGGGTTCTCCGCTTTCGCGGACCTCATGCGGCGTCTAGCCTCGCGCGCCGTCCCATGGCCCGCCGAGCTCACCGACGCCGTCGCCTGGCTCACGCCCTTGCTCGAGACGCGCTACGACGACGCGGCTGCGAGATTGGGCGACCTCGAGGCGCTCGAGCGCATCGCCGTCTCCTTCGCCTCGCGCGAGCGGTTTCTCAGCGAGCTGACGCTCGACCCGCCCGACGGGGTGAGCGACGAGGCGGGCCCCCCCTTGCGCGACGAGGACTATCTCATCCTCTCGACCATCCATTCGGCCAAGGGGCAGGAATGGCGCTCGGTGTTCGTCTTGAACTGCGTCGACGGCTGCATTCCTTCCGATCTCGCGACCGGCTCTGCCGAAGAGATCGAGGAGGAGCGGCGCCTGCTTTATGTCGCGATGACCCGTGCGCGCGACGAGCTGACGCTGATCGTCCCGCAGCGCTTCTACGTCCACGGCCAGCCGAGGAACGGCGACCGCTCGGTCTTCGCCGCCCGCACCCGCTTCATCCCGCCGCCGCTCATCAAGCACTTCGACCGGCGGACATGGCCGGAGGCGCAGGCGCAGCCGGCGCTCGTCGTGTCGGAAGGGCCGCGGGTGGATTTGGCGGCGCGGATGCGGGCGATGTGGTATTGACGGCGGCGCCACTGAGATTTCAGCCGGTCCCCGAGTCGACGGTCGCGTCCGGGAGGATGCTCGGCATCGAAGCCGAGTGTCGTCATCTGGCGTCGGCGACGTCGACGGCGGTCAAAAGGATCCAAGGCATGATCTCCGAGCCTTGGGAAAGGTGGTAGAAACTTGCCCGCTGGGCGGACGTTAGCCTGTTTCCATACTCCTTGACGATCGACGGATCCGGACGATCGAACTTCACCTCCATTGTGTCGTCGCGCAGACCGTTGATCATCGGAATGGCGTAAAGAACGGACGCGAGCACATGGAGGAAGCGAAGCCCGCAAGCACGTAAAATAGGAGGCCCGCGAACCACACAGCGGTCTCCTCCTATGAGGCCCAACCCAAAAACACTTTGAGAGCCGCCCACACGCCTTTTGGATCCCACTGTCCCTGATAGACCCGTGGCGGCGCGGGGCCTCGCTTGAGCAGACGATAAATCGCCTCCCACGCCGTACGGGTGGAGTATTCGAAGGTAAAGGCGATCTCCTGCTCAAGCTCGACGTACTGGCCGAGAAACCCGAGATTGGTCACCCCCTCTGGAACCACGGGCGGCCGGTCGCCGTTCCTGCGCGGCAGCCAGATGTTGTTCACATAGGGCATGTTGCAGGGGATGCAGATCGACGAGCTCATGATGGCCGCCGCGCTGCTGAAGCGAAGATGCTGCAGCAACTCCGTTAGAATCTCCTCGCCGGCGCATTGATACATGGGTTTCGTCACCCAATTGCCGTTGCGCTCGGGATAAAGGCCATAGCCCCACCAGACAGACGTGCCTGGCGGCTGGCTGAGGACCTCCGGCTGGTCGAAGATCGACAGCGACAGCACCCAGTTCGAGTCTTTCAAAGTCAGAAGCCCGCCGCTCCCCGGATCGCTGCGGGTCAGCTTGGTCATTTCGTCGAGGAACTCCTTCCCCGTCGAGGTGACCGTGAATGTAACCCAGCGCGAGTCGGCAATACGGGGGACGCCGAAGAACGCGTCCGGATTGCCGAAGCCCTTGTGCGCCTTAGCCAACTGCGCCCACAACGCCCACGACCGTCCGGTATTCACCGGCGTCGGCGCCGTCTTCATCGATCCCGCCGAAATGTCGGCGGCCTGCGACCCGGTGGTCACCAGCACGATATCGTCCGGGGCGATGTCGACCGAGGTTTCGGCGTCGCCCCGCTGGTAGACGAGCCGGTTGACGCTCATGCGCCCAGCCGACCGCATGAAGCCGATGTCCTTGACAAAGGCGCCTCTCACGAAGTTCACGTCGCGGGGATCCAACCAAGCGACCAGAGGTTTGACAAAGGCTTCGTGCTGGTTGAATTGCGAGCGCAGGACATGCGCCATGGTCGACAGGTCGGGGAACAAGTAGACGAAGCGGTTCAGGTAGCGCCGGAACTCGATGAGGCTGTGCTGAGGAAGCGATCCCATGATCGTCGACCACAGCAGCCAAAATTCCGTCTCGAAAAACTTCGGGGGGAAGAATTCCTTAATGCGCCGCCCGTCCAACCATGCTTCGGGCGTCAGCGAGAGCCGCGCAAGGGCGAAGCCGTCGCGCAGGCTCAGGCCGTAACGCCGGCTATGCACGGGGCGGAGATCGCGATCGACGATGTGTGTTTGGTCGACGAACGGGTGCTCTTTATTGAAGGTGAAGAACTGTTCTTTGACGGAGATGTTCGGGTAGGCTTCGGTGGGGATCGTCGCGAGCAGATCGAAAGCGCAGCGGTATTCCTTGTCAAAGACGGCGCCGGGCAAATTGTAGCCGCACGTCGGATCGCCGTCCAAAAAGAAGCCGCCGCCTAGCTTCTCATCCGCCTCGTAGATTGTGATGTCCTGGCCGGGTACGTTGGCGTTTCGGACGAGCAAGGCAGCAGCCGCCAGACCCCCAAATCCGCCGCCAACGATATGCGCCTTCATCTGTCCCTCCCCGTCCCCGGTCGCCGATATCAGCCAGACGCTTAACACCGTATCCCGCTGTCGTAGGAGTTTCACTTCAATTCAGACCTCCGTCGATTCGTGTCCGATCGTCGTTTTTCCAACGCGTTTCCGTCTTAAGCCGCATTCGGTGTAGAGGCAGTGACCGCGATCACACACCCGACAGGTTTCTGGGCCGTCGTTTAAACCGGGCGGGAGCGCATCAGCGCTTGACTGCGGTTCGGGCTGCAGCGCAAACAGCGGAAACCGAGAGCGCGCGCTGCGGCGACCATCCGTCCATCGTCGCTGGCGAACTCGATTATCAGGCCCCGGAATGTCGGCTTCGGCTCCCTTCGGCTCGCTCCCCCTTGCGCGCCGCTTCGATCTGTTCGATGCTGGCAGGTCAGAGAAGGGAGGAGGCGTGCCGGGGATTCTCGAATTGCGTTCCGTGTCGAAACACTTCGGCGCGATCCACGCCCTCAACGAGGTCGACCTGACGCTGGCAGAGGGCGAAGCCCTCGGCCTGATGGGCGACAACGGGGCCGGCAAGTCCACCCTGGTCAAGGTGATCGCCGGCAATTTTCCACCGACGCACGGCGAAATCAGGCTGGCCGGGGAGCATGTGCGCTTCCACCGGCCGGTCGAGGCGCGGGAGAAGGGGATCGAGGTCGTCTATCAGGACCTCGCGCTCTGCAACAATCTCTCCGCCGCCGCCAACGTGTTCCTCGGCCGCGAGGTCAAGCGGCGCATCGGGCCGTTCCGCCTGCTCGACCACAAGGCGATGGCGCGCCACGCCGGCGCCTTGTTCACCGAGCTCAAGTCGGAGACGCGCCCGCGCGACCTCGTCCGCCAGATGTCCGGCGGGCAGCGGCAGGCCGTCGCCATCGCGCGCACCCGCCTCTCCAAGGCGCGCATCGTGCTGATGGACGAGCCGACCGCCGCGATCTCGGTCAGGCAGGTGGCGGAGGTCCTCGACCTCATCCGCCGGCTGAAGGATTCCGGCATGGCGATCATCCTCATCAGTCACCGCATGCCCGACGTCTTTGCCGTCTGCGATCGGGTGATGGTGATGCGCCGCGGCCGCAAGGTCGCCGACAAGGCGATCAAGGCGACCACGCCCGAAGAGGTGACCGGCCTGATCACCGGCGCGATTCACGCCGCCTGAGGAGCCCTATGTCGACCGACGCCGCCAAGCCGCCGCCGCAGGCCAACGTCTCGATCGAATCCGTGCTCGACGTCCAGCAGCACACGCTGTGGCAGCGCATCATGGGCGCGCAGGCGTTCTGGGTCACGATCGCGCTGATCGTCATCTGCCTCGTGATGAGCTGGCTCGAGCCAGCCTCGTTCGCGACCTCGGAGAACTTCTACAACACCACGCGGAACTTCTCGTTCATCGGCATCATGGCGCTCGGCATGACGGCCGTCATAGCCACCGGCGGCATCGACCTGTCAGTCGGCTCGATCATGGGGCTGACGGCGGTCGCGAGCGGCCTCACGCTCGAAGCCCACTACCCCGCCTGGGCCGCCGTCGTCGTGGGGCTCGGCGCAGGCGCGCTCATCGGGCTGATCAACGGGCTCATCATCGCCTTCGCCGGCATCTCGCCGTTCGTGACGACGCTCGGCATGCTGGCGATCGCGCGCTCCGCCGCCGTGGTCCTCTCCGGCAACCGGATGCTCTACAATTTCGGGCCGGGGGGGCCGGCGTTCAAGGCGCTCGGCGGCGGCGCGCTCAACCTCGGTCCGAATTTTCAGTTGAGCTATCCGCTTCTGTTCCTGATCGTGCTGACCGCCGTGTTCGGACTCGTCTACAAGATGACGAGCTGGGGCCGCCACGTGTTCGCGATCGGCGGCAACGAGCAGGCGGCCCTGTTGACCGGCGTTTCGGTCAATCGCATCAAGATCGAGGTCTATGTCGTCTCAGGACTCGCGGCGGCCTTCGCCGCGATCCTGGCCGTGGGATGGGAAGGCTCGGCGATCAACGCGCTCGGCCAGTCCTACGAGCTGCTTGCGATCTCCGCCGCCGTCATCGGCGGCGCCAACCTCATGGGCGGAGAAGCGAGCGCCTACGGCGCCTTCATCGGCGCGGCGCTCATCTTCGTCATCCGCAATTCGCTGCTGATGGCCGGGGTCGATTCGAACTGGCAGGGCACGTTCGTCGGCCTCTTCCTCATCGCAGCGGTCTATCTCGGGAAAATCCGAGGATCCAGGCGCGAGTGACCTCGAGGGTGCCCGCGTCAAATCAAGGGAGGACTTGAATGCTGAAGCTTGTATTGATGGGCGCCGTCACCGCGGGCGCCTTGCTCTCGGTGTCGGCCGCCGCCCGCGCCGCCGAGCCCTATACGTTCGCGCTCGTGCCGAAGAACACCAACAATCCCTTCTTCGACCAGGCGCTCGCCGGCTGCAAGAAGGCGGAGAAGGAGCTCAAGGGCGCCGTCAAGTGCCTCTACATCGGGCCGGGCGAGCACGGCGGCGGCGACGAGGAAGCGCAGATCGTCGCCGACCTGATCACCAAGAAGGTTGACGGCATCGCGGTCTCTCCGGCCAACGCGCCGGCGATGGCCAACGCGCTCAAGGGCGCCGCCGCAGCCCATATCCCGGTGCTCACCTGGGACTCCGATCTGCTGCCGCAGGACAAGGGCTTGCGCGCCGCCTACGTCGGCACGCACAATTACGACATCGGCGTCAACCTCGCCAAGCTCGTCATGGCGGTGAAGCCCAAGGGCGGCACGATCTGTATCCAGTCCGGCGGCGCAGCGGCCGCCAACCACAACGAGCGCATGCAGGGCATCCGCGATACGCTTTCGGGAAAGAAGAGCGCCGAGTCGCCGGGCGAACGCCTGACCGGCCAGAACGGCTGGACCGAGGTCGCCGGCTGCCCGCTCTACACCAACGACGACTTCCCTGTTGCGATGCAGCAGGAGCAGGACATGCTCAACAAATATCCCGATCTCGACGCCTTCGTGCCGACCGGCGGCTTCAGCGAGTTCCTGACCGACGCGTACAAGAACTC
>DASRSL010000011.1:0-13274 GCA_035656495.1 Roseiarcus sp.
TTCCCAGCCCGTGCTGCCTTCCCCGTCCCTGTGGCGGGTCGGCATCCGCATTAAAACTTTCGAGGCCTGCTCAGGCTTCACACATGTTGCGGCTCGCAAGATCGCTCAGCTGCCCAAGGCAACCTTTGTCACGAGGCTCCGATCCAGCCAGTTACCCAACCGAACCGCTCGTCAGCTACCGGACCCATCGACACTTATCCGGGTGGAATCTTCCTCCACTAGAGAAACGCGCCTGCAGGGCGCACACAGGGAACTTCAATTCCCTGTTCGCCGTTTAGGGAATTTATCTGGAATAGCCTAGAATCATTGGACTTTTCTGGCCCAATTTTGCCCGAACCGGCCGAAATCCTGGATTCTTCCCTGATAGCAGGGAAGCCGGCTGCTCGAGGCCGTGTCACGTCGCCCTGCAGCCTTTATCGGGGTCGACCGCCGAAGCCTCTCAGCGGCGGGTTTCCCTCTCCCGCACGACGTCCTCCGCCCGTTTGTCCTCGCGCAGGCCGAGATAGGCGGGATGGCGCATTTCACCGCCGTCGGTCCATTCCGTGAACTTGATCTCGGCCACGAGCCGGGGCTTGACCCAGGTCGTCACGGCCTCGTCCTTCACCTTCGCCTTGAACGGCGAGGCGTCGGCGCGCAACGGCGAGAGCCTGTCGTAGAGCTCCTTGAGCGCGGCGTGGCTGAAGCCCGTGCCGACATGACCTATATAGCGCCAGCCCTCGCCGTCGCGCACCGCCAAGACCAGCGCGCCGAAATACGAGCGGGACCGGCGCGGCGCAGTGAAGCCAACGATCACGGCCTCCTGACGGCGCGCCGTCTTGATCTTGAGCCAATCGCCGCTTCGCTCGCCGGATCGATAGGGGCTCGCGGCCCGCTTGGCCATGATCCCTTCGAGGCCTTGCCTTTCCGCCTCTTTGAAGAAGGCGACGCCGCGCTCCGGATGGTGCTCGCTGAACTCGAGCAGAGGATCGTCGGGCAGGAGGCGCTCGAGCCGCTCCTTGCGCTCGATGAGGGGCAGGCCGCGCAAATCCTCGCCGTCCAGCGCCATGACGTCGAAGAGGCAATAGACGAGCCTGGCTTCGCCCCGCATCGCGTTTTGCAGGAGCTGGAAGCGGGAGACGCCATGCGCGTCGAACGCCGCGAGCTCGCCGTCGAGCACGGCGTCGCGTTTGAGCTTCGCGAGCGCGGCCGCCGCCGCGGCATAGCGCTCGTTCACGACGATCCCGTTGCGGGAATAGAGCGCCACTTTCCCGCTCTCGATCGACGCCACCATGCGAAAACCGTCCCATTTGGTCTCGAAGACCCAGGCGGGATCGTCGAACGGCGCGTCGGTCAGGGTCGCGAGCATGGGCTGGAGGAGGCGGCGGAAGTTGGCTGGCGGCATGGCGTCAGAATGCCATATCCGCCGAACTCGAGCGACGCGCCGTTGGGACCAGAGCAAGGAACCGAGCGGCCTCGATCCGCTTTCCTGTCCGGGCGGACGAAATCATCCTCCGCCCGCCCTCGGTTCGACGAGCGTGTTAGACCCGAACCGTCAGGAGAACAGGACCCATGCCTTTCGTTCGTATCGATCTCCGCAAAGGCAAGAGCGCCGCCTACCGGCAGGAAATCGGCCGCGTCGTGTATGAGGCGCTCCTTGCCGTCGGCGTGCCGCAGAACGACCGCTTCCAGGTCATCAGCGAGCACGAGGCCGGAGACTTTGTCTTCGATCCGGACTATCTCGGCGTGCATCGCAGCGACGATCTGGTGATGATCCAGATCACCTGGAACGAGGGCCGGACGCTCGAGCAGAAGAAGGCGCTCTACAAGGCGATCGCCGAGGGTCTCGAGGCGACGTCCGGCGTTCTGCCCGAGGACGTCTTCATCAACCTCGTCGAGGTGAAAAAGGAGAATTGGTCGTTCGGCAATGGCGTTGCGCAATACGTCTCATGACGCTCCGCGACTTCCTTTATCGCTCGGCAGACGAGCGAGCGCCGACTCCGAACCGACGGGGCGCCGCATGAGCGTCGGTATTCGCGATCGCCATAATACTGGCGTTCTTGTTCTCTTTTAACGAGACCCATCATGGTCTCGCCGCCCACTAAGCCGAACGCCGCGGGGAGGCGCTTGCCGTCCCTGATCGGGCGGCGGCGCGTTTCCAGTCTTGCCGCCACTCTCTTCAGCATCGTGGCGATCGCGCTGCTTGCCGGCTGCGACGACGCCGCCAAATGGCGTTCGACGGTCATATCGGGCAGCTCGCCGCCGCTCGAATTCAGCATGACGCGGGCGTCCGACGGCAAGCCGGTGACCGAAGCCGATTATCGCGGACAGGTGGTGATGCTCTATTTCGGCTATACGTTCTGCCCCGACGTATGCCCCACCACGCTCTCGAACGTCAGCCGAATACTCGATCGCCTCGGGCCGGAGGCGCGGCAGGTTCGCGTGCTTTTCGTCACGGTCGATCCGAATCGCGACACGCTTCCGGTTCTCAAGGACTATGTGAAGAATTTCGCGCCTGAGATCGAGGGGTTGCGCGGGGCGCCCGACCAGCTTGCGGCGCTGGCGCGACGCTATCGCGTCGTCTATTCCGTGACGCCCGAAACAAAGGATCAGCCTTACGAAGTGACGCATAGCTCGGCGATCTATGTGTTCGATAAGTCGGGAGCCGCACGGCTGCTTGTTTCCCCTCTTATCGACTCGAATGTCGATATCGCCGGCGTCGCGGCCGATCTTGCACGGCTGATCCAGGACAAGAATCAGCCCGGCCTGCTCGCCGGCTTATGGCGGCTGATTTAGCGAGGCGGCGCGATGGACGTGCCGGCGGCCCCGCGCACCGAAAAGCTCGCCGATATTTCACCGCCATCCGCGAAGCGTAGCGTGACCGCGACCGAATGGCCGGGGATCATCTGCGGCGAAGGCGACATGCACATGAGATGGTAGCTGCCGGGCGCAAAGGTCACGCTGCCATGGGCGGGAACGCTGATGTCCTTCACCATCGCCATTTTGTCCACACCGCCCTTGTGAACGGTTTGGTGCAGCATGAGCGCGCCGCAGGCGGGCGAGGACGCGCCGACCAGCGTGCGAGACTCGGGCGTTGCATTGGTCAGGGTGAAATATCCTGCCGCCGGGCGCGACGGCATGATGAAGCGCATCCAGGGATCGCCGATGAGAAGCCCCTGCTCCGACGGCTCCGCTGTATCGGCCGCCAGCGCGCCCGCCAGAGCGACGCAAACAAAGAGCGTCAGGTCGAGGGCCGTGTTAGCGGCCGACGAGCGTCGCGCCCGCAGACAGGCCATAATGGTTCGCCTCGGCTGATTCTTCGTGAATCCTGAACGCATTGACCACCAGCAACGCGCCGATCACGCTCATCATCGCCGGCGGGATCCAGATCACGATGCCGCCGATTTGCTGGTCTGCGAGCGCCTCGAGCGAGGGAAACAGCCGGCCGCACAGATCGTAATAAGGATAAAGGTCCTGTCTCGAAAACGTGATCACGGCTCCCAGCGCGATTTGCGGAAACATGACAATGACGGCGAGCGCGAAGCGCGCAGCGAAGGAAATACGTGCTGGCGGCCGCGGCCGGGGGTCGAGCGTGAGCGACCAGAAGAGGAGCCCGTCAAGAACCATGCTTGCATTCATCAGGGCGTAAAGACGCGGATCGATCATCGCCCGAAAGTGGACGGGGGGAATAAGCCAGAAATAAAAGAGGCCGACAAACAGGAATACCGCCAACGCCGGCTGTTGCAGGACACGGATCGTGGAAGCGACAACGCGGCTCTCCGTCATTCGTCGCACCTGCTGCGGCATCCCCCGTCTTATCGTTTCCCCTGCAAAGCCCAGAGCAACCAAGAAAGGCCCGATATGATGCATCACGATGTGCTGAATCCGGTTCAGGAAAAACATGTGCTGGGCCATGTAGTCGAAATGCGTCTGCATCACCGTGTAAAGCAGGGCAAGGCCCGAAAAGAAGGCGATCCGCCGACCTACGGATGGGCGCTCTTGCAGCGGCGTTCTCGCAAAGCCGCGAAAGAACCAGAGGATGATCAGGGAGAACGCCAAATATTCAGGCCATGAGAAATCCCACGGCGCCCAGACCGGCATCGAGGACGGATGGAACCGGCAGAGCCAATACAGAAGCGCGCCCAACCCAAGAATGAAAGCGAGCTGCCCTCCGTGGCTCTCGGAGGCGCGCGCCAACCGGTGGACTTTCTGTCTCGCTCCCAATCCTATCGTCATGGCGGCGGTTTCTAAAGATCGGCCCTTCGCTGAACGCCGGAGCGCATAGCAGGCCATGTCGCGCTCAATAAGGCGCTCGCGTGGCTCGCGGCGCGGGACTGACGCTGTTCGAGGGTCGGGCGGCCCACGAGGGCTTGAGCCCAAGACGACAACGAGAGCGATTTGGGGCGAGCCGCCGAGGCGAGCGATGTTGTCGCCGGAATTCCACGCTCTACGCGAACGTGATGGCCTCGTCCTTTCTTCCGCTCAAAAAATATGCCCGCGTCGTCCCGCCGGCGTCAAATTGGGCGCCGCGACGGCCACTCGTCCCATTTTGTGTTCGACGCACGGTCTGGCTAGATGCTAGCGCCGCCGCACTCGGAACCGTCGCATGCCGAAGGCAAGACACCGGAGGAACCCCCGCCTTCAAGTAAGGAATCGCGCCCCATGACCGTCATCGACCGAGCGCTCGATTTTCTCAAGCGAGCGCAGCGAAGGCTGCCGAGGCGTCCGGCGATCTGGCCGCCGAGAACGCTTTCGCTGGCGCTGCAGGGCGGCGGCTCGTTCGGCGCTTTCACCTGGGGCGTGCTGGACCGCTTGCTGGAAGAGCCGGACATCGGCTTCGACGCGGTCAGCGGCTCGAGCGCAGGCGCGGTCAACGCCGTCCTCCTGGCTTCGGGAATGATCGAGGGCGGGCGGGAGGGGGCGCGGGGAAAGCTGTCGCAGTTCTGGAAGCGGACCAGCCGCGCCGCCGCGCTCATGCCGAGGCAGTCGCCGCTCGATGCGGGCCTCGACCTCATCGTGCGTTCGATGTCACCCTATCAGTTCAATCCGTTCAACGTGAACCCGTTGCGCGAGGCGCTTTCAGCCGAGGTCGATTTCGAACAGCTCAGGGGACAATCGGACATCAAGCTAATGCTCGGCGTCACGCGGGTGCGCGACGGAGCGCTGCGAATCCTGACCAACCGCGAGCTGACGGTCGACGCGGTCCTCGCCTCGGCCTGCCTGCCGCTCCTCTATCACGCGATCGAACTCGACGGCGAGCCTTACTGGGACGGCGGCTATGCGGCGAATCCGCCGCTCATTCCGCTTGTGCTGGCCTCCGAGGCGGCGCACTTGCTGATCGTGCAGGTTACGCCGACGACCTGGAAGCGTCTGCCGACCTCCGCTCGCGACATCGCCGCCCGCATCGAGCAAATCCAGTTCAACGCGACACTCAACAGCGAGCTCGAGGCGCTCAAATACGGCAAGTTCTTCGGTGTCGCCGACAAGCTCAAGCGGCTCAGAATCGGGAGGATTTCGGCGGACGACGAGTTGGATGGCCTGTCAGGCGAGAGCGCGGGGAACCTCGCCTGGGACTTTCTCGAGCGCCTCCATCTCGGCGGACGCGCCGCTGCGGAGAGTTGGCTCAAGCAGGACCTTCCCTCCGCGCATGAGTTCCGGTCAACCGCAATCCGGGTACGGAATTGACATGCCTCAAACATGGGCGTTGCCAGCGGGTCTCGATCGACTAGTCTCGTTATCGGCGCGAATCCGCGCCGGCGCCAAGAGGTCTTCGCAATGACTATCCGGACTGTTGCTTCCAGAATTGTCATCTCCCTGGCCGCAGCGTTGACGACCGCCGCGTTCTCGACAAATGCGGCGCCCGCCCAGTCGAACGCGCAGGTCGGCGCCCTTGCCTGCGACGTGTCAGCCGGCGTCGGCCTGATTCTCATGCAGAAGCAGACGATGATCTGCCAGTTCACACCGGCCAACGGCGGGCCGCCGGAGACCTATCTCGGACGTATCGACGAGTTGGGCGTCGCGCTCGGCGCGGTGAGCCAGGGGCGGCTCGTCTGGGGCGTGGTCGCCCCAGCGAGCGGCGTCCCACTCGGGGCTTTGTCGGGAACCTATACTGGCGTCGGGGCGCAGGCGAGCGCCGGCGCCGGCGTGGGGCGAACGTCCTCATCGGCGGAACCGGCCGCGCCTTCTCGCTGCAGCCGGTTTCCGTCG
Organism: Roseiarcus sp.; assembly: GCA_035656495.1. Taxonomy (GTDB): domain Bacteria; phylum Pseudomonadota; class Alphaproteobacteria; order Rhizobiales; family Beijerinckiaceae; genus Roseiarcus. Next base: position 6,184 of record DASRSL010000011.1, read on the forward strand.
AGGGCCAGACCGGGCTCAACATCGCCGGAGGCGTGACCACGGTCACCCTGCTGTCGCCTCCCCCTCCTCCGTCAAGGTAACAACGGCGGTCGGGATCGTCTTGACGCGCGGGGCGGCGCGCCAGGCACCCCAGCTTGTTCCGCCCGGGGAAGTGGGGCACATTTCCCCTCGTCTCCAGCCGTCGGGCAATCGCCGGAAGGCCGAGTGGCGTATGGCTCGCTGAGGACGATGGAGGGGACCGCATGACGAATTCTGACGATGCGACACGAACGACGTCGTCCAGAACGCTGTCCGCGGCCGCCAAGCACGCACAGCAAGCCCTCGGCAGCGCCAAGGAAACGGTCGCAAGCGCCGACTTCAACGAGCTGCGGACGAAGGCCGCCGACGCGGCTTCGGCGTTATACCGGGAGGGGCGCGAGCTCCTGGCCAACAGCGAGGAGCTCGCCAAGGCCAAGGACCAGCTGAGCCAATCCATCCGCAAGAATCCGGTTGCCGCCGTCGGCATCGCCTTCGCCGCGGGCGTGCTCCTTGCGCTCTTGACCCGCGGGTAACGGTCGATGCTCGGGGAGCTCGTCGCTTTCGCCAAGGCCCGGGCGCGCCGCGTCGCGGTTTCCGCCGCATGCGTGCTTACCGCCGGGCTGTTCGCCGTCTTCGCCCTGATCGGACTGTTCGCAGCGCTGTTCTACTGGATCGCGCCGCAGCTCGGCCCGATCGCCGCCGCGCTGATCTGCGCTGCGGCCGCCATCATCCTCGCGATCGCCGCGCTGCTGCCACTCATGTTCAGGCGGTCTCGCCCTCCTCCACAACCGGCGCCCGCGCCGGAGGGAGCCCTGCCGCAGCTCGTGGCGCTGATGGCGAAGACGGCGCCGAACCTCGCCCCGCGGCAACTGATCGTGGCGGCGGCGATCATCGGCGTGGCGCTCATTCTCTCCGTGCGCGGGAACAAGAAATAGGACAGCGGTAGTTTGCCGGTCCGACTTCTTATGCGGACGTTGCGCGTTCAACGGCGCCAGAACAACGCCAGGAGGAGGATGACCGGAATCGGAACTCCCAGCAACCATAACAACGCCGCTCCACGGAACCCCATGACGGCCAGCTCTTCAAGGCTGAGGTGATTTGACTGAACGAGAAAAGGCGCGAGGAAGTTTTCACCTTCACTCGACGAAATAGTCTTCGTCGATCTTCTTCACCTCGTAGGTGTCCTTCACTCGCACCCCCACGCGATGGCGGATCATCAGGCTCGCGAGCTCCGGCCCGTCGATCAGCACGACCCGCTTCGACACGCGGGCGATGAAGTCGTAGGCGCTCGAAGGAAAATAGGAGGTGGTGACGAACACGCCCTTGGTCGCGCGGTGGCCCTCGAGGCCGCCAACGAAGTCGCGCACTTCCCGCACCGGCACCGCCTTCTCCGGATCGAGGCGCTTCGCCTGCACATAGACGACGTCGAGGCCGAGCGCGTCCTCGTTGATGACGCCGTCGACGCCCCCGTCGCCTGCCCGTCCGAGCGCCCGACCCATCTCCTGTCGGCCGCCGCCATACCCCATGCGCACCAGGAGATCGATGATGAGGCGCTCGAAGAAGGCCGGCGAAAAGGAATGCACCCGCTGAACGATCTCGCGCGCGAGATCGCAATTGAGCATTTCGAAGCTCGAGGCGATCGTTTCCTCGGAGCCTTCGCGCGGCTGCCTCGGTCCGACCGGCTCCTCCGCCTTCTGCTGGGTGCGCCAAGCGACGAACTCGGGGTAGCGCTCGAGCACGCCGATGTCGATTTCGTCCAGGTCCTCGCCAAGCAGCTTTCTTCCGCGCTGCGTTATCAGGCAATGGCCGCGCCGCGGCATTTCGATCAGGCCCGCCCTGGAAAGGTAGGCGCGCGCCCAGTTCAGGCGCTTCGCCAGCACCGTCTGGGCGCCGCTCGGCAGCATTCTCGCGCGGTCCTCGGAGGAGATGCGCAACGTTCTGACGAGTTCCTCCTCGAGCGCGCCGACGCTGGTCTCTTCGTATCGCGCCCCGAGCAGCTGCAAGACCGGCAGCATGAACTGGGGAAAGGTGGGTAACCCCGCTTTCTGCCGCGACTCCAGCTCATGGCTTACATCCGGAAAACGCCGAAATGGGTCGGCTGCAGCGGCGCGTTGAGCGTCGACGAGAACGCCAGCGAGAGAACCCGCCGCGTCTCCGCCGGCGTAACGATCCCATCGTCCCACAGGCGCGCCGTCGCATAATAAGGCGAGCCCTCCGTCTCGTATTTGGCTCGGATAGGCGCTTTGAACGCCTCCTCGTCCCCCCTCGACCATTCTTGCCCTCCCATTTCGATCGCGTCTCGGCGCAGCGTCGCCAGGACGCTCGCCGCTTGTTCTCCGCCCATCACGCTGATACGGGCGTTCGGCCAAGTGAAAAGAAAGCGCGGCCCGTAGGCGCGCCCGCACATGCCGTAGTTTCCGGCGCCGAAGGATCCGCCGACGATCAGCGTGATTTTCGGGACCTCGGCGCAGGCGACCGCGGTGACCAGCTTCGCGCCGTCCTTGGCGATGCCGCCGGCCTCATAACGCTGGCCGACCATGAAGCCGGAGATGTTCTGCAGGAAGAGGAGCGGGATCCCCCGCTGGGCGCAAAGCTCGATGAAATGAGCGCCTTTCAGGGCGCTGTCGGAAAAGAGCACGCCGTTGTTGGCGAGAATGCCGATCAGCATGCCCGCAAGCCGCGCAAATCCGGTGACGAGCGTCGCACCGTAGCGCGGTTTGAAAGCGTCGAATTCCGACCCGTCGACGAGGCGCGCGATGATCTCGTGGGCGTCGACCTGCTTGCGCAGATCGAGCGGCGCGATACGCATGAGCTCCTCGGCCGGATAAAACGGCTCGACCGGCTTCGTCCATTCAATCGACAGCTTCGGCGCGCGATTGAGGTTGCCGACGGCGCGGCGGGCGAGCGCGAGCGCATGCGCGTCGTCGCGCGCCAGCGTGTCGGCGACGCCCGAAACGCGGGTGTGGAGATCGCCGCCGCCCAGCTCCTCGGCGCTGACGGTCTCGCCGGTCGCAGCCTTCACCAGCGGCGGGCCGGCAAGAAAGATCGTTCCCTGTTTCTCGACGATGATCGTCTCGTCGGACATCGCCGGAACATAGGCGCCCCCTGCGGTGCAGGAGCCCATGACGACTGCGATCTGCGCGACGCCGGCGGACGACATGCGGGCCTGATTGTAAAAGATGCGGCCGAAATGCTCGCGATCCGGGAACACCTCCGCCTGGTGGGGCAGATTGGCCCCGCCGGAATCGACCAGGTACACGCAGGGGAGACGATTCTCCGCCGCAATCTCCTGAGCCCGCAGATGCTTCTTGACCGTCATCGGATAGTAGGCGCCGCCCTTGATGGTCGGATCGTTGGCGATGATCATCGCCTCGCGGCCGTGGATGAGGCCGATCCCGGCGACCAGGCCCGCCCCGTGCACGTCGCCCTCGTACATGCCGAAAGCCGCGAGGGCGCCGATTTCGAGGAAGGGCGAGCCGGGATCAATGAGCCGGGCGACGCGCTCGCGGGTCAGGAGCTTGCCTCGTCCGACATGGCGCTCGCGCGCCTTCGCCGAGCCGCCCTCGCCCGCCGCCCTGCGGCGCGCCGAAAGCTCCTCTACGAGGGCCCGCCAGCCGGCGGCGTTGGCCTCGTCCTCTTCCGTTTGCGCGCCGAGCGCGCTCTTCAGCTTGGTCATCGCGTTTGCTTTCCGAGCCGCCTTCAGGGGACCTTCCGCAGAGACGCCGACGTCATCCATGTCAACACGCGTTCATATTGGACAGCAATACCTTGCCAATAGGATAACTTTACCCAACGGAATCAAACGGAATCGCTCGATTCGACTGCCGGCGGCGCCGGACGGCTCGAGTCGATCTTGGAATAGTCGATGTGGCGCAGCCCGCGGTCGTCGACCCAGATGATATCCTCGTACTCGTGCCCGAACCGGACGTCCTGGGCGCCGAAGACGTCGCGCGCGTGAACCGTCTGGCCGGACGTCTCGTCGAAGCCGACGATGCTGACGACGAAATTGGTCTCGCTCGCCGCAAGCGTCTGATCGCTCACGGCGAACGGCGGACTGTCGGCGTCTATCGGATGGAACAGAGTCCAGCTCAGCGCCAGGGTCGGGTTCTCCGACTTGATGAGCCGCATCGGCTGGAAGCCGACGAAGCGCCTGCCCTCCTGCGACACGCTCGGCCCGATCATCCAGGTTTTGGCCGTGGCCTCGCTGATGAAGTTGCTGCGCGCGTTGGCCAGGCGGAACATCAAAGTCGGGACCCCATTGTATGTCGCGACCACCGGATTTCGGGCGAAAATGATCCTTGCGCGGGGACGCGAAATGCGAGCGAAGACGAGGCCGGTCATCATCGCGAGCAGCATCATTCCGATGAAATTCTCCGCCGTGGCGACGATGTGCCCGTAATCTGTCTGCGGATGCATGTCGCCGTAGCCGACCGTCGAAGTCGTCTCGACGCTGAAGAAAAAGAGATCGGCGAGCCCCTCGCGGGCGTCGGCGACCGGTTTTTCTCCGAGGTCGTAGATCAGCGCGAAAACGAGATTGAGCGCGATGAACGCGGCCGCGAGCGCGGCGATGAACGCCGGCCAGGAGGCGGTCATCGCGTTGTGGTACACGTCCTTCCAGAGATTGCCCTCCAGGCCCTCGGCGATGATGTGCCCGCCGCCAATTCTACGCACGCGCGTCCGCGTTGCCCGGCGTCCCTGCCGCGTGGTCCCGTTTCCCGCGTCCGCGCTCAAGACGCGAGCCCTAGATCGCCTCGTAGCGTTCGATCCGCCAGGGTTCGGCCCTGGCGCCGGCGATCCACTGCTTCCAGGCCGGCAGCGCCATGACCGCCTCAATATAAGCGCGCGTCGCCTTCGCCACCGGGATGTCGTAGGCGTGGAAGCGGTTCGCCACGGGCGCGAACATCGCGTCGGCGGCCGAGAAGCGTCCGAACAGGAAGGGTCCCGCCTTCCCGAAGGTCTCGCGCGCATGCGCCCAAGCCTCCTCGATCCGCGCGACGTCGGCCCGGACGTCGTCGCCGATCGCGATCGCCTTCGGCTCGCGGCGGAAGTTGGTCGGGCACGCCTGGCGGAGCGCCGAGAAGCCGGCGTGCATCTCGGCGGCGAGCGAGCGCGCATGCGCCCGCGCCGCCTTGCCCCTCGGCCAGATCGCCTTCTCGGGGTACGCCTCGGCGACATATTCGATGATCGCCATCGACTCCCAGACCGCGATCCGGCCGTCGTGCAGCGACGGGCACTTCCCGTTCGGCGCGTATTTGAGAATGTTCTCCCGCGTGTCCGGCTTGTCCAGCGGGATCACGACGTCCTCGAACGGGATCCTGAAGTGGGCGAGCAGGATCCACGGCCTCAGCGACCACGACGAATAGGCCTTGTTGGCGACGACCAGTTTGAGCGGCATGACTCGCATCCCCGTCCGTTTCGCCCGCGATTGATCGGCGGGCGCCGGAAGCGAGTCAAGTCATCGGGCCTTGGCCCAGCATTGACGCCGCCGCAGCCTCGCTCCAAACAACGAGAGGCCTTTCATCCGGAGCAGAAAGACGTGCGATCCGACACTGTCGCCCTCGTCGTCGTCGCCGCCGGTCGGGGCGCGCGGCTCGGCGGCGGCCGGCCGAAGCAATATCTCGACTGCGCCGGCAAGCCGCTCCTCGCTCACACGCTCGAGGCCCTGGCGGACGCTTGGCCGTTCTCGGCGGTGACGGTCGCGATCCACGCCGACGACCGCACGCTCTACGACGAGGCGCTGGCGCGACTTTCGCCTTCGGCGAGCGCGGCGGTCGGTCCGCCCGCGATCGGCGGGGCGACGCGGCAGCAAAGCGTGCTCGCCGGACTCGAGGCGCTCGCCCCCGCCGGGCCCGACCTCATGCTGATCCACGACGCCGCGCGTCCGTTTCCTTCACGAGAGCTCGTCGCCCGCGCGGTCGAGGCGGCCAAAGCGCATGGCGCGGCGGCGCCAGGAACGCCGCTCAGCGACACGGTGAAGCAGGTCGACGCCGAAGGCAAGGTGATGGCGACGCCGCCGCGCGCCAACCTGCGCGCCGTGCAGACGCCGCAGGCGTTCCGCTTTCCGCTCATTCTCGAGGCGCACCGAAGCGCCGCGGCGAACGGCGTCGGCGACCTTACCGACGATGTCGCCGTCGCCGAATGGTTCGGCGCGCCGGCCTTCGTCTTCGAAGGCGATCCCATGAACGTCAAGGTGACCACCATGCAGGACCTGCGCGTGGCGGAAGCGCGGCTCACCGGCGCGGCGCTCGAAACCCGGGTCGGCCAGGGTTTCGACGTCCACGCGTTTCAGCCCGGCGACCATGTCTGGCTCTGCGGGATTCGCATTCCCCACACGCGGGGCTTAAGCGGCCACTCCGACGCGGACGCGGGCCTGCATGCGCTCGCCGACGCGCTCTACGGCGCGCTCGCCGAGGGCGACATCGGCGCCCGTTTCCCGCCCTCCGACCCGCAATGGAAAGGCGCGCCGTCGCATCTCTTCCTCGCCCATGCGGCGCAGCGCGTCCGCGCCCGCGGGGGCGTCATCGTCCATCTCGACGCGACGCTGGTCTGCGAAGCGCCGAAGATCGCCCCCCACCGCGACGCCATGCGCGCCCGCGTCGCGGAGATCGCCGGCGTCGAGGTCGGCCGCGTCGCGGTCAAGGCGACGACGACCGAGCGGCTCGGCTTCGCCGGGCGGAGCGAGGGGATCGCGTGCCTGGCGACGGCGACGGTGCGGCTGCCCTGAAAGGCTCCGTCGCCGGTTTAGCGCCCTTTTAGCGCCGCTTTAGCGGCGGCTCCCAATCTTTTCAGTCACTTGGACCCCCGTTTAGCGTCACATCGAAAACGAAGGCTGCCGCGGATATTAACATTATATATATGTTATCGCAGTGTGTGCTGAATCACATCCGGCTCATCTCGCGGATGGTAAAGGGGCCAAGCGACTTGGCGTGAAGACGGCCGTCTCCCCGAGCGGCTCCGGCCGAGCGCCGGAGCCGAGGGAGCCATCCTATTTCTTCAGCTCATTTGCGAACACGGTCTGCTTGATCGTCGGCAGCACCTCGTCGAGGTTCTTCTGTGAGACGACGAGGATCGGA
>DASRSL010000012.1:0-18412 GCA_035656495.1 Roseiarcus sp.
GCACCTTGATGATCCGCATGCGTCGATGATCTATGCAGTACGTTTATAGCATTATGGTCGACGCGGGCAGCCCGAAAGAGTTTCCTGCCAGCGCGTCAGAACCAAACAGCTCCCTTTGCACTGCTTTGCGTTACGAAACAGGGAAAAAGGTGCGTCGCCAGGGGGAGGCTCCGCTTCCTCTGATTTCGATATTCCCGAGCCGCGAGAATCCGCCCGCCCTGGTCACACCGCGTCGAAATCCAGCTTCACCCTCGCCGTAAGCGGGCGGGACTGGCAGGCCAGCACATAGCCTCGCTCGAGCTCCCAGGGCTCGAGCGAATAGTTGACGTCCATCGCCACCTCGCCCTCGAGGAGCTTGCAGCGGCAGGTGCAGCACATCCCGCCCCGACAGGAGTGGGGGATCTCGAAGCCCTGCTTGTGCGCCGCCTCGATGATGAGCTGACCCGGCTCCGCCCCGATGCGGCGGGTCCGGCCCTCGAGCACGCAGTCGACCTGGACCTCGCCCGCATGCGGGACATGGACGAGCGCCGGGCGCGGCGCGAGGGGCGGCGCGCCGTCGGTCGTGAAGAGCTCCGCCTTGATGTGCTCGGGCTCGACGCCGGCGGCGATCAGCGCCTTGCGCCCGTCCTCGACCATCCCGAACGGGCCGCAGAGGAAATAGCCGTCGACGTCCTTGGGCGGAACGACGGTTTTCGCGAGCAGGGCGATCCGCTCGCCGTCGAGGCGGCCGTTCAGGACGTCGATTTCCTGCGACTCGCGCGAGAGAACATGGAAGATCGCGAGCCGCCCGAGATGACGGTCCTTCAGATCGTCGAGGGCCTGCCGGAACATGATGCTCGACGTCGTGCGGTTGCCGTAGAAGAGAGTCGCGCACGCTCCCGGGTTTGCGGCGAGGGTGGAGCGGATGATCGAGATGACCGGCGTGATGCCGGACCCCGCGGCGAAGAACGCATAGTGGCGGTTCGCGCCGATCTCTGCGGTGAAGCGACCTTCGGGTGGAGCGACCTCGATGCGCTCGCCCTTTCGCAGGAGATCGTTGGCGAAGCGCGAGAAGCGCCCGTCCTCGACCTTCTTGACCGCGATCCGCAGCTCTCCCTCGTCAGCGCCCGAGCAGATCGAATAGGAGCGCCGGCATTCCTCGCCGTTGACGACGGCGCGCAGGGTCAGATATTGGCCGGGTCGAAAGGCGAATTCGTCGCTGAGCTCGTCCGGCACGGCGAAGGCGAGCGACACGCTGTCGGGAGTCTCTTCGCGGCGGTCGACGATTTCGAGCGGATGGAATCGGGTCAACGGCGCGTCACTCCAGGGATGTCATCCCCGCGAAAGCCGGGGATGCAGAGCCTTGGCGCGGACCTGCGTCGGGAGCGTGCGCAAAGAGGCCCTCCCGAGCCATGTTCCGCCCGTCGTGTCTGGATGCCCGCATGCGCGGGCATGACGACGTCGGGAGGTGCAGCGGCCTGTCACACGCATTTGAAATGCTCGAAGGGTTCACGGCAGGCGCGGCAGCGCCAAAGCGCCTTGCAGGCGGTCGACCCGAACTCGGAAACGCGCTCGGTGTCGCTCGAGCCGCATCGCGGGCATGCGACGTCGGCGGAGGGAGCGAAGAGGGCGCGCTTGCCGGCCCTTCGTCCGGGCGGCGAAATCCCGTAGGCCCGCAGCTTCTCGCGCGCCTCGCCGCTCATCAGGTCGGTGGTCCAGGCCGGCGCATTGGTCAGCCTCACGCGCACGTCGTCGAACCCAGCCTCGGCGAGCTCCGTCTCGATTCCGAGCGCGATGACGCCCATCGCCGGACAGCCGGAATAGGTCGGAAGGATCGTGACCGTCACTCGCCCGGCATCGTCCACCTCGACCTCGCGCAGGATCCCGAGATCCTCGATCGTGAGCGCCGGAATCTCCGGATCGGTCACACGCGCGGCCGCGGCGCGTGCGGTCTCCGCAACGGCGGCGCGAGCGAGACGTTCGGGGACGCGCACGTTCACCAGCGAGCCTCCGGATAGGCGCGCTGCAGGAACTGCAACTGCGCCAGAATGTGCCCGAGGTGCTCGCTGTGGACGCCGCTCTTGCCTCCGCACTGGCCGAAATGCAGCGCAGGCTTCTTCAGCGTCGCGCGGGCGAGAATGTCGTCGATCGCCGCGTCGAAGCCGTCGCGCAAGGTCGAGGGGTCCACCCCGAAGCCCGAGGCGGCGACGCGCCGGTCGAGGTCGTCCGCCTCGAAGAGCTCCGGGACATAGGGCCAGAGTTCGTCGAGCGCGGTCTGCGCCTTGTCGTGGCTCTCGACCGTCCCGTCGCCGAGGCGGATCATCCATTCGCCGCTGTGGCGCAAATGATAGGCTATTTCGCGCGACGAGCGCGCCGCAATTCCGGCCGTCTCCGGGTCGTTCGAGCCGGCGAGCCTCTCGTAGAGAGGCGCCGCATGGGCGGAAAAGATGAGATGGCGCGCCGTGGTGTCGGCGAAATTGCCGTTCGGCTGCTCGACCAGAAGCGGATTGCGATAGTCCGGCTCGGCGCGGCGGTAGGCGAGCGTCGTCTCGTTGCGCTCGCCTCCCTCGAGCTCGCAGGCGCGCGCATAGAAGGCGCGCGTCTGGCCGATCAGGTCGAGGCTCAGATTCGCCATTGCGATGTCTTCCTCGAGCGTCGGGGCGCGCGACAGCCACTCGCTCATGCGGTGGCCCAGAACGAGCGTCGCGTCGCCAAGACGGGCGAGCCACGCCGCGCGGTGATCGGAGAATGCCTGCGTCGTCGCGCTCACATGCGCCCCCACTTTATCCGGAAGCCCTGTTGGAGCGGCGGCGTCCCGCCGCCGTGGCGCGCAGGACGCGCGCCCTCTGCGCCCCGCGACAATCCCGGCCGCCATCACATGTTTCCGACTTCGTCCGGCACCTCGTAGAAGGTCGGGTGCCGGTAGATCTTCGAGGCGGTCGGCTCGAACATCATGTCCTGTTCGCCCGGGTCCGAGGCGATGATCGCCAACGAGGGGACGACCCAGATCGACAAGGTCTCGCCGCGCCTCGTGTAGACGTCGCGGGCGGCCTGCAGGGCCATTCCGGCGTCGACGGCATGCAGGGAGCCGACATGGCGATGGGCAAGGCCGTTGCGCGGCCGGATAAACACTTCCCAAAGGGGCGAGACGGCTTCGGTCATCGGCGATGTCCTCGAAAACAGGCGTTACGCGGCGCGCGCCGTCCTCGCCCGCTGCTTGGCGGCGTAGACGGCTGCGGCTTCGCGCACCCAGGCGCCCTCGGCCTCCGTCCGCTGGCGATGCTTCATGCGCTGGCGGTTGCAAGGACCGTCGCCGGCGAGCACGCGGGCAAATTCGTCCCAGTCGATCGGCCCATGCTCCCAATGGCCCGTCTTTTCGTTGAAGCGAAGGTCCGGATCCGGGATCGCAAGGCCGAGGTACTGCGCCTGCTGAACGGTGGCGTCGACGAACTTCTGCCTCAGGCCGTCGTTGGTGAAGCGTTTGATCTTCCATTTCATCGACAGCCCGGAATGCGTGCTGTTCGAATCGTGCGGTCCGAACATCATGAGCGAAGGCTGCCAGAAGCGGTTCAGCGCGTCCTGCGCCATCGCCCGCTGCCCCGACGTCCCGCGACACATGGCGATCATGATCTCGTAGCCCTGCCGCTGATGGAACGATTCCTCCTTGCAGATGAGGATCATCGCCCGCGCGTAGGGCCCATAGCTGCAGCGGCAGAGCGGGATCTGGTTCATGATCGCGGCGCCGTCGACCAGCCAGCCGATCGCGCCCATGTCGGCGTAGGTGAGGGTCGGATAGTTGAAGATCGAGGAATATTTCGCCCGGCCGGTGAGGAGCTGGTCGTAAAGCTCCTCGCGCGCGACGCCGAGCGTCTCGGCGGCCGCATAGAGGTAAAGGCCGTGCCCGGCCTCGTCCTGGATCTTGGCGAGAAGCTGCGCCTTGCGCTTGAGGGTCGGCGCGCGCGTCAGCCAGTTGCCCTCCGGCTGCATGCCGATGATCTCGGAGTGGGCGTGCTGGGAGATCTGGCGGACGAGGGTGCCTCGGTATTGCTCCGGCATCCAGTCGTTCGGCTCGATCTTCTCCTCGGCGTCGATGCGCGCCTGGAAGGCGGCGAGCTTCGCCGGGTCTTCGGCGGTAAGCGGCGTCAGGTCCTTGGCGTTCAGCGCTTGGGAGTACATGCGGTTCTTGCCTTTGTCGCGCGTCCCGGATTATGTATCAATATCCGCGCAAGTCAATCAAAAAATGTAACATATTGCCGCAATCTGTCGCACCCCTCGCGGCGGCGGAACAAGTGGCGCATCAGCGCGCGAGTTATCCTCCTCCCGCGTGCGAACTCCAACTGTTCCCGCGTTCGGGGAGGAAGCGTTAGAGCCACGACATTAGAACCGCTGCCGGGGCGGAGAGCGCGGGGGAAGCGGCCCGTAAGCCGAGGCGGCGTTAGAATCAAGCCAGGCTTCCGAGGCGCGGAACAGCGCGCGCCAGATCGCGCCTGCGGTCTCGCGCGCCGCGATCCCCGGCCAGTCCGCCGGCAAATAGGGCGCCGGAATCATCGGGTCGCGCAGGACGATGCGGCGGAAGCAGTGGATGACGAAAACGCGCATGGCGACCGCCTCGAGCCCGACGGGCTTTCGGCCCCTTTCGAGCGACTCGCGCGGCGGCGCGAAGGCGGCGGCGAAGCGCGCGTAGTCCGCCTCCAGCGCACGGAGATCGAAAGCGCGCTCGACCAGACGCCTCGCCTCGGCCTCCGGGAGCGGTTCGGCGATGAGCGTGATGGCCTGCCCCGGCTCGGGCGGGTCCTCTCCGGCTGGGAGGAGGTAGACGTGGCCGCCGAGGTCGGCCGCGCCGCGGCGACCGAGCCTCACGCGAAGCCCCGCCTGATCGGGCTTCGGCAGTCCTCGGCCAAGATAGGCGCGCCAGGAGGAGGGCGCCTGTGGATGGCGGGCGGCGTAGATGCGGCGGGACGCCGCTTCCGACTCGGCGAGTGCGACCGGGGTCAAGGCGTAGAAGCTCAAGCGCCCGACTTTCTGACGCGTCACCCAGCCGTCGCCCGCGAGGCGCGACATGGCGGTGCGGGCAGCGCCCGGATCAATCCCGAAGGCGGCGAGCACGTCCGTGATCGTCGCCATCCCGACGTCGCCGCCGCGCGGCACGATGCAGTCGCCGAGAAAACTGACGGCGAGCGACCACGCGCGCAAGGGCACGCCGCTGCGCGCGACAGCGGCCGCGAGCGCGCTGCGCTCCGGTTTGTTCACGCCCGCGGAATCGCCTCGCCCCATCGCCGCTCAATGGCAGCGTTGGCGCGCTTTGTCACGCGCTTAGGCCGCGCGCCCACAGACGTCTTTGGCGGGCTCTTTGGAACGGCGTCAGTTCGAGCCGGCGTCCGAGGCCGGCTGGCTCTGGGCCGTCTGCTGCGACGACTGGCTGTTCTGCGCAGTGGTGCCGTAGTCGCACGCGAGCGCGGGCGCGACGATCGCCGCCAAGCCGCAGCCGATCAAGAGTCCGAGGAGCTTCTTGCGCATCATTGCCCTCCGTTGGTCCCGCCAGCCTCGCCAATCTTAGCACTGTCCGGGCCGATCGGGAAGCGCTGTTGACGGCCGACCGGCGAACGACGGCGGCAACGCACGCCCGCCGACTGCCGGGCGCGCTGCAGCCGGCACGCGCCGCAAATCGCCAAAGCCGCCCGCGCCTTGTCGCTCATTGCCTCCCGAGTTGATGAGGGTCATTGCCGTTCGGCGGAGACCCGCTATTTTGATGCTCGGTTGTGCAGTTGGCAGTCGTGTTTCGTGGGCCGTGAGAGCGCGTTTGTCGGGAAGGCCAAGCGTGAGCGTCAACTGCGGCCACCCCGGCCAAGGAATTGCCGAGGATGCGCCGGCGCGTCCGAGGCGCGCGCGGGCCGGCGAAGCCAAAACGGCCGCCTCCCGCCGAAATCACCCGAGAGCCGCGGCGCCGGCCCAATCCGAGGAACAGGAATAGCTTGATGACGAACATCGTAGGCGACATCCGTCCGCCATCGCCCTTGCTTTTCGCAATCGAAAGCCGCGGAATTCTTGGCATCGCGCGTCTCTTCGCCGCGGCGCCGTTCCTGGCGGCCGCCTCGCGCGGCGAGCCGAACCCCGTGATCGTTCTGCCCGGCATGGGCGGAGGCGATCGCTCGACCATGGCGATCCGCCGCTATCTGAGCTTCCTCGGCTATCAGGCGCACGGCTGGAACCGCGGGCGCAACATTCGTCCGGCGGGCGCCGACGTGGAGCCGATCGCCGCCCAGATCGGCGCGCTGCACGCGGCGACAGGCAGGCTGGTCAGCCTCGTCGGCTGGAGCCGCGGCGGCATCATCGCGCGGGAGGCCAGCCGCCTCGCGCCGGAGGCCGTGCGGATGGTGATCACGCTGGGAAGCCCTTTCGCCGCGCCGGCGGCGACCAACATCATGTCCGGCTGGCGGCTCATCACCGGCGAGAGATTCCTGGCCCCTTCCGCCGACCACCTGCGCCGCCTCGCGGCGCCGCTGGCCGTGCCGAGCACCTCGATCTACAGCCGGGCGGACGGCGTGGTCGCCTGGCAGGCCTGCCGGGAAGCCGAGGGGCCGAACCGGGAGAACGTCGAGATCCGTGGCTCCCATATCGGCCTTGGGTTCAATGCATCCGCCCTTTGGGTCATCGCTGATCGGCTCGCTCAGCCGCTCGGAACCTGGGCTCCCTTCCGGCCCGGCGTCCTCGTCGCGGCCCTCTTCCCGCGCCGGGCGCGCGACAAGATGTGAGTTCCGTGCGTCTTTTGTCAGTTTGAAACTCCGGTTTCGACCCGAAGCGCCCGTTCCTGCCCGGTAAGCCTTCCTCGGGCGGTCGCTGGGCGGTCGCCGAGTAAGGCGGCAGCCGCGGACCTTCGCCTGTATCGATTGCGAAGCAATCTCTGGGCGGCCGTCCGATCCAACATGCCGAAGTCGCTTGTCAACGGTGACTCGTCATTCCCGCCGGCCTTGACCAAAAACGATGCTTTCGGTTGGAATGCGTGTAGGATGGCGCCAGCGCCGCGCGCGGCCGAGCGAGTACGACGACGAGGGATCCCGGGAGGAGATATGCAGCACAGCCGACAGTTTCTGCTCGAATGTTATCGTAACATGGCGACGATCCGGCGTTTCGAGGATCGCGTCCATGACGAATTCGGCGCCGGCAAGATTCCCGGCTTCGTCCATCTCTATGCCGGCGAGGAAGCCTCGGCCGTCGGCGTGTGCTCCCAACTCGGGGCGAGTGACGTGATCGCCTCGACGCATCGCGGTCATGGCCATTGCATCGCCAAGGGCTGCGATGTGACAGCGATGATGAAGGAGATCTTTGGCCGCAGAGACGGCCTCTGCGGCGGCAAAGGCGGCTCGATGCACATCGCCGATCTCGCCAAGGGCATGCTGGGCGCGAACGGCATTGTCGGCGGCGGGCCGCCGCTCATCTGCGGCGCAGCGCTGACCGCGAAAACCCTCAAGACGGGCGGCGTCGCGGTGGCGTTCGTCGGCGACGGCGGCTCAAACCAGGGCACGACGCTCGAATCCTACAATCTCGCCAAAGTCTGGGGCTTGCCCGTGATCTTCGTCGTCGAGGACAACGGCTATGCCGAATCGACGGCGAGCGGATGGTCAGTCGCCGGGAGTCAGGTCGGCCGCGCCGCCGGCTTCGGCATGCCGGGCTACGAGGTCGACGGATTCGATTTCTTCGCCGTCTACGACATCGCGCGCGAGGCGATCGAGCGGGCGCGCGATGGCGGCGGCCCGTCGCTCATTCATGCCAGGCTCTACCGCTACTATGGGCACTTCGAAGGCGACGCGATGACCTATCGCGCCCCCGGCGAAGTCCAGAAGGTCCGCGAGGAGAGAGACGCGCTGAAGTCGTTCCGCAAGCGCGTCGTCGCCGCCGGGCTCATCGAGGACAAGGATCTCGAGGCCATCGACCATGAGGTCGCGAAGCACATCGACGAGGCGGTCGCCGCGGCGGAGGCCGCCCCACTGCCGAAAGAGGCCGATCTCGCGACCGACGTTTACGTCAATTATTGAGGGAATCTATCATGTCGAAGAAGTCGTACCGGGAGGCCATCCGGGACGCGATCGCGAGCGAGATGCGCCGCGATCCGCGGGTGATCGTGATGGGCGAGGACAACGCCGGCGGCGCCGGGGCGCCCGGCGAAAAGGACGCCTGGGGCGGCGCGCTCGGCGTGACGAAGGGCTTGCAGCCCGAGTTCGGCGAGGAGCGCGTGCTCGATACGCCCATCAGCGAAAGCGCCTTCATTGGCGCGGCAGCCGGGGCGGCGGCGACAGGCCTGCGCCCGGTCGCCGAGCTCATGTTCGTCGATTTCATGGGCGTCTGCTTCGATCAAATCTTCAACCAAGCGGCGAAGTTCCGCTACATGTTCGGCGGCAGGGTGGTGACGCCGCTCGTCATACGCACGATGTACGGCGCGGGCTTCCGCGCCGCATCGCAGCACAGCCAGTGTCTCTATCCCTTGTTCACCCACATTCCGGGCCTCAAGGTCGTGCTGCCGTCCTCGCCCTACGAAGCCAAGGGGCTGATGATCCAGTCCATCCGGGACGATGACCCGGTGATCTTCTTCGAGCACAAGCTCATGTACGACGAGACCGGTGACGTGCCGGACGAGAGCTACACGATCCCCTTCGGCGAGGCGAACGTCACCCGCGAGGGCAGGGATGCGACCATCGTCGCCTTTGGCCGCATGGTCAATTTGGCCAACTCCGCCGCCGACGACCTCAAGCGGGAGGGGGTGAGCGTGACTGTCATCGATCCGCGCACGACGTCTCCGCTCGACACGGAGACGATCCTCGACAGCGTCGCCGAAACGGGTCGTCTTGTCGTGGTCGACGAAGCCCATCCGCGCTGTTCGATGGCGGCGGACATTTCGCGGCTCGTCGCCGAGGAGGCCTTCAGTCATCTGAAGGCGCCGATCAAGACCGTGACGGCGCCGCACACGCCCGTGCCCTTTTCGCCAGCGCTCGAGGACGTCTACATCCCGAGCGCGCCCAAGATCCGCAGCGCCGTCCTCGCGGTGACGAAAGGGAAAGCCGCATGAGCGACATCCAGCCGATCGTCATGCCGAAGTGGGGGCTCGCCATGGAGGAGGGCGCCCTCACCTCGTGGCTTGTCGCGGAGGGAGCTGACGTCGCGAAGGGACAGGAGATCGCGGAGATCGAGACGACGAAGATCGCCAACGCTTACGAGAGCCCGGCTTCGGGAACGATCCGCCGCCTCGTCGCCAAAGAGGGCGATGTGCTGCCGGTCGGCTCGCTGCTCGCGGTGATCGCCCCTGCCGCCGTCTCCGACGCCGACATCGACAGCTTCGTCGCCGGCTTCGTCGTCGTGGCGGCGGCGGACGGCGAGGCGGGCGGCGCCGTCGAGCGAACCATCGAGCGCGACGGCCGGACGCTCGTCTTCAAGGCGGCCGGCCTCCAGGGCAGGGCCACCCCGGTCGTGCTGATCCACGGCTTCGGCGGCGATTCCGACAATTGGCTCTTCAACATCGATGAGCTCGCGAAGAGCCGTCCGGTCTACGCGCTCGATCTGCCCGGCCACGGCAAGTCGACGAAGACACTGACGAGCGGCGACCTCGGCGAGCTCGCGGAGGCCGTCGCCGCCCTCATCGACGAGATCGGCGCGGCGAAAGTGCATCTCGTCGGGCATTCGCTCGGCGCGGCGATCGCCTTCCAGACGCTCAAGGACCGCCCGGATCGGGTCGCCTCTCTCGTCGGCGTCGCGCCCTCCGGTCTCGACGACAAGGTCAACGCCGATTTCGTCGAAGGCTTCATCTCGGCGGAGAAGCGCAAGGACGTCAAGGCCGTGCTCCAGCTCCTCATCGCCGATCCGGAGCTCGTTTCCGCGCAGATGATTGAGGGCGTGCAAAGGTTCAAGCGACTCGAGGGCGCCAAGGAGGCGCTTCGCGCGATCGCGGACAAGAACTTGCCGTCGGGCCGGCAGGCGGCAAGTTTCCGGGACCTCATCGACGAGCGCCGCGTTCCAATCCTCATCGTCTGGGGCGAACGCGACGCGGTCCTCGATCCCGCCGCCGCCAAGGGGCTGCCCGCCCTGGTCGAGGTCGCGCTGATCGAGAACGTTGGGCACATGCCTCATCTCGAGGCGGCGAGCGTCATCAACGAGCGCCTCATCCGGCATTTCGACGCGGCGGACCGCGGCTGACGGCAAGAGCGATAAGCAGCGTCCCCGGACGGACCTCCCCGAATGGGACGTCGGGAAACCCTTGCAGTCTCCCGGAGCGGGCCGTGATGTAGCTAAAGGCCGGAATCCCTACCCTCCATGCAGGGAACGGCGGGGGCCAGCCGATTCATGCCCTCAACAGGTAAACGATCTGTATGTGCTCAGATGATACTGAGTGCTTCTTGTCCGAGCGTCGTCGGACGCGGGGTCGGAAGCGGCGGCGCTGAGTCTTGCTCCTATCCACTTGGCGCAGCCATCGGCGCAAGACGCGTTTCTGGACATCCATAAGCTTAGTTCAAGACCCTCCCTGGAGGAGTGCCATGACTTTCTCATGCAGCCGATTGATCGGCGTAGTGATTGGAGTTGGCTTTGTTTTCCAGATAGCGGCTGCTCTCGATGCGAGAGCGCAAGAGACCGCAGCCGACTCACCGATTGGAGGCGCCTGTCCAGAGAGTGGCCAAGCGTTCGTCGATGCACTGGCCAAGCCGCGTTGGAACGGATGGGGCGTCGAGCCTATGCAACATCGCTTCCAGCCTGCCGACATGGCGCGGCTCGATCCCTCCGACTTGGGCCGCCTCAAACTGAAATGGGCGTTCGGTTTCCCCGGCGCGACCCGCGCAGTCGCGCAGCCGACAGTCTTTGGCGGACGCGTATTCGTCGGCAGCCCAAACGGAAAAGTCTATTCGCTCGACGCCAAGAGCGGATGCACATACTGGGAGTTCGCAGCCGGCAAGGGCGTTCGGTCGGCCATCGTCATCGGCCCTCACGGGGATGGTTGGGCCGCCTATTTCGGCGACCTGGGCGCGAAGGCCCATTCGATCGATGCGCTGACCGGCAAAGAGCTATGGACGACCAGAGTCGACGACCACCCTGCATCAGTCATCACCGGTTCGCCGACCTTGGTCGGGACGACGCTTTTTGTGCCGGTCTCGTCATACGAGGAGGCCACAGGCGCCAATCCGTCTTACCAATGTTGCAGTTTCCGGGGCAGTCTTGTCGCGCTGGACACCACAGCAGGCAAGGTGCTGTGGAAGGCCTATACGATCGCACAGGAAGCCAAGCCTGGCGCGGTCAATGCCACGGGCGTTCAGCTTTTGGGACCTTCGGGGGCGGGGATTTGGTCGGCTCCAACCTATGACGCCGCGAGCCAAAGAATCTATGCGACGACCGGCGATAATTACTCCGATCCGCCGACCGAAACCTCAGATGCCTTCCTCGGCCTCAACGCCGACTCAGGCCAAGTGGCGTGGTCGCGGCAGATAACTCCGGGAGACGCTTACAACATCGCGTGTGTTAATCCGGCGAAGGAAAACTGCCCTAAAGCTGATAGACCGGACTTTGATTTCGGATCGTCCGCCATCCTCGCCGATCTTCCGGGCGGCAAACGGGTCCTCGTCGCCGGACAGAAATCGGGCGTCGTCACTGCGCTCGATCCCGATCATGGCGGAGAGATCGTTTGGCAGAAGAGAGTCGGCAATGGCGGCAAGATGGGTGGCGTGCAATGGGGCATCGCGGTCGATGAAAGCAATGTCTACGCCGCCGTCTCTGACGTTCGACTGAGCGTCGTGACGCCAGGAGCCCCCGGCGCTCAACCATACGTGTTCAATCCAAAAGTCGCGCTTCTCTACGACAGCAAGACAGGCGGCGGGCTATCGGCCCTCAAGCTCGCTACAGGAGAAGAAATCTGGCTGACCCCGCATCCCGGTTGCGGCGATGTCCCGGGCTGCAGTCCCGCGCAATCCGCAGCGGTGACCGCGATCCCAGGGCTCGTGTTCTCGGGCGGACTCGACGGACATTTGCGCGCCTACTTCGCCGACAACGGCAACATCGCTTGGGACGTGGACACGAAGGGCGACTATCAGACCGTCAATGGCGGCGCTGCGAAGGGCGGCTCGATCGACGGCGGCGGAGCCGTTGTCGTCGACGGCATGGTCTATGTCGGCTCGGGGTCTGGCTTCTTTGGGGGACACCGGGGAACGTCTTGCTCGCGTACTCGGTCGACGGGCGGTGATGCTTCGGCTTGTCGTCGCTTCTCACGAGGGTCGTGTAAAAAAGTCCGCCGATTATGAAGCGATGATACACTTCAGCAATGCATCGAGGGCGGCTCCTGGGCGGCTCCGCATTTCCGCCTTCGCTGTCGCAGGCGGCGCTGGCCCGCGCGGCATGGAGACTTCTCGGCCTACGGCCAGCGCTAACGTTCCGCCCCGAACAGGCGGCGCATCAGGGCGCGAGATATCCCTGCATTCTATCGAACAGGGAACTTGAATTCCTTGATAGGCCAAAAAATGTCCCTGTTCGCCCGCGTAGGGAATTGTCACGGAGCCGCCTCGAATCATTGGGCTTTGCGGGACGATTCTTGCTCGAATCGGCCGAAAAACGAGAAGTTCGCTGCTATTTTCCCTGCCGCAGGGAATGGCCGGCTCGCCCGGCGCAACGGGAGCGTTAGAGTCGCTTGCGCTAGCGCTTGGCTCCTCGGGCCCGCTTCCTGTCCGACGCTTGCCGGCCGGAGGCCGCGGTCGAGTCTGTTCTCCGGCTCGCCTGGCCTGCTCGTCGCGGCCGCGTCCCTTCTTCGATCGGCGCCTCGGCCGCACGGAAGCCCTCCCAGGGATCGCGGTCGAGGGTGGCGAGGCGCGCGGGCGCGTTCAAGACGGTGAAGCGGGCGGGGCCGATCTCCGGCCCGAGCTCGTCCCAGTCGAGCGGCATGGAGACGGCGGCGCCCGGGCGCGCCCGCGTCGAATAGGCGGCGATCGCCGTCGTTCCCCGCTGGTTGCGCAGGTAGTCGATGAGGATCTTGCCCGTCCGCTTGACCTTGGCGATGGTGGCGACATAGCGCGACGGACTGTCGGCGACCATTGCGTCGGCCATTCCTTTCGTGAACGCCTTGACGGCCGGCCAGTCCGCTTTCGGCTTGACCGGCGCGACCACATGCAGGCCCTTGCCGCCGGACGTCTTGACGAAAGCGGTGAGCCCGGCCTCGCCCAGGCGGTCGCGCACCTCCCTCGCCGCCTCGATGACCGCCTCCCAGGGGACGCCCTCGCCGGGGTCGAGATCCATGATGATGGTGTCCGGCCGCTCCCAATTCGTGACCGTCGACCCCCAGGGGTGGATCTCGAGCACCGCCATTTGCACGAGCGCGATCAGCCCGTCGAGGTCGCGGACGCTGATGAGCGGCTCGCCCTTCTCCATCGGATCTTGGACGCGCGCGATGGCCGATCCGATGCCCTTCCAGGCGTGCTTCTGAAAGAACTTCTCCCCCGTGATCCCGTCGGGGCAGCGCACGAGCGCAAGCGCCCGGTCAACGACGAACGGCGCCATGTGCGGCCACACCTCGGCGTAATAGTCCGCGAGCCCCTGCTTGGTGACGCCGTCGTCGGGCCAGTAGAGACGGTCCGGATGGGTGAGCTCCACTGCGCTCTCCTTGGCCTTGGGCGAATTCGAGGGCTCGGATTCGCGCGTCACCTCGCGCGCTGGCTTGTCCTCGCGCAGCGCCTTGAACGAGGCGTGGCGCAGAATCTTGTCCGCCGTCCATCCGCGAAAATCGACTTCGGCGACAAGCTCGGGCCGAACGTAACGCACCTGTCGAGCCTCCGCGGCGCCCAGGCGCCTGGCGAATGGGCTCGAGGCGACGCGCATCGGCTCGAGGCGCGCGTAGAGCGCGCGCGCGACCGTGGCTGTGAACCCGGTCCCGACCCGGCCGACATGCCGCAGCTTCCCGTCCTCGTAGACGCCGAGGACAAGCGAGCCGATCGCGTTGCGCTGAGCGGTCGAAGGGACGAAGCCCGCGATGACGAATTCTTGCCGGCCTGAGCACTTGATCTTGGCCCAGCTCCGCCCGCGGCCGGGACGGTAAGGGGAATCCCTGAGCTTGGAGACGATTCCCTCGAGCCCGAGGCGGCAGGCGTGTCGGAACACGATCGCGCCGTCCTCCTCGAAATGGCCGCTGTAGCGCACCGCGCCGGAGCCGCCGCCGATCAGCGCCTCGAGCAGCCTCTTGCGCGCGATGAGCGACGCGTCGCGGAGGTCGAAACCGTCCAGGTAAAGGAGATCGAAGGCGTAGAAGGTCAATCGGTCGGCCTGTTCCTCGCTCAGCGCCGCCTGAAGCGCGGAGAAATCCGACGCTCCGGCCTCGTTTTCGGCAACGACTTCGCCATCGATCAAGGCTTGGCTCGCGGGCAGCGCCCTCAAGGCCTCAAGTATCGGCTCGCCGAATTTCGTGGTCCAGTCGAGGCCGGCGCGGGTCAGCAGCTTGATCTCGGCCCGATCGATGCGCGCCTCGATCCGATAGCCGTCATATTTGACCTCGTGCAGCCAACGATCGCCGGAAAGCGGCGCCTTGACCGCGGTCGCCTGCATCGGCTCGACGAAGGGGGGCATCGGACCTTTGCGCGCCCCCTTGACGCCAGCCGGATCAGGAGGTTCCGCCGCCTCGCCGCGTCTTTCGATTCTGCCGGTTTTCGAGGACCATCCCGGCGCCTCCTTGGCCACCTCGGCGATCGGGCGGCCGCTGGCGGCGGATTTCGGCTGTTCTTCCAGGATGTCCGGCGCCTCCTTGTCGCGCGCGAATTCATCGTCGCCCTTGATCAGGAGCCAGTTCTCGTGCTTCTCGCGCGGCTTGCCCTTCATCCGGACGAGATGCCAGCGTCCCTGCAGCTTCTGGCCCGACAGCTCGAATTCCAGATGTCCTTTGGCGAGGCCCGTGTGCGGATCGCCGATCGGCGCCCAGGCTCCGCGGTCCCAGACGAGGACCGCGCCGCCGCCATACTCGCCCTTGGGGATCGTTCCCTCGAACGATCCATATTCGAGCGGATGGTCCTCGACTGCGACGGCCAACCGTTTCTCGCCGGGGACGAGGCTGGGCCCGCGCGTCACAGCCCAGCTTTTCAGGACGCCGTCCAGCTCGAGGCGAAAGTCGTAGTGCAGCCGCCGAGCGTCGTGCTTCTGCACGACGAAGCTGTGTCCCTCGCTGGCGCTTGGAGCGGTCGATCTCGGCTCGGGGGTGACCTCGAAATTGCGCTTGGCGCGATACTGCTCGAGCGCCATCTCAGCTTGCCTTCTTCCGCGCTCTCGCCGGCGGCGCCGCTTTGGCCCGCGGCGGCGGCTTTCCGGTCATCGCTGCGCTTTCCCGCAGCGCAGCCAGGAGGTCGCGCGGGGCAGTGCGCTTCGGTCGCTTCGGCGGCTCGACCCTGCGGCCCTCGATCTTGGCTTTGACGAGTTCGGCGAGCGCCGCCTCGTAGCGGTCCTGCACGCTTGCAGGATCGAATTCGCCTTGCTTCGTCCTGATGATGTGCTCGGCGAGCTCCAGCATCTCGCCTTTGATCTCAAGCTTCGGCACCTCGCCGAACACCTCTTTGGCCGAGCGGACCTCGTAGTCGAAGTTGAGCGAGATTGCGGCGAGGCCCGCGCCGAGAGGCCGGATCATGAGGGTGCGCACGCGCCGAAACAGCACCGCTCGGGCGATCGCGGCCGTGTTGGAGGCGCGCAGTCCGTCACGGATCAATCCGAACGCCTCGTCGGCGCTCCGGTCGGAGGGCGCGAGGAAATAAGGTCGATCGAAGTAGGCGTCGTCGATCTCATCGCGGGTGATGAAGGCCGACACGGTCAGGCGCTTGTCGCTCTCGGGAACCGCAGCGGCGATTTCCTCCGGCTCCAGGACGACGTATTCGTCCTTGCCGACCTCATAGCCCTTGACCTGATCATCGCTCTCGACCGGCTCGCCCGTCCCGACGTCGACATACTGTCGGCTCACACGGTTTCCACTCGATCGGCTGACGGTGTGCAGCACGATGCGCTCGGATGACGAGACCCCGGCGTACAGCCCCACGGGGCATGTCAATTCGGCAATTGTCAGAAAGCCCTTCCAGCTCGCTCTCGGCGCAGCCATCGACCTTCGCCTCACGCTCGAAGCCTGGACCCGATCGCAACGCCGGGGCCAAACGATTGTTCCGCAACGTCACATCAAAGCTAGAATTGGCGTCTAACGGTCATTTTTGCTCCAAAATCAGCAAACGTCAAAATTGGCTAATCTTCGCTCGGCGCCTGACAGCAGGGCGAAAACCATGCAATGTCGGTCTTTCAACCCTTTGGCCTACGCACGAATATGTCGGACGTGAACCGCTTCTCCCCCCGTCGCGAGCCTTCGGCAGACGATTCGCCGCCGGTCGACGCGTCCTTCGCGCATGGAGCCCGCATGCGAAAAAAGGCTCAAAGCGAACACGACCGCGCGGCGTGGCACTACGCAGCGATCATCGAATCCTCCGACGACGCGATCCTCTCGATGGATCTCGGCGGCGCGATCCATACCTGGAATGCGGGCGCCGAGCGGCTCTTCGGCTTTACCGCTGAGGAAGCGGTCGGCGGGTCAGTGACGATCATCATTCCCCCCGACCGCTTAGGGGAAAAGCTGGCGCTGCTCGACAAGATCCGCCGCGGCGAGCGCATCCGGCAGTTTGAGACTGTGCGTCGTCGCAAGGACGGAAGCCTTGTCGACATTTCCCTCACCATCTCGCCGATCCGCGATTCGCAGGGTCGAATCGTCGGCGCATCGAAGATCGCGAGGGATATTTCCGAGTTGAAGAAGACCCGCGAGAGGCAGCAATTGCTTCTGCGGGAGATGAACCATCGGGTGAAGAATCTGTTCGCGGTCACCGGGAGCATCATCGGGCTCAGCGCCCGCTCGGCCAAATCCACACAGGAGCTCGCAGAGTCCGCCCGAGAGCGCCTCGCGGCGCTTGCGCAGGCCCATGCGCTGACCTTTTCGCATGGCGAGCCATCGTCGCAACCGACCACGCTCCAGGCGCTTATCGGCGCGATTGTCGCGCCGTTCGACGAACCCGAGGCGCCGCGTATCGCGGTTTCGGGCGTGGATGTCCCCGTCTCAGGCGGCGCCGTCGCCAGCCTGGCGCTGCTCCTGCACGAGTTCGCGACCAACGCCGCCAAATACGGCGCCCTGTCCTCGGCCGAGGGAACCATCGCGATCAATTGCGTCGAGGAAGGCGAAAACATCGCCGTCACCTGGGTCGAACGCGGCGGGCCGCCTGTCGTTCAACCGACCAGCGTCGAAGGCTTCGGCGGCGTGCTGTCGCGGATCGCGGTCATGAGTCAGCTCGGCGGCGAGATCGCGCGCGACTGGAAGCCGGAGGGGCTCGAAATCCGCCTTGCCGCGCCGCGCGCCCGTCTGGCCGGCTGACTTCCCGATCAAACTCTCCCGCGCCCGCGTTGTGCAAAACCCGCGGGCCAGAGAGCGGGCTGCCAGCGTCTCAAGGGCGCGCGCCCATTTGGAATGAACGGCGACGAAGCCCCCGGGCCGGTGATTTGTCCGGCGAGAGCGCCGCCTCGCTAGAACAGGTCCCGATCGGCTGGAACCGCCACCGATCGTTGGAGCCATATCGCTCGCCATGACGGACAGGCGCCGCTCGCGGCGACCCGCTCTTCATGTGCGCCTTCCCGCAGGCGCGCCCACGGACTTGAATCCCTGCGCCAACGGCGGATCCGTCCATTCTTCGGAAAGGCTTTCCGAAGTTTTCCGAAAATTTCCGTCGGGCCTTCCGAAGCTTTCCAAAAATTTCAGTTTCTTTCCTATTCTTTCCGAAAATTCCACAAGGTAACCTAGATTTGTCAAAGGCTTACGGATGAAAGCAGCGGCTGAACGCCCGAAAATGCGTACGTGACGCCGGGCGGGCGCAGTCCAGGGCCGATAATCGACATCTCAAGTCGGTCTTCCTTCGAGCGCAAACGCTCGAGGCTTCGATCAAGCAATTTCCGCGCCGGATCGGGGCGGGTTCGAGGGGAGCGGACAGGCGCCGACGTCTCGCCCGGCCTCATCAGCCGGGTCACCGACGCGGTTCTCGACGAAGTGCGGGAATGGCAGAACCGGCCGCTCGATCCGGTCTATCCGGTCGTGTTTTTCGACGCGCTGCGAGTCAAGATTCGTGACGAGGGTCTGGTCAAGAACAAGGCCGTCTACGTCGCGCTCGCCCTCAATCCGGACGGCGAGAAGGATGTCCTCGGGCTTTGGATCGAGCAGAGCGAGGGGGCCAAGTTCTGGCTCAAGGTGATGAACGAGCTCAAGGCGCGCGGCGTCAACGACATCCTGATTGCGGTCGTCGACGGGCTCAAGGGCTTCCCCGAGGCGATCACCTCAGTGTTTCCGGACGCCGTGGTGCAGACCTGCATCGTGCACCTGATCCGCAACAGCCTGGCGTTTGTTTCCTGGAAGGACCGCAAGGCGATCCTA
>DASRSL010000013.1:0-25318 GCA_035656495.1 Roseiarcus sp.
CCCGACCGCGCTGGCATAGACAAGAACGTTCGTGGCGACAAACATCAACATCCATCGTCGCCGTAAATGTTCCCCGTTCCCAGGCTGATCCCGTTCGGCCACGGACCGAGGTCAATGTCAGGCAGGTCTTTGACGTCGAAGTTACGGCTAGGGTTGAAAGAGTTCACTGCCTTATGCTCCCCCGCCGGTACTTGTGCCGGCGCCCGTCCGGTCAGCGTTCCATCCCTCGCCACATGCACCCGAGTGACAATCATTGTCATGTCTCTAATCCACGTACTGGTCCCTCTCCAGCATAGCAGCTTTGCCCGCACCAGCCATGTTCCCGGGTACGGATCTAGACTGCCATTGCGTGGGCAGGTCCCGATGGCTCACCCCACCCCCAACTTGCGCTGCAGGCTCGTGGAGGACGTCGTGTACTGGAAGAGGAGCTTCTTGTCCGGGAAGACATAGTGGAACGCGCGCTGGGCGGCGAGCGCCGCCTCGTGGAAGCCGCACAGGATGAGCTTGAGCTTGCCCGGATAGGTCCCGATGTCGCCGACGGCGAAGATGCCGGGCGTGCTGGTTTCGAATTTCTCCGTATCGGTCGGGATGAGGTTCTCGTGCAGGTTGAGGCCCCAGCCGGCGACCGGCCCGAGCTTCATCGTGAGCCCGAAGAACGGCAGCATGTCGTCGCAGGCGTGATCATAGACCTCGCCGCTCTCCTTGCGGACGGTGAGAGCGGACAGCTGGCCGTTCTCGCCCTTGACCGCCGTCACTTGGCCGAGGACGAAATCCATCGCGCCGGCGCCGACCAGCGCCCGCATGGCGTTGACCGAGTGCGGCGCGGCGCGGAAGGCGTCGCGGCGGTGGATGAGCGTGACGCGGCCGGCAATCGGATGCAGGTTGAGGACCCAATCGAGGGCCGAATCGCCGCCGCCGACGACGACCACGCGCCGGCCGCGGAAGTGCTCCATCTTCCGCACGGAATAGAACACGCTCGTGTTCTCGAAGGCGTCGAGGCCGGCGAGCGGCGGCTTCTTCGGCTGAAAGGATCCGCCGCCGGCGGCGACGAAGACGCACTTCGCCTCGATCTCAGTGTCGGCGTCGGTGCCGATCCGGAACAGCGGCCGCTCTGCCGTGCCGAGCACGTCCAGCCTCTCGACCATCTCGCCCAGGTGAAATTTCGCCCCGAACGGGTGGATCTGCTGCATGAGCTTGTCGACCAGCTCTTGGCCGTTGATGATCGGATAGCCGGGAATGTCGTAGATCGGCTTCTCGGGGTAGAGCTCGGCGCATTGGCCGCCCGGCTTCGGCAGGATATCGACGAGGCAGCACCGCATGTCGAGAAGGCCGAGCTCGAACACGGCGAACAGGCCGACCGGCCCGGCGCCGACGACGGCCACGTCGGTGGAGAGGACTTCGGTCATGGATTACCCCTGCTTCGCCGGCGTCGTCACGACGAGACCGTCCAGCTCGTCGCTGACCTTGATCTGGCAGGAGAGCCTCGAATTCGGCCGCACCTCGAAAGCGAAGTCGAGCATGTCCTCTTCCATCTGCGACGGCTTGCCGACCTTCTCCGTCCACTCGTCGGCGACATAGACGTGACAGGTCGCGCAGGCGCAGGCGCCGCCGCATTCCGCCTCGATGCCCGGAACCGCGTTGCGCAACGCGGTCTCCATCACCGTCGATCCGACCTGGCCGTCGACCGTGCGCGCCTGCCCCGAGGCGTCGATATAAGTCACTTTCGTCATCGAGCCGAAAAACCGCCATCCCGGCTGCGGAGGTCCGAGCCTTGCGGCGCCTTCATAGAGCAAGCGCCGCATAGAGCAAGCGCCGCAGGGCCGAAAGCGCGCCGCTTTGGATGTTCCGGAAATCAGGCGCGCCGGACGAGCGGTCCGAATGGACGAGGGGCGGAATCGAATCGTTTCCACCGTTCAAGTTCGATCCGGCGACGAGCCGGAATGCGCCGGAAACGATCGCCTGGAGGCGGCGCGAGGCGCCGATGCGGCAAGGCAGTTGGGTAACCGGGGCAAATTCCCGGGCGCCAACTCTTGGCGTCATGGCCGGGCTTGTCCAGGACAAGCCCGGCCATGACGGTTGACCGACTTGGCCGGAAAATGCCCCGGCTGCGCAGGTGGCGCCTAGCGACCGAAAATGCCGGCTGTTTCCGCAAGGATCATGATTTGACCCCTGCGGCCGCGACATAGGGGCGCCAGCCGCCAAAGGAGGTTATCTCCTTCTGCCCTTCGACGAGCGCCGGCTCGCCGATGACGCCAAGCACCGTCTCTCCGTCGTCGAGGCGCACCTTGCCGATCGCCAACCCCGGCGGCTCCTTGAGGAGGATGCTCGCCAGGCCCGAAGGCGGCACGGACCAGATTTCGACCGCGACTTTCACCCCCTTGCCGTCCGTGACGCGCATCATCGCGGGATGGTCGTCCCTGATGCTCCACAGGCGATAGGCGGGCTCGGTCGCCGCCTCGCGCACGAAGGTCGCATCGGCGGCCGCCATATTGGGGTTGAGCTTCAAGCCCCGCATGAGCGTGCCGTTGACGGCGAGGAGCACCTCTTGGCTCATGACGTCCTCCGATTCTCTGTCGCGAGGGTTTGCGCGAGCGCGGCGAGCGCGTCGGCGAAGCATGCCATCGGCGCCGTCGTGATTCCTGCGCCGATCTGGCCGACGCCGGCCTTCTTGTGGGCGATTCCCGTATTGATGATCGGCAGGACGCCCGAATCGGCGACGAGCCGCGCGTCGATGCCGGCCGGCGTCCCTGCGAAATTGAGCGCCGGCAGCGTGAAAGCGGGATTCGCGCCGAGCGTGATGGCGAGCATGCGTCGGCTGTTCGCCGTTGCGTCCGCCGGCGTGCCGCCGACGAACTGCACGATCGCGGGCGAGGCGGCCATCGCGAATCCGCCGAGGCCGTTCGTCTCGGTGATCGCCGAATCGCCGAGGTCGGCGGCGGCGTCCTCGACCGAGTATCCGGGGAAATAGAGGCCGTCGACCGGATTGGCCGGCGCCTCGAACCAAAGGTCGCCGGTCCCGCTCAGCCTTATGCCGAAGTTGACGCCGTTGCGCGCCATCACCGTCGCCATGCTGCTGAACGGCACGCCCTGCGCCGCGTCGGACATCGATTTGCAGGCCGCCATCGAGATATTGAGGAAGAAGTGATCGTTCCCGGCGACGAAGGCGAGCGCGCGGCGCACGACGCCCGGATCGAGGCCGCAATCGAGCAGAGCCAGCGCCAGCCGTTTGAAGATGAGGCCGGACGCCGCCGCGTTGCGGTTGTGCAATTCGTCGCCCATGTGCAGCGCCTGCGCCATCAAGGGCTTCAGATCCCGCTCCTTCATCGCCCCTACGGCGGCCCTCATCGCGGTGAAGAACTCGCCGCCGAGCCAGCGCAGCCGCTCGAGGACATCGGGCGAATTCGCGCCGAAGCGCAGGACCTTGCCGAGGCCCTCGTTGAGGTTCGAGAACGCGCGGTTGCCCGCCGTCGCGTTCTCGACGACCCAAACTGGCATGGAGGGGCTGATGACGCCCGCCATCGGGCCGACCGCGCCATGCGCATGACAGGGCTCAAGCGCGACGGCTCCGCTCGCCGCGAGCCGCTCCGCGGTTTCGAGGTCCCCCGCCCACCCCTCGTAGAGGATGGCGCCGGCGATCGCGCCCTTTTGCGGGCCGCACATGCTGGCCCAGGCGATCGGCGGCCCGGAGTGGAGAATGCGGCGCTCGCCCTCGCCGAGAGCCGGAATGGCGTCACGCGCGAGCATGACATCGACGAGCCATGGCTGAGCCGCGAGGTAGCGCTCATACGCCTTGCGGTTCGCCTCCTCGATGCGTCTGTCCCCGATCATTCCGGCGAGGGTCCAGCCGAGCGCCGGATCGGCCCCCGCGGGCGGCGCCCAGCTGAGATGCGTCACCTGTCCGCCCGCCGCGGCGATATCGGCCGCGAAGCCCTCGAGGCCGACGTTGATCACGTTGAGGTCGCGGCCGAGCAACGCCTTCATGGGCCCGCTCCGCTTCGCGCGGCGACGATCGCCGCCGACCAGGCCGCGGCCTCGGCGTTGGACGAAGCCACGAGAACCACGGCGGACTTCAGCGCGGCGACGACTCCGTCTCGGTTCTGCGGGTCGAGATCGGTTCCGCACACATGCGCGACGAGAGCCACGTGCCGGCCGGCGGCTTTCGCCTTGGCTCTTGCGGCGCCGACGACCCCGATGAGGCCCGCCGTCGGATCCGCGCTCGCCCCGTAGCCCAGCACGACGTCGAAGAGCACCACCGCGGTCTCGGGATCGGCGATTTCCTCGCCGATCCGCGCATTTCGCTGCGACGGGTCGATCATGGGATGGGGACGGCCCCGGGTGAACTCGTCGTCGCCCATGTCGATGATGGTGTTCTGCCGGCTCTTCGCGCTGTTCTTCAGTAGCAGGTTGCCCTCCGTCGGCGTGTTGGAGAACGCGCGGACGCCCGCCGCGGCGTGGATGAGCTGGGCTTCGTAGCAAAACGTGCCGCCGGAGAAGGCGCCGCGCACATAGCGCTGCGAAGCCGCCATGCCGCGAGCGACGCCGTCGAGCGCGCGCTGGGTCTCGTCGGAGAGCGCGACCGGCGCGGCGTGGACCTCCCCGCCCTTCGCCAGGCTGACCGCCATGTCCGCAGCCTCGGCGAGCGTGCGCGCGCCATACACGCCTTCGCCCTTGATCGAGGCCGGATCGGCGCCCAGGAAAATGACGACGACCGGCTTTGCGCTGCGCTCCGCGGCGGCGAGCACGCGCTCCGTGACCTCGGGCGCCGGCGGCTTGGAGACGAGCACGATCACCTTCGTCGCCGGGTCGGCGTCGAGCGCGGCGAACCCGTGCAGCATCGAGATCCCGCCGATCTTCGCCGACAGGTCGTGTCCGCCCGTCCCGAGGGCGTGAGAGATTCCCTGGCCGAGCCGATGGATGCGGGCAGTCACCTCCTGCGTGCCGGTGCCCGAGGCGCCGACGACGCCGATCGCGCCGCGCCTGACCGCGTTGGCGAAGCCGAGAGGCACGCCGCCCACGATCGCAGTGCCGCAGTCGGGACCCATGACCATCAGGTCGCGCTCGCGGGCGTAAAGCTTCAGCGCGAGCTCCCTCTCCACCGGAACATTGTCGCTGAAAAGCATCACGTCCATGCCGAGACTCAGCGCCTTCATCGCCTCCGCCGCGGCGTAGTCTCCAGGTACCGAGATCAGGGCCAGGTTGAGCGAGGGATCCCTGGCGACGGCCATCTGGATGCTGGTCAGAGGCTGCTCTGCCGCCGCTTCGTCGTTTCCTCCGGCCGCGGCCTTGGCCGTAAGCAGCTCGTCAGCGAGACGCAGCGCCGCCTCGCAGGCTTCGTCCGACCCGGACACGGCGACGAGAAGATCATTGGCGCGCGCCTCGTATTCGCCGAGCCCCGCGCGCGCCAGGTTCTCGAGGTTGGCCGGCGTCGCCATGACGACCGAGGCCTGGTCGACGCCCCGCGTCGCCGCAAGTTTCGCCGACACGGTCATCAGCGAGACCGAGTCCTTGTAGAGGTTGGGGTAGGACCGGGATCGCAGGCTCATGCCGCCGCCTCGTACGCGCCCGACCGCATAAACGCCTGCGCCGCTTCGAGGACGCCCATGCAGACGTCCGCGCCGGAGGTTGCGCCGGTCGCGGCGATGCTGCGGATCGCGCAATCGAGCTCATCCGCCGAGCCACCGGCGAGCGCGCCGACGAGATCGAGCGGCATGCGGCCCAGCAGCCCGCGCGCGGCCTGGCGAAGCATGTGTGCGCTCACCGCAGTCGTCCTCGGAGCGAGCCTTTCCACGGCGCAACGCACCGCCTGTGCAGCCTGCGCGCCGGTCTCGCCCGCGAGCGGCGAACTTAAGACCGCAAGGATCCCGACGAGCACGTCGTCGCCGGCCGGAGTGAGGCCCGGCCCGCAGCCGACGATTCCGGCGAGCGTGTCCTCCAGGAGGCGCGTTCCGCTTTGCAGCGACCTTGTCGCCTCGCGGGCCATCGCGCGCGAGCCCAACCAGGCCCGCGCGGTCGCCGCTTGCGAAAGCCGGGCGAGCCGCGCGGCGAAGCCGGGCGCGATCGCGAAAGGCGGCGAGGGCGCCCAGCGCGGCGCGGCGCGGCAGTCAGCGACGATCCGGCGACCGGGCGGCCCCACACCGACGAAGCCTGCCCGTGCGTGAACCGAGCCGCCTTCGCGAATGGCGAACGCCTCGAAGGAACGGACCGGCAGACGGATCCCGAACGGCAGGTCCGCGCAATCGGATGCGAGAAGCGTCCACAGCTCGCCCTCAATTTCGAGATTGACCGCGCGGGAAAAGACGCTGTGGACGGCGCCGGCGCAATTGCAATCGACGTCGAGCGCGTGGCCCACGCGCTCAGCGGCAATGACCGCCATCGGGCTCAAGCGACGGCCTTGAGGAAGTTTTGCGAGTTCGACACCCAGCCGAAGATGCCGCCCTGCGCCTTGATCATTTCGAGAGCGACCCGCTGGAACTCCGGGAAATAGGAGGCGACGCAGTCGCTGAGGACGACGCACTCGTAGCCCCGGTCGTTCGCCTCGCGCACGGTCGTGTGCACGCACACTTCCGTTGTCACGCCGCAGACGACGAGCGTCTTGATCTTCCGGTCGAGCAGGATCTGGTGCAGGTCCGTCGCGTGAAAGGAGCCCTTGCCGGGCTTGTCGATCACCGGCTCGCCGCTCTTCGGGTAGAGCTCCTTGATGATGTCGTGGCCCTCTTCGCCGCGCACGAGAATTCGGCCCATCGGCCCCGGCTCGCCGATGAACGTCTTGCCTCCGCGGGTCAGCTTGGCCGGCGGGCAGTCGGTGAGGTCCGGCCGATGGCCCTCGCGCGTGTGGACGACGAACATGCCTTTCTCGCGCGCTCTCATGAGCACGCGCTCGGTCGGAGGGACGGCCGCCAGGAGGAGGGAGGTGTCGTTGCCGAGCTTTTCGCCGAAGCCGCCGGGCAGGACGAAGTCGCGCTGCATATCGATGACCAGGAGCGCCGTGGCCGGCAAATCGAAATTGAGCGGAAACGGCTCGGCCTCGATCGTGCTCATCAATCTTCTCCCCAGCGGCTCCCTGCACCGATGATCGCCTTTGCGCCGATCGAAAGCCGGCCTTTCTGCGATACGGTCCGTTTGGCGCCTCCGTCAAGCGGTCGACGCCGCCGGTAGTGTCGCCGCCGGGCTCTCACCCACCCCGTGTGTCAGGATTTCGCTCCACAACGGAATTCTCTCCTCTTGGCGGAACGAACCAATCGCATCATAGCCCCTGAGGGTAGGCCTCCTCCCCGTGAAGTTCCTCGTCGAGGCCCGTCTCTTGCCACTGCCGGTCGGTGCGGGTCACGGTGACGTGATCTATCAACCACAGCATGCCGTAGGTGAAGACGAACGCCCAGACCGCACATATGACGGCCGCGACGCATTGCTTGAGAAAAAAAGCAGCGCCGCCCAAAAGCAGTCCGTCCGCGCCCGCGGAGTTCCACGCCGTCGACCCCAGGATCCCCAAGAGGACAATGCCGAGAAAGCCGCCGACGCCGTGCACGCCCCATACGTCGAGCGCGTCGTCCCAGCCCATTCGGTTTTTGAGCAGGACCGCGTAATAACAGGCAACGCTGGCCAACACACCGATAATCGCGGCCGAGCCGACGGAAACATAGCCCGCCGCCGGCGTCACCGTCGCAAGGCCAGCAACCGTTCCGGTCAAAAGGCCGACAAATTTGGGCCGCTTGGCGTAGAACCACTCGATGACCAGCCAAGTTACGCCCGCAAATGAGGCGGCGACGTCGGTATTGAGAAATGCCGAAGCGGTCACCGCGTCGACGCGCAATTCCGATCCCGCGTTAAACCCGTACCAACCAAACCATAAGAGCCCGGTCCCGAGCGCAATAAGGGGAACATTGTGAGGTTTGCTGGCCATGACGCTACGGCGGCCGACGAAGAACACCGACGCCAGGGCGGCGAAGCCGGCTGTGCAGTGAACGACGAGTCCGCCGGCGAAGTCCAGCACTCCCCATTTGGCAAGCAGTCCGTCGGGACTCCAGATCATATGGACAAAGGGGAAGTACACGAAGATCAGCCAAGCGGTCAAAAACAGAAAGTATGCTTTGAACGTGACTCGGTCCGCGAAGGCCCCGGTGATCAAGGCCGGAGTGATAATGGCGAACATCATTTGATATGCGATATGGACGACGAGCGGAATGCCGGCGTCATTGCCCATGAACATCGTTTGCAGGCCGACACCGCGCAAGAACGCGTAGTACGTGGGGTCGCCGATAATACCGCCCAAAGTCGGACCAAAGCACATCGAATATCCGAAGGCGAACCAAAGAACGGTGGTCCAGCTCAGCGACATGAAGCTCTGGATCATGACTGTCAGGACGTTCTTTCGACCGACGAGACCGCCGTAGAAGAACGCCAGGCCGGGGGTCATCAGCATGACCAGGCTGGCGCATATGAGCATAAACGCGGTGTTGCCGATGTTGATTGGGGGCGTGGGGTTCATGTTGCCTCCTCCCTCGGTGCGTCCGGATGGCGCTCCAATCGCGAACTCCGTTTCTTCTTCAGCCGGGCACGATGCGGGTTCCCGTTTCGCCTCTCAGAGCCCGGCCGATGTTTTCGCAGTTGGTGATGAGGCCCGCCTTGCCGCCCTGCTCCAGATAGCCGACCACCGCCTGAATCTTCGGGCCCATGCTGCCTCTGTCGAATTGATCGGCGTCATGCAGGCGTTTGGCGTCGCTGACGGTGATCCGGTCGAGCCATTTCTGGTCCGGCCGGTTGAAGTTGATGGCCACGCGCTCGACGCCGGTGGCGACGAGGAAGAGGTCGGCGCCGACGGTGACGGCCAGCAGACTCGAGGCGAGGTCCTTGTCGATGACGGCTTCGACGCCGCACAGGTTCCCCTCGGTGTCCTCGACGACAGGGACGCCGCCCCCGCCGCAGGCGATGACCACATAGCCGGCGTCGGCCAGCGACCGGATGACCTCGAGGTCGACGATCCTTTTCGGCGCCGGCGATGGCACGACTCGCCGCCAACCGCGGCCGGCGTCCTCCTTGACGGTCCAGCCCTGCTCGGCGGCGAGCGCCTTGGCGCGGGCCTCCTCCATATGCGAGCCGATCGGCTTGGTGGGATCCTTGAACGCCGGGTCGGCGGGATCGACCAGCGTCTCCGTCACCACCGCCACCGGCTGGCGGTCGAGCCGCCGCCGGCGAAACTCGTTGCGGAACGCCTTGACGAACATATAGCCGATCGCGCCCTGCAGGTCGGCCCCGGCGTAGTCCATCGGCACCGGCGCGACCTCGTGGATCGAAAGCTCGGACCGGCGCAGAATGAAGCCCATCTGCGGGCCGTTGCCGTGGGTGAGAATCACCTTCCAGCCGGCTTCGATCATCTCGGCGATGTGGCGCGCTGTGAGCGAGGCCTCGGCGAATTGATCGAAGATGGAGAGATGGTCCTTGTCGCGGATGAGGGCGTTGCCGCCGACTGCGACCACAGCGATTCCCGGCCCGTTCGCCATCACCGCCCCTCCGCTCGGCCGGCGGGACGCGCGCCGGCGCCAATCGTTCGGGCTCCGGGGTCGCGCCCGGTCGATCCGCGCTTCACGAGGGCGTCCCTCCCGGCTCGCCGCGCTGAGCCCATGTCTCGACAGTCTCCGCGGCTTTGCAGTTGCGCCGCGGCGAAATTGCGATCATTGTAGCTGCAGGCGGCGCAAGCCGTCAAAGCAAAACGGGTCCTCCGCGTCTACGTGTGTTGAGGAACTCGGCACAAATCTTGCTCCGAGCGGTTGCCCCGCGTCGGGCGAGGATATTGGGGAGGATCCCATGGCCATGCAGCAGGGCCGCGGCGCCGCCGCGCAATTATGGGTGCCAGGCGACTGGAACGGCTTCTTCGGGCTGTTCACCAACGTGGTCCTCAACGTGATCGTTTTGACCACGTTGTGTCTCTTCGTCGTCCATCTTCCCGCGGATTCGATCGTCTACGGTCGGGTGCTGCCGGCGCTCGGCATCGCGCTCCCGATTGGAAATCTCTACTACGCCTATCTCGCGCTCAGGCTCGCAAAGCGGGAGGGGCGCAGCGACGTGACGGCGATGCCCTACGGCCCGAGCGTGCCGCACATGTTCATCGTCGTCCTCGTCATCATGCTGCCGACCTATCTCACCCACGAAAAGACGGACGGCGCGGAGAAGGCGGCGTTGCTTGCTTGGCAGGCAGGCCTCGCCTGGGCTTTCATCATTGGCGTCATCGTGCTCATCGGCGCCTTCATCGGTCCGACGATCCGCAAATATACGCCGCGCGCGGCGATGCTCGGGACGCTCGCCGGCATCTCGATCGCCTTCATCTCGATGCGCCCGGCGTTCCAGATGTGGGACACCCCGTGGATCGCCTTCGTCTCACTCGCGATCGTGCTCATTTCGTGGACGGCGAACGTGAGACTTCCCGGCGGCGTGCCCGGCGGACTGGCCGCCGTCATTCTCGGCACTTTGATCGGCTGGGTCGCCCATTTATTTGGCTGGGGCGGCCTGCAGGGCGCGCAGGTCGCCGAGGCGTTCGGCAAATTCGGGCTTCATTTGCCGATTCCCGGCGGCGAAGTGTTCCAGGGTCTCGCCGACATCGGGCCGCTGCTCGTCACCGCCATCCCGCTCGGCGTCTATAATTTCACCGAGGGCATGAACAACGTCGAGAGCGCCGCGGCGGCGGGAGACAACTACAATTTGCGGCACATCCTGCTTGCCGACGGGATCGGCGCGATCGTCGGCTCGATCCTCGGCAGTCCGTTCCCGCCGGCGGTCTATATCGGCCATCCCGGCTGGAAATCGGTCGGCGGGCGAATCGGCTATTCGCTGGCGACGGGCGTCGTGATCGGGCTCGTCTGTTTCCTCGGGCTCACGGCGGAACTGCTCGCGATCGTGCCGGCGGTGGCGATCCTGCCGATCCTGCTCTACATCGGCCTCGTCATCGGCGCGCAGGCCTTCACCGCCTCGCCCGCCAAGCACGCGCCGGCGGTGGTGCTGGCGATCATCCCCAACATCGCGGCCTGGGGGGTGCTTCAGGTCGACGGAGCTTTGGGGGCGGCCGGCGTCAGCCCCGACAAGGTCATCGACGCGCTCGGCAACAACGGCGTGCTCTACCATGGCATGTCGCTGCTCGGCGGCGGCGCGGTGCTCGCGGGCCTCATCCTCGGGGCGATGGCCGCCTTCATCATCGACCGCGACTTCAACCGGGCGGCGATCTATTCGCTGGCCGGTGCAGTGCTCGCGTTCTTCGGCTTCATTCATGGCGTCAAGCTCAGCTGGATGGCCGAGTGGCAGGTTGCGCTCGGCTATGCGCTGTTTGCCGTCATTTGCTACGTCGTCGGCGCCCGCGAGAGCGTGGTTGCGTCCGAATCCACGGCGCCCGAACCGGCGGCGGCCGAAGTGCGCGCAGCCGAATAGCGACGCGGTCGGCGAGGAGATCTGGCGCATACTGCGCCGGATGGCGCGCCAAACCGATTTCGCCGACCCGAGTTAGACAGCGATCCCTTCGGGCGGACTCCGGCTGTTCGACGATCGCATTTTGAACGGGAGGGACTCCGCCCGGTCGCGGGATTTCGGCGCAGGTGACAAGTCGATTCGAGCCGCTAGCCGCGGAGGCGGTCGATCTGCGCGATCGCCGCGGTCACCGTCGCCTGCAGCGCCGCGATCGCGAGCGAGACCCTTGGACCGCCGCCGCCTCCGGCCGCGCGCGCCATGTCCTCGATCGCCCCGGCCGCATTAGCCACCTGCCGCGCCCCAACGGCTAGCGCCGCGCCGCGAAGCTTGTGCGCGGCGCCTGCCTTGAGCTCGAGTCCGGTTCGCGGATCGGATATTTGCGCCGCGAGCGAGCCGGCGAGCGCCCTGAACAGGCCGAGCAGTTCCTCCTCCAGGCCCGGATCGCCTTGACACTGGCGGGAGAGGTGGACAAGGTCGATCGGCGGATCGCCGAACGCAGGGGATTCTCGGCGCAATGCAGCATCTGCGGAGCTCTCGGCTCCCGCATGTTCGAGCATGAAATCCTCGCCAATGGCCGAACCTCGCGCGGCCGCGGCGCGGACGCCGCGACCCGGCCGCCTTGCGGCATGCAGCAGAATACATTGAAAACGTAGGGTAAATTTTGTGTTAACGACGATTAAAATATGTCCACCGGCCGTGGTTTTCATGTTGGGACCATGACGATAGACTGCGACATGGTTAATGGGGCGTTTCCGCCGGCCTTAGCCGCGCCGGCCGGAAAGCGTTGGCGCGTTGGTCGATCCCTAAGCGGTCGACGCCGATCAAACGAGGCGGGACATCATGGCAAAGCAGAATTCGGCGACGGACGCGGTCTCCGCGGCGATGTCGGCGATCGAAAGCGCGTTGAACCTGGCGGATGACGACGCCCTCCCCGCCCTCTCCGCCGAGAAGGCGGCGGTCAGTCCCCCGGTCGCAAGACAAGCCGCGCCCGCGCCGGTTCTTAAGCCGAGCGCGCCGCAGGCGGAGCCGGCGCAGCTGTTGCGGCCAGCTTCCCCCCCCGCCCCGCAAGTGAACGAGGGCGAGCCCAAGCCGATCATCCCGTCCGCTCCCCCGGCCAATGACGATCGCGAGACGGTCGGCGCGATTTTGCAGGCTATGAACGCGGGCCCGGAGAGCCCGACGCCGTTCATTCTCGCGGTTGCCGGCTCCCTCGCCTGGCTCGCGATTTGCGGGCTCTATGGGTACCTGAGCGTCTGGCCGACGGTTTCCTCGACCCCGTTCGCCCAGACCCTGTTTCGCCCCGAGACTCCCCTTCTCGCTCTGGCGGCGCTGGGCCCGATCTTTTTCCTGTTCGGCTTCGCCGCGCTCGCCCGTAGACTGGGGGAATTGCGACAGTCGGCGCGCGCGATTTCGCAGATTGCGGTTCGCTTGGCGGAGCCCGAGTCCTCGGCCGGAGAGCACGTGGCCACGCTGTCGCAGGCGATCCGTCGCGAATTGACTTCCATGGGAGACGGCATCGAGCGTGCGCTGGCGCGCGCCGCCGAGCTCGAAACCCGCGTGAAGTCCGAGGTTTCCACGCTCGAGCGGTCCTATTCGGACAACGAGCGCAAGATTCGCTCGCTGATCGCTGAAATGGCGGACCAGCGAGAGGCGATCGTCGCCAGCGGAACGCGCGTGCGCGACTCGATCGCCAACGCGCGCACCGGCATTTCCACCGACCTCGATTCCGCCGGCGCGAATTTGAGCGAGCGCCTGACCGAGACCGGGAAGCGCATCGCCGCCTCCCTGGGCTCGTCCTCGGAGGAAATCGCCGCCGCCATGAGCCGAAGCGGTTCGGCCGCCGTCGAGCGCATCATCACGGAAGGGACGCAGGTGGCCGCTTCGATCGCCGGGATCGGCGAGAGCCTCGCCGGCCGGCTCGGCGAGACCAGCCAGAAGGCCGCCGACGACATTCTGGAGCGAGTGGGCGACGTCGACGCCCGCGTCAAGACAGCGGGAGACGTCCTGGTCGCCAAGATGGACGCGCGCAGCGAGGACCTCGTCGCCCGCATCAACGCCTCCCAGACCTCCATCGTCGGCTCGATCGGCGTCCATGCGGACAGCCTGGTGAGCCGCATCGACGAGAGCGGCGTTCGTGCGACGGACGCCATCATCAGCCACAGCGACGCGGCGGCGGACCGCCTGGCGGAGGCTTCCGCCTCAATGACCGACGCGATCGGGGCGCACGCCGACGCGGTGATCGGGCGCGTGCGCACAAGCAGCGCGGAGGTCGTCGATGCAATCCGCGTCCATGGCGGCGGCGTCGCCGCCCGGCTGGCCGAGGCCGCGGACGAAGCTCGCAGCGCCGTCGGCGCTCATGCCGACGACGTCGTGGGCCGCATCACGGCCAGCACCGCCGACGCAGTCGACGCGATTTTGGGGCATGGAGAGAGCGTCGCCACGCGGCTCGCCGAGACGTCCGAAACAATGTCGGGCGCGATCGGCGCCCAGGCCGACGAGATCGTCGGCCGCATCGCCGCCAGCGGCGCCGAAGCTGTTCGCGCGATGCGGGGGCACGGAAACAGCGTCACCGCCGAGCTCGAGGAGGCCTCGAGCGCGATGTCGGGCGCGCTCGGATCCCACGCCGACGAGATCGTCGAACGCTTCAGGTCCAGCGGCGCCGAGACGGTTGACGCGATCGCCTGGCACGCAGACAGCGCGGCGGCCCGGCTCGCCGACGCGTCGCAGACGATGTCCAGCGCCGTCGGCGCCCATGCCGACGACATCATCGAGCGTATCAGCGCCACCAGCACAGATGCCGTCGGCGCGATCGAGGGGCATGGAGATCGCGTCGCCGCGCGGCTCGCCGAGGCGACCCAAATTATGTCCGGCGCCGTCGGCGCCCACGCCGACGAGATCATCGAGCGCATCAGCGGCGTCAGCACGGACGCCGTCGGCGCGATCGAGGGACATGGAGACCGCGTCGCGGCGCGGCTCGCCGAGGCGACCCAAACCCTATCCGGCGCCGTCGGCGCCCACGCCGACGAGATTATCGAGCGCATCAGCGGCGCCAGCACGGATGCCGTCGGCGCGATCGAAGGGCATGGAGAGAGCGTCGCCGCACGGCTGGCCGACGCGATCCAAACCGTGTCCGGCGCCGTCGGGGCCCATGCCGAGGAAATCATCGGGCGAATCAACGGCGCCAGCACGGACGCCGTCGACGCGATCGGGGGGCATGGAGACCGCGTGGCCGCGCGGCTCGCCGATGCGGCACAAACCATGTCCATCGCGGTCCGCGGCCAGGCGGACGAAATCGTCGGACGCATCAACGCCACCAGCACGGAGGCCGTGGGCGCGATCGTGAGGCACGGAGACCGCGTCGCCGCGCGGCTCGCCGAGACGGCGCAAATCACATCCGGCGCGGTCGGCGCCCAGGCCGACGAAATCGTCGGACGCATCAACGCCAGCGCGGCCGAGGCGGTCGAGGCGATCGAGGGGCATGGCGGCGGAGTCGCCGCCCGCCTGGTCGAGGCGTCGCGCGCCGTGTCGGCGGCCGTCGGCGATCACGCTGAGGAGGTCGTCGACCGCATCGTCTCCAGCGGCGCCCGGGCGGCCGAATCGATCAGGGAACAGGAAAGTGCGGCGACGGCTCAATTCGTCGCCTCCTCGCTCGCCTTGTCCGGCGCTTTCGGCGCGCACGCCAACGAAGTCGTCGGTCGAATCAACGCGAGCAGCGAGCAGGCTCTAGCGGCCATTCGCGCGAATGGAGACGCCGTGGCGTCGCATCTGGCGCAGGCTGCGGACTCGGCGGGCAGCGCCGTCGGCGCCCATGGAGACGAGCTTGTCGGGCGCATCGACGCCAGCAGCTCGCAGGCGGTCGAGACCCTTGGCCGGCATGCGGACGCCGTCGCTGCGCGTCTCGCCGAGGCCGCCGACGCGGTTCATTCGCAGGGCGACTCCGTCGCGACCCGTCTCGCCCAGACTTCCCTCATGATGCGGGCGGCGCTGGACGAACACGCCGAGGAAATCGTCGGCCGCATCGACGCCAATCGGATTCAGACGGTCGAGGCCATCCGCGCCCAGGGCGGCTCGATCGCCGGCC
The DNA here is from genome assembly GCA_035656495.1 of Roseiarcus sp. Classification (GTDB taxonomy): domain Bacteria; phylum Pseudomonadota; class Alphaproteobacteria; order Rhizobiales; family Beijerinckiaceae; genus Roseiarcus. The sequence continues at coordinate 15,530 of DASRSL010000013.1, forward strand.
GGCTGGGGGAGGCCGGCGATGCGCTCGCCCGCGACTTCGGCGATCGTTCCGAGTCCTTGCTCGACCGGCTGGACGCCGCCGGCGCCCGGCTTTCCGACACCGTGCTCGTTCACGGCGCGCACCTGGTCAGCCGCCTCAACGGCGCCTCCGACCGCCTGCAAGAGACGGTCATCGAACGCGGCCAGGCCCTTCGTGAAGGCCTCGAGAGCTCGAGCGAACGCGTGGCGGCCCTTCTGCGCGATCGCGCCGCGGACGCTTCGGCGACTCTCGATGCGGTTGCGATGCGATGGAGCGAGCAATTCGATTCGCGCCAACAGCAGTTGCGCGGCGCGATCGAGTACCAGAACGCCGCTGTCGAAGCGCTGATCGAAGAATCCACTCGCCGCATCTCGGCCGCCATGTCGGCCCAGGGGGCGACCACACAGTCGCAAATCGAGCGGGCGGCGGCGGAGTCGCTCGGCAAGCTCGACGCCGAAGCGGCGGAGGTCGGCCGCCGCTTCGTAACCCTCGCCAGCGACGCCGCCGCCAAGATCACGACCGGGGCGACCGACATCCACGAGGCCCTGACCGCGCAGGTCGCGTCATTCGAGGGCATCGTCGGCGAACGGGGCGCCCGCCTGGTCGAGTCCCTCACCAATCAGACGAAGGGGATGCGCGAGCAAGTGGAGACGCTCGATGATCTGGTCGGCGAACACGGCCACAGCGTCGTCGATCGCATCGCTGGTCACTCGAACGAGCTCAACGTCCGACTTTCCGACCATCTCGGCGCGCTGGATTCCATGCTGCAAGCCGGTCGCGAAGACTTCGACCAACGCTTCGGCGATCATCTCGAGGAGCTGTCCGCGACATCCGCCCAGCGTCTGGGGCAATTCGAGACCGCGTCGGCCGCGCACTATGATGCGCTCGATCAGGCGCTCGCCTCGCAGTCCCGGAGCATCCAGGTCTCGCTCGGCGATGGTCTTGTGCGGTTCGAGGGCGCAATCGAGGGACGCGGCGGCGACCTGGTGCGCCAGATCGGCGAACGAGCGGACGCGCTCGATCAGGCGTTCGCCTCGCAGTCCAGCCGCATCGAGGCGTCGCTCGGCGATGGCCTGGCGCGATTCGAGGGCGCAATCGAGGAACGCGGCGGCGATCTCGTGCAGCGGATCGGCGAGCAAGCGGACGCGCTCGATCAGGCAGTCGCCTCGCAGTCGCGGCGCATCGAGGCGTCGCTCGGCGATGGCCTCGCGCGGTTCGAGGGCGCAATCGACGGGCGTGGCGGCGACCTCGTGCGCCAGATCGGCGAACGTGTGGAAGCGCTCGATCAGGCGCTCGCCACGCAGTCCCGGCGCATCGACGCCTCGCTCGGCGAGAATCTGGCGCGTTTCGAGGGCGCAATCGACGGACGCGGCGGCGACCTCGTGCGTCAGATCGGCGAACGGTCGGGAGCGCTCGCCGACGACCTTTCCGCCAAGCTCGGCGCGATCGAGGAGACTCTGGTCAGCCGGGGCGAAGCGATCGACGAGAGGCTCGGCCGCCGCAACGAGGAGGCCGCGGCCCTCTTCGATTCCCGCCTCCATGCGATCGAGGAGAGCGCCGAAGCCAGGCTCAACCAGCTGTCCGGCTCGCTCGAAGGCCTGCTCGCCCGCATCCAGGAAGGCCTCGCTCAGCGTGGTCGGGCGCTGTCGGAAATCCTCGCCCGCAACACGCTCGAGGTCGCGCGCGCGCTCGGCGATGGCAGCCGCGAGATCGTTCAGGGCATGGACGCCAAGTCGGTCGAGATCGGTGAGACGTTGCAGAAGAGGGCCGGCGAATTGGCGGAAACGGTCTCGGCGCTGGCGCAAGACATCAATGCGACGCTCTCCGGCCGCGTGGAGGACGTCTCGCGCTCGCTCAACGTCGGCGTCGACCGGCTCAAGGATCAAGTGGTCGCGCCGATGCAGGAGGTGAGCCAGCGGTTCGAAGCCAGCCGCTCGGAGCTCGAGCAGAAGGTCAGCGAGCACGCCCAGGGCGTTGGCGCCATGCTCCAGACGCATCGTGACGCGCTCGGCGCCGCGTTCGACCAGCACCACGCGACGATCGGGGCGACATTCGATCGCCATCGGGCCTCGCTCGCGGAAAGCGCGAAGCAGAGCGTGGAGGACTTCGACGCTCGCCTCTCCGCTCTCGCCGGCGCCGCCGACCGGAGCGCCCACATGCTGGACGCGAAGGTGGCGGATATGGCGGAGGCCGCCACCTGCAGCGCCGGCATGATCGACGAGCGGCTCACGGCCCGCATCCAGACGATGAGCGAGTCGCTGGCGCGCGCGGCGGCGGAGGCCGATTCGAGCTGGGCTGCGCGGGGAGGCGAACTCGCCGCCTCGATCGCTTCCCGAATCGACGAGCTGCATCGCATTATCGACGGCAAAGGCGCCGCTCTCATCGACGCGGCGGACCAGAGCGCCCGCGCCATCGACGAGCGGCTGTCTGGGTTGGCGGAGACGGCCGACCACAGCGCGGGTTTGATCGACGCGCGGCTCGCGGCGCGCATCCAGACGATGAACGAGTCGCTGGCGAAAACCGCGGCCGAGGCCGACTCGAAGTGGGCGGCGCGGGGCGGCGAGCTTGCGGCCGCGCTCGCCTCCCAGGCCGACGCGCTGCAGCGCCTCGTCGACGGCAAGGGAGCCGAGCTGACGACTGCTCTGGTCGAGCGGGGCGAGAGCGCGTCGACGCAGATCGCCGGGGCGGCCGAGCGCGCCGTCCAGACGCTCGACCGTCAAATGGCGGATCTGACCGCGCTCTTGACCCGGCGCACGGAGGAGTTGGTCGAAGCAGTGAGCGGAACCGCCGCCGACCCGGTGCGCGTCCTGAGCGCGCTTTCAGGTCAACTGAGGACAGAGGTGGCCAATTCGGGCGACGCGCTTCGCGCGGTGGCCGAAGATACGGCGAAGCGCTCCGGCGAAACGCTCGACGCTTTGCTGAAGCGTTTGACCGAGCAGGTCGAGCTGTCGGGCGCATCGCTGCGGGAGGCTGTCGCGCGCAGCGCCGAGGCGTCCGTCGGGACGCTCGCCGGGACCGGCGACCGGCTCCGCAACGAATTGACGCAGGCGATCGCCGACCTGGGCAAGACCAGCGCGGCGATCGATCAGACGGTTGCGGGAGCGGGCGAAAAGCTGTCCTCGGTGCAGGGCGGGTTGGCCGCAAGGGTCGAGGAGTTCCAGCGCGCTTTGGGAGGCATCGCCTCGCAAGTCGCGGCGCTCGGCCGACTCAGCTCGACGGCGCAAGCCGACGCGACCACGCTCACCTCGCAGCTCTCGAAGAATGCGGAGGCGCTTTCGCGGGCGGCGCAGGAACTCGCGGCGCAACAGCGGGAGCTCGGGGCGCAACAGCAGTCTGTCGACGCCGCGCTCGAGCGCCGGGGCGACACTCTTCGGGCGCTCGTCGGCGACCTCGCCGGCCGCAGCGAAGCCCTCGAAGCGACCTTGGCGCGTTTCGCCTCGAAGGTCGAGGACAGCTTCAACCGGGCCCGGGCGCGCGCGCAGGAGATCAGCGCCGCCCTGGCCTCGACGGCCAGGGGCGCATCGGTCGCCGTCGCCGGACAGTTCGAAACAATTCGCGAGACGGCCGCCAAGGAGCATGACCGCACGGCGCAATCCCTGCAGGCGGCCATCGAGCAAACCAACGCGCAGCTCGCCGGCGCGCTCGATCACGCGGCCGGACGTTTCCGCCAATCGGTCGCCGAAGTGCAAGAAATGACGAGCCAGGTCCAGCGTGATCTCGAAGCGACGCGGCGGGAACTGCGCCGCGGCGTGCTGGAGCTGCCGCAGGAGACGAGCGAGACGGCCGAGGCGATGCGCCGGGTCGTCTCGGACCAGATCCGAGCGCTGAAGGAGATCGCCGCGCTGGTGAACGATTCAGGGGCCCATTTCGACGTCGCCGAGCCGGTCGCAATCGCCGCGCCGGCGACCGCCACCGCGGGCTTCGAACAGTCCCTGCCCCGGCCGGCCGAACCTGCCCGCGTCGTCGCGTCGCCGCCTCTGCGCAAGGCGCCGTTGGCCGGCGCCGTCGAAACGATGGCGCCCGCGGCCGTCGTTCCCCTAGCGCCGCCGAGGGCGCCCGGGCCGATCGCCGCTTCCGGCGAGGCGTCTTCTCCGGCGCACGCACAGCCGGCAATTGCTGTTCCTCCGGGCGGGCCTCCGTGGCAGCCGCCTCCGGCGCTCGGCCGGACGCAGGTCGGATGGCTCTCGAACCTGCTCGAGGCGGCCTCGCGTGACGAGCCGGAGAGGCCGATGGCGCCGCACGGATACGAAACGCTGGAAGCGCTGACGCACGGCATCGCCGGCCTCATCGACAATGTCGCGGCTGTCGAGATGTGGGATCACTGGCGTCGGGGCGACGCTGCGGCGGTGTCGCGCCGCCTCTACACCGAGGCGGGACAGCAGGCGTTCGACGAAATTCGCCGCCGGTACCGCGCCGACCCGCAATTCCAGGACGCTACCATTCGTTATGTGCAGGAGTTCGAGCGCCTCCTCGCCAAGGTCAGCCAGAACGACCGCGACGGCTCACAGTGGCGCGCCTATCTGCTGTCGAACACCGGCAAGGTCTACACGATCCTGGCCCATGCCTCGGGGCGGCTGGACTAAGGCCGGCGCGGCACAGTCCCTTCTCCCCGCTTGCGGGGGAAGGCTAGGATGAGGGGCTTGGCGAGTTCGAACCGAGCGGCCAATCGCCACGCCCTCACCCCATTCCTCCCCCGCAAACGGGGCGAGGGGGACTGCCTGCCTCAGCCGTGGCGCTTGAGATCGATGCGGACGTCGGAAATGTCGCCGCCGCGAGGCTGGATGCTGACGGTTTGACTCCGGCCGTTGGAGGCGAGCGAGATCGCCGCAGTGAACGTCGGGGCGACGATCTCGCCCTCGAACCGGCCCTCCGAGATGCGCCCCGTCATGTGGCCGTTGAGATCGCGGCCCGTTTCCCGCCAGTACCCCTGGACCGATCCTCCGGAGGCTTCGACATAGCTGTGGATATCGAGCTTGAAGCTTTCGCTGGCGCAAACGATCGTCTGGTTGAGCGCCGCGCCGCCCTTGGCCTCCACATATTCCGCGCGGCAGCGGATCGACTCGCGATGGCCGTTCGATCCGACGATCTGACCGCCGCCGCTCCACTCGCCGAGGAATCCCTGGAACGGTCCGGCTGCGAGCGCCGCGGACTGCGCCGCCGCGAGAACCATCGCCGCAAGGCCCAACGCCTTCAAGGGCGGCGTGCGAAGCGAAATCCGGGTGGCGGACATGGTCGTCCTCTTTGTTTGCGCTTGAATCAAACGGGAGCCGGCGGGCTCTTCCGCCGGCCGAGCCTCAGAAGGAATGTGACGACGGGCCTCAGGATCAGGAGATCGGCGGCGAGCGCCGCGAGCATCGCGAGCGCGCCCAGCCAGCCGAACAGGCGAAGCGGCGGAAGGTCGGAGAAGACGAGCGCCGCGAGCCCGCAGGCGAGCACGAGGGCGGTCAGGATGAGCGCCGGCCCCATGAGCACCGTCGCTCGCTCGACGGCGATCGCCGGATCCTCATCGCCCCGTCTTTCCTGCGTCATGCGGTTGAGGAAGTGGATGGTCGCGCTCAACCCCAGGCCGAACGAGACGAAGAGCGCGACGACGCCGGAGAATTGCAGGCCGTAGCCGAACAGCCTCAAGAGCGAACCCCCGGCGACGACGGGGAAGACCCCCGACGGCAGGCAGGCGAGGCCGACGCGGGGCGAGCGGAACGCAAGCCCGATGAAAGCGGCGATGAAAGCGAATTCGACCGTCAGGGCCCGGTTCAGTTTGTCGATCATGCCGGCGCTGTTCTGCGCGGCGATCACGGAGAGTCCGGTCACGGCGATCCCGTAGCCGGGATCGGCCTTGCGCACGGCGTTGAGCCGCCGTTCGAGCTCATCGACGATGGGAACGAGGTTGGTCAGGCTCTTGTCGGGCACGAGGCCGAAGACGACGACCGAGTTCCCGTCCTTTGCGATGAAACGGCGCACGAGAAAGACGGGAAGTTCGTCTACGTATTGGCGGAGCGCATCGACGCCCGTCAGCCCCATCTGCTCGACGAGCCAGCGCCTGAGCGAGTCGAGCGACCACACGTTGCCGACCCCTGGCTGGCTTTCCAGAACGCGTTGGACGTCGGCGATGGTCGCCAGCGTCTGCGGCGTATAGAGGCCCATCCCCGGAGGGAATGTGATCAATGCTTCGACCGGATTCGAGCCGCTGATCTGCGCATCGAGCCGGCCACTCGCCGCCACCGCCTGCTCCTTGTCGGGCACTTGATCGGCGAGACGATAGCTCGGCTCGAGGCCGGCATAGAAAGCCGCGAGGGCGGCCACGACTGTCAGAGCAAGCAGGCTGAAAAGGGCCGGACGGCTGACCATGCGCCGAGCGATCCAGTCGCAGAAGCGGCGGAGCGTGGCCACTCCCGGGTCCGCGGCTCTCAACCTCGCGATGAGGCGCGCCTCGTCACGGACAAGCAGAACGCCGAATGTCGGAACGAGCGAGAGAACGGTGACGAGCGCGATGGCGGTCGACAGGAATCCCGCCTCGCCGAAGCCGCGAATGAGGTCGCTCGAAGCGGCGAGCAGACCAAGCAGGGAGAGGCCCGCTGCGGCGTGCGTAAGGACGCAGGCCGGTCCGACGATCAGAATCGCGTTGCGGAAGGCGGTCCGCTTGTCCTTGCCCGCCATCAACTGATCGCGCGCCGCGAAGGTGAGCTGCATGCTGTCGGAAAAGCTGATCACCATGATGAGCGGCGTCATCACGTTGAGGAACATGTTGAGGCGGAATCCCAGCCACCCGAGGGCGCCGAGCGCGAAGACGATCGCGAGCAGCGGCGGCGCGGCGGCGACCAGCACCAGTGACAGGCGGCGGAAGAAGAACGCGGCAATCGCGCATCCGAGCGCGAAACCGACGGCGTTGTAAAGGATGCGGTCGCGCTCGAGGGCGTGGCGGATTTCGAGCTGCATGACCGGCACGCCGGTCAGCTCCGCCGTGAGGCCGGTCCCCTGCAGGTCTTCCTCCGCCGTCCGGCGGATGTCGTTCACGACCGCCTCGAGCCTGCCGCCGTCGACGGCGGAGCGCTCGAGCGAAAGGATGACGACGGCGAGCCGGCCGTCGTCCGAGAGCAGCTTGCCGCGGATGATCTCGTTCTTCTTCACCCGGTCGATCAGCTGGTGGTAGGCGCTCCCCTCCGGCAGCGGATCGGAGAACAGGGGCTCCGGCATGCCCCCCTGCGGGGCAGGCTGGCGCGCGGAGAACATCGAGAGGGCGCCGCGCGTGCCGTCGATCAGCTGCACGTCGGTGACAACGTCGCGCAGCTTGTCGACGGAGGCGCGGTCGAGCAGCGATTGGCCGCTCGCGACGATCATGACGTCGTATTCGCTCGAGGGGAAATCGCGCGAGACCTGCTCGAACTGTTGGAACGCCGGATCCTCCGACCGGAACAGCTGGCTCAGCGAGTCGTCGGTCTTGATGCGTTGGATTCCCAGGACGGCCAGAACGGCGAGCGCGAGCGCGACGAGAACCGTCGCCGCCGGCGCCTTGAACGGAACAAGCGCCAAGCGCTCGAGTCCGAGCGCGATTCCGCGCCCGGCCTTTGGCGGCTCGGCGGACCGAACAACAAAATCCAGCGCTTTCAGCTCCCGCTCCTTCGTCGAAGGCGCCTCGATCCAAACGAGAAGGCAAGTCAGCCATATGCCGATACGGACAGCAAGCATAGACCGATAGCCAATTTTCGTCCCGACACAGGCCGCCGCAACGGATGAAGGGAGCGGTCGTCGGCTGGCAATGGGCGCTCCACATGCATGGCTTCGGCAGCCAGAAGAGTTCGCCGCGCGGGACGGCGCGCCTCTGAGAGAAAGCGCAGCGGAAGTGCAGCCGCCGACGGCGCGCAACCGCATCCCTATCGACCAAGATCAGCGCCCGAAGCGGCGCGCCGCGCGTACGCGGCGTCGGCCGGCCGTTATCAGTCTCGCGGCGACGAAGGCAATGCTCGGACGTCGAGCGCCCACGGAAGCGCCGAAGAGCACCAGATCTGCCGGCGCGGCGCAATCTCGGCCCGCTGTTTGACGGCGCCGAGGCGCAGGTTGAGAACGGTCGGGTTTTCGGCGGCCGACGCATAGATCGGCGTCCCGCACTCGCCGCAAAAGGCCTGCGCGCGCCTTCTGCCGCTCTCCGCCGTCTTGACGTAGATCTTGGGCGCGCCGCTCACGAGGCGGAAATCTTCGATTCTGGCGGGCGCGCTCGCCCGGAACGGGGCGCCGGAGAAGCGCTGGCAATCCGTGCAGTGGCAGATCGAGGCCGTCTCCGGGTCGACCTCGGCGGTATAGACGATCCCGCCGCACTGGCATCGCCCATCGATCTTCATGCGTAACCTCCACGACGAGAGCGGCGATGACGGCGCGCTCCATCGGCGACATATCTCGCGCCCGCGCCGATGGCGCAAGAGGCGCCGGCAGGAGGCCGCCGCTCGCGGCGGCCGTCCCCTTCAGGCCCGGTAGATGTCCCTGTAAGTGTCCCTCAGCGCCGCCTTCTGGACCTTGCCCATCGCGTTGCGCGGCAAGGACTCGACGATGAACACCCGCTTCGGCGCCTTGAAGTTCGCCAGCCGGCCGCCGAGCGCCGCGAGGATCGCCGCCTCGTTCAGCGCCGCGCCCGGACGCGGAACGACGAGCGCGGTCACCCCCTCGCCGAAATCGGGGTGCGCGACACCGATGACGGCGCTTTCCATGACCCCCTCGATCGCGTCGATCGCGTCCTCGACTTCCTTCGGATAGACATTGAAGCCGCCGGAAATGACGAGGTCCTTGGCGCGGCCGACGATGTGGATGTAGCCGTCGGCGTCGATGAGCCCGAGATCGCCGGTGATGAAGAAGCCGTCGGCGCGGAACTCCTGCGCCGTCTTCTCCGGCATCCGCCAGTAGCCGCGAAAGACGTTCGGGCCCTTGACTTCGATGACGCCGATCTCGCCCTGCGCGACGGGCGCGCCGCTGTCCGGCTCGCAGATGCGCACGCTGACGCCCGGAAGCGGAAAGCCGACCGTTCCCGCCCTCCTCTCCCCCTCGTAGGGATTCGAGGTGATCATGTTGGTCTCGGTCATGCCGTAGCGCTCGAGGATGGCGAAGCCGGTCCTCCCCCGCCACTGCGCATGGGTCTCGGCGAGCAGGGGCGCCGAGCCCGAGACGAACAGGCGCATGTTCGCGCAAACCTCGCGCGTGAGGCCTGGATGATCGAGGAGCCGCGTGTAGAAGGTCGGCACGCCCATGAGCGACGTCGCATTCGGCATCGCCGCGATCACCGCGTCCGGATCGTACCGGTGCTGGAAGATCATGGTCGCGCCGGAGAGAAGCGCGACATTGACGGCGACGAACAGTCCGTGGGTATGGAAGACTGGCAAAGCGTGAATCAGCCGGTCTGCCGACGCGAATTGCCAGGCGTCGATGAGGGCGAGCGCGTTCGAGGCAAGGTTCTCGTAGGTGATCATCGCCCCCTTGGAGCGGCCGGTGGTGCCGGAGGTGTAGAGGATCGCGGCGACATCGTCCGGCGCGCGGGGAATGGTCTCGAACTCCACGGGCTGAGCGGCGATCCGATCGGCGAAAGTTCCATCCCGCGCGACGCCCAGACTCTCGACCGCGGCCAGGCCGAGCTTGCTGGCGAGCCCGCGCGCTGAAGACAGCAGTTGGGGCCGGCATAAGGTCAACGCAGGCTCTGCGTCGCCGAGGAAATATTCGAGCTCCGGGAGCGTATAGGCCGTGTTCAGCGGCAACAGCGCCGCGCCGGCGCTGAGGCAGGCGAGCGCGAGC
>DASRSL010000014.1:0-12765 GCA_035656495.1 Roseiarcus sp.
GAAACCTCATCGAGCGCTTCTTCAATAAAATTAAGCATTTTCGCGCCATTGCGACCCGCTACGACAAACTCGCCCGAAATTTTCTCGCCGCAGTCCAACTGGTCTCCGCTATCATCCTTCTCAACTGAGGACAGGCCCTAGTCAAATAACTAGTTCATCGATTTCGAAATTCGAATCAGATCCTGCCGGTGGAACTCCAACGTTTCGCGCCCGAGAGGCCAACGCGCGAGTGTGAAGTTTCAAGGAATCGATCTACTAGTCTTTGTACGATCGCCTTGCAAGGACGGAATCGAGCGAAGCCGCCCGGCGCCGCGGTCACGGGCCGTCACCGGACAGCCTGGCGCGCTACGGGATAGGTTTGGCGGGCCGCGACCGACGATGATGAGGGCTATGTCTACGCTATAGCCCTATGACTGTCCGAGACATCCGCCGCCATAGTGGTCACCCAGCCGTTGAAGTCAGACCCGTTTTTCAAGCCACATCCCCCAGCCCAAGCCTGACCACGAGATCGGCAATTCGGTCTCGGTTCGACACCTGCACTGGCAGATCTGGTGGGACGGCTAAAGTTCCCTGAGGCTTGTGAACTGCGAAGATCATGCGTGCGTAACGATCTCGTTGGGCCTGGAACCGTTCGATGTACTGATTGAAGACGCCCTGATCAGCTTTGTTTTTGACCTGGACGAAGGCGAGCTCATTCGACGCTCGATTTTCGACCTCGGTGTCGATATCGGCCATCGATCCAGCCAGCGGTCCAATTCGAGCCCAACCATCGCACGACAGGATCAGGTCGACAAGCAACTCAAAATCCTTCTCGCGGAGCTGCCCGATCAGTTCCGCGATTGCGTGCTCGTACACCTCCCGTGCCTGTCTCACGGCGAGCGCATGCACATCCTCTTCATTTCGGATAACGCGCAGAATTGCTTGCCAGCCTTCTGGTCTGCAGACCGTGCCCCTAAAACCCGAGACGGTGGTGGCAACGCCCGGCAGTTCCGAAATGAACAACTGCAGCTTTCCGTCGACGGAGCGGTCGCTCCACTCCCCGCTCGCAGGTGAGCCAGAAGTGCCCATGGTCTTTGGTCGAACCCTCGGCACTCGTCTCCACCTGGTCGCGAACGGTGCACCACCACATGCGACACTCCTCGAAAGTGATCGAAACGTGTTGGCTGGGCCGATCAATAAGCGCCCGCAACGCGTTGGCGTCTCTTGTTGCAGCGCACGTATCTTTAGCGGTGTGCTCGATGTAAGATTTCGCCCCGGCGAAGTCGCCGGCACGCAGCAAGTCGTCGGGCACCTCACGCCACCGGCGTGGATTTGCTGATTGGCGCGAGCAACCTTCCACTACTGGCCACCTTCGCCGTTCTTCACATAGCGAACGGAATCCGGAATCGAGACGGTTCGGACGTATCCCCGCCTACTTGAGTTTTTAAGGTCCACCACAGTTTGTAGCCTCATCTGCTTTGACCCGCGAGAGGGGAGGAGGGCGCGGCAAATGTGGTTTAGACCGAGGCGAGAACGGAGATGGAGGCAACGGCGAGAACGGAGATGGAGGCGACGGCAAGATAAAAGCGCGGCCGTCGGTGGGTGCATGTGGTTGGATTGATTGGGATTTTGCGATACCGATCGAACACCCCCTTCTGTCGGTTTCGGCAGAATTATTAATGATTTCAATGTCCCGAGCGATGGCGGCCCTCCCTCCCTATGACCGCCGAAGGCCCTCCTTGCTTCAGTTGCTTCATTATGATAACTCTAGGCCGTGACGGAGCAGCGCGACCCGACCCTTGATGTGCTTCTCGACCTCGACGGGCAGGTTCTCGTGGTGGACCCGGAGGGCGGCCACTGGGTGCGGTTCGAGGTGACGCGCGTGCCGGTGTCGCCGGAGAAGCCGCATGGGATCGACTACTCGCTCACGCTGCACGGGCCGGATGGTGAGCGGCTGATCGGCTTCGACAACGCCCATCCGGTCGCGCGGCAGAAGCGTGGCGATCCCCAGGACCATCGCCACCGGCTGCGGAGCATCGGGCCATATGAGTATCGGGACGCGGCGACCTTGGTCGCCGATTTTTGGACGACCGTGGACGCGGTATTGCGCGAGAGAGGAGTGATCCCATGACGACGCTGAAGGTCGGCATCGCCAGCTACGCGGAAATGAAGGCTCGCACCATGGCCGTGTCGCGCGGCGAGCGGCGCGTCGCGCCGAACGAGCCAAAGGTCTGGTTCACCTCGACCGAGTCCTTCGCCAAGGTGCTTTCCGCCGGCAATCGCGAGCTCCTGCGCATCATCGTCGAGAAGGCGCCAGGCTCGCTGGACGAGCTGGCGCGGATCACCGGCAAGGCCAAGTCGAACCTGTCGCGCACGCTGCGGACGATGGAAGGCTACGGCTTGGTCCGCCTCGAACGCGGCGAGCGTGGCCGCATCACGCCGAAGGTGATGCATGACCGCGTGGAGCTGGACCTACCGATCACGTTGTCACGGAAGGCAAGTTGAGCCGTGACCGCTTTGGCGCGAGCAGGCCGGACCGGAAAAGCGGCAAAGGGTCGATCCGGACCGTCCGGCCGGCCGACAAGGCCGCCCGCCTGAGAACTTTCAGAAGGGGTGGAGCGCGCTCCTTCTCCCACGAAGTGCGGGAGGCAAAGAACGCGGCTCCGCTTCGGACGGCGACCTAAAGTAACCCGCTTTTAACGCTGCCGGGAGCAAATGGACTGACAAAGTCGGGCCATCGCGTCGCCCGACGCAGCCCAAGTTTCGGCCGATTTGGAAGGCAGACCGCGCCGCCGTCCAAGTTTCGCCGCCTCCGACGAGCGGCCTCGATGTCAAAAAGGTTTCTCGACGCACATGAATCCCGCCGACGTAGCCGCCGCGGTCGCAACTCCGGAGTCGAGCATCTTGGAGATGTTCTGGTCGGCCCACATCGTCGTCAAGGCGGTGATGCTCGGCCTCTTTCTTTCGTCCCTGTGGTGCTGGACGATCATCTTCTACAAGAGCCGGCTATTCCACAAATTCAAAAGCGAGATGGAGAATTTCGAGCAGGTGTTCTGGTCGGGCGAGTCGCTCGAGGAGCTCTACACCTCGCTGTCGAACCAGCCGAACGCCGGCGCGGCGGCGCTGTTCGTCGCCGCGATGCGCGAATGGAAGCGCTCGTTCCAGCAGGCGGCGGGCTCGTTTCGCGGCCTGCATGCGCGCATCGACAAGGTGCTCGACGTGTCGATCGCGCGCGAGGTCGAGAGGCTCGAATCGAATCTGCTGGTGCTCGCGACCGTCGCTTCGGCCGGCCCGTTCATCGGCCTGTTCGGCACCGTCTTCGGCATCATGAACTCGTTCCAGTCGATCGCGAGCTCGAAAAACACCTCGTTGGCGGTGGTGGCGCCGGGCATCGCCGAGGCGCTGCTCGCCACCGCGATTGGCCTCTTCGCCGCCATCCCGGCGCTCATCGCCTACAACAAGTTCCAGGGCGACGTGGCCAAGGCGCAGGCGCGGCTCGAAAGCTTCGCCGACGAATTCTCTTCCATCCTCTCGCGGCAGATCGATCATCATCTGTCGGTCGAGAAGGTTTCCTGAGGTCGGGGGATTCGGGGAATGGCCGCATCGGTCGGCGGGAAACGCAAGAGCAGCCGGGGGCGGCGCGGCGTCCCGCGCTACGGCGCGATGGCGGACATCAACATGACGCCGTTCATCGACGTCATGCTGGTGCTCCTGATCATCTTCATGGTCGCCGCGCCCCTGTTGACGACCGGCGTTTCGGTCGATCTGCCGCAGACGAGCGCGGCGGCGCTCAACGTCGAACGGAAGCCGATCGCCGTGTCGCTCAACGAGCAGGGCCAGCTCTATTTGATGAACGAGCCGATCGCCGACGCCGATCTCGTGTCGAAGCTTCAGGCGGCGTCCCAGAACGACGTCGAGCAGCGCATCTATCTGCGCGCCTCCAAGGTCGTTCCCTACGGAAGGGTGGCGCAGATCATGGCCGCGGTGACCTCGGCCGGATTCAAGAAGGTGGCGCTGGTCACCGAGCCGAACAATCAATAGCCGGGAGCGGCTTTGGACGAGCGGCGGTCATACTGGGCTTGGGCGGCCTCGATCGCGCTGCACGGGGCGTTGCTGGCTCTCATCCTGCTCGGCTTCGCCTCCGCGCCGAAATTCGAGGACAACCCGGAAACGATCCCGGTCGACACGGTCTCTCTGAGCCAGCTCAACCAGATCATGAACGGCGAGAAGGACGCGCGGCCGGCCCCAGAGCCGCCGCCGAGGCCCGAGCCCGCGCCGACGCCGAGGCCGCCCGAGCCGCCCCCGGACCTGCGCGCGGCCGTCGAGCCGGCGCCCCAGCCGCCGCCGAGGCCGGAGCCTCCCCCGCCGCCGAAAGAGCAGCCGCCGCCCCCGCCGAAGCCCGCTCCGCTTTCGCCACCGAAGTCTGTCGAGGACGCGCCGGCGCCGCCGGTGCGCCCGAAGGAGCCCCAGCCGGAAAAGCCGAAGCAGGAAAAGCCGAAGCAGGACCAGATCGCCAAGGCGGTCGAGCGCGAGAAGAGCGAAGCCCAGCCGAAGCCGGCCCGCGTCTACGATCCCAACGCGATCGCCAAGCTGATCGGAGAGCCGAAGCCGTCGACGACCTCGACCGCGGCGAATGCGGGGAGCGCGACGCCGCTCGGCCTTCCGCATCACGACGCGCCGCGCATGTCACTGTCGCTGGCGTCGGCGCTCGACGCCTGGCTGACGGAGAGCTACCTCAACTGCTGGACCCCCCCGCCGTTCATGCCCGAGGGGGACGTCTATGTTGCGGAGATCAAGGTCGTCTTCAATCCCGACGGCTCCCTGTCGACGCGGCCCGTGCTCCTGAACCCGCCGACCGACCCCGCCTGGCGCGCGCACGCCGAAAGCGCGATGCGCGCGGTCAAGAAATGCGATCCGCTGCACGTTCCCCCGCAATACGCCCCCTATTTCGAGGAGTGGAAGGTCGAAACCATCCACTTCGATCCGCGTGAAACGCAAGGCTGAGTCCGCCATCCAAATCGAACGCGAGAGCCGCTCATGATGCTGCGCCTGACCTCCGCCGGCCTCCTCATTCTCGCCGTCGCGCTCGGGACCGGCGCTCTCGAGCGCCACCGCATCTGGCCGCGATCGAAAGCCGCCGCCTCGAGGGAGGCGGTCAAGCCGGCGGCGCCCCTCCCGCCCGTCCGGCCGGATGCCGGCGCGGGGCCCTCCGCCGCGGCCGCACCGACCGCCGTCGCCGCCGCGCCGAGCGTCGCGCCGCCCCCGGCGGCCGTACCCGTCCCACCGGCGTCGCCGCCAACGCCCACTCGCATGACGCTCGCCCAAGAGGCCAAGTTCGACGCCTGGATGGTCAAGACCTATCTCGGATGCTGGAAGCCGGCCGCCCAGCCTGTCGACGCGGACCTTTATGTCGCCCAGGTGCGGCTCGCCTTCAATCCGGACGGGTCGCTGAAGAAGCCGCCGAAGCTGGTCAATCCCCCTTCGGACCCGGCTGCGAAGCCTCAGGCGAAAAGCGTGATGCAGGCGGTCCGGGCGTGCAACCCGCTTTCGGTTCCGGCGCAATATCGCCCCTTTTATGAGCAATGGAAGACCAAGACCATCCACTTCAATCCTCAAGTGGCCGCCCGCTGAAACAGGACGGCGTACCGTCTTTGTTGCCGCCGCGAGCCTCGTCTGATGTCTTTTTCTTCATTCGTTCTTCGCTTTTCCGCTATCGCGGCTTTCCTCTTGGTCCCGCTGGCCAGCGGCTCGACGCCGGCCAGCGCCGCCGCAGGCGACGTTTACGTCCACGCCGGCGCGAACTTCAAACCCGTGACGGTCGCCGTTACGCCGTTCATCGGCGAGGAGGGGGGCGATAAGATTGACGGCATCGTGAGCAACGATTTCGCCCGCTCGATCTTTCTGCTGCCGGTCAACCCGGCCAGCTTCCCGGAAACCGTCTCAAATCCCGACGTCCGGCCGAACGTCGACGCCTGGAAGACGGCCGCGCAGTTCGTGCTGACCGGCCGCGTGCTTCGTCCGGACAGCGGACATGTGACCGCCCAATTCCGTCTCTGGGACACATCGACCGGGGAGCAGGTCGCCGGCGAGCAATATACGACCGAGGCGGCGAACGCTCGCCGGGTCGGGCACATGATCGCCGACTCGGTGTTCGCACGGGTGACCGGGGAGAAAGGTTTCTTCGATTCGCGGATCGTCTTCGTCGACGAGAGCGGCCCGAAGGAAAAGCGTCGCAAGCGTTTGGCGATCATGGACATGGACGGGGCCAACCTGAAGCCGCTCGGCAGCGGCGACAACCTCGTCGTCACGCCGCGTTTCTCGCCGTCCGCCGCGGAGGTGGCCTACATGTCGTTCGCCTCGGCCGAGCCGAGGGTGACGCTCCTCAATCTCGAAACGGGGCAGCGCGAGGCGGTCGGCAACTTTCCCGGCATGACGTTTGCCCCGCGCTTTTCGCCGGACGGCCAGAAGATCGCCATGTCGCTGTCGGACGGCGCAAGCAGCAACCTCTACACGATGGATCTTCGCACGCGCGCCACCACGCGGCTCACTGACACCTCCGCCATCGACACCTCGCCCACCTTTTCACCCGACGGCTCGCAGATCGCCTTCGAATCCGATCGCGGCGGCTCGCAGCAGATCTACGTGATGAGCTCGACCGGCGGCCCGGCCACCCGCATTTCCTTCGGCGAAGGAAAGTACTCGACGCCGGTCTGGTCGCCGCGCGGCGATCTCATCGCCTTCACTCGCATCAAGGGCGGCTTGTTCGGCATCGGCGTCATGAAGCCGGACGGCTCGGGCGAACGGATCCTGGTCGAAGGCTTCCATAACGAGGGCCCGACCTTCGCGCCGAACGGGCTCTACGTGATGTTCTTTCGCGATTCCGGCGGATCGGGAGGCCCGAAGATCTACATGACCGACGTCTTCGGCCACGGCGAGTTCCTCGTCCCGACGCCCAACTACGCCAGCGACCCCTCCTGGGGGCCGCTGATGCATTGATAGCGGTTTGCGGAGCCTAAGGCGCCTCGCCTTGCTCCTTTTTCGCGTCGCGATCCAACGCATCTGTGGCGGTCAATCCAGATTCGTCGCCAGACTCCCTGCGACGCACGAATTCCTTTCTATGACGTAGGAATTGCAGCATATCCAGAAAGACCCAGATGAACCGGAAGGCCGGCGCCTCTCTGAGGCCGGTCGCCGTGGGTTCCTTTATGGGGACCTCATGCGCCGGGTCGCGCACGACCGCCCGGCGATAGAGCCGCCAGGTCGCGTGACCGAGAACCGGCATGACGACCGCAAGGCCGATGAACAGCGGAATCGAGCCGAGGACGAGCGCCGCCGCAACGATCAGCCCCCAGGACGCGACTGCGCCGGGATCGTGGCGCGCCGTGCGCAGCGAGGCGACGACCGCCGGAACGAGGCCAACGTCGCGGTCCAGCATCAGCGGGAACGAGACAACGGTGACACAAAGCACGAGCGCCGCGAGACAGAAGCCGACGAGGCAGCCGACGATGATCAGCGTCCACCCTCGTCCCGTGGTCAGGACGTCGGCGAGAAACGGTAGCGCAGCCGTCGGCGGTATTGGCCCATAGAGCCAGCGGTACAGGTAGCGCGCAATGTCGATCCAGATGGCGAAGACTGCGAACAGGCCGATGCCCAGCGCGATGATCGAAGGCAGCGCGGGCGAACGAAACACTGCGAACGCATCCCGCCACGAGACGGAAAGGCCGGCCTCGCGCCTCCGGCTCATCTCATAGAGGCCAACGGCGAAGAACGGCCCGACCAGCGCGAAGCCTGCGGCGAACGGGAAGACGAGATGCAGTGCGTTGCGGAACGAGCTCAGCCCGACCAGCACGATTCCCGCTATCGCGTAGAAGATTGCGACGAAGACGCCATGCGTGGGCATCGTGACGAAGTCGTCGAATCCCTCCCTCAGCGCGGCAAGGCAGTCGCGCGGCTCAATCTTGCGGAGCCAGATTCGCGTGTGGAGCGCCTCAGGCCCGAAATAGACGTGAAATGTGGACGCCATCATTACCTCCGCCGTTTTTGCGGAGCGGCCTCGGGCGTCGACGTGGCGCGGCCGGCCGGCCGCGCATTCCGGCTTCGTACCGAGCGCCGCCACTGGGGCGTCAATATAGACGGAACGCGGCCCTTTTATAAGAGATCCGCGAGGTTTTCGCCTATTCGGCGGGCGCGGCGCCGAGCGCCTTCCGCGCCGGCGCGCGGCGCGGCCCGAACGCCTTCGTCAGCGCCGCAATGACCGCGAGCGTCGCAACATAGACGACCACCTGCAGCACCGACGGCTGGTCGGAATAGCCGATCAGCGTGTGCAGGACGCGTCCGAAGAGGCTCGTATCGGACAGGAACGCGGAGGTGTCCCAGGCGGTGCCCTCGAGAACCTCGACGACGCCGGCCTGCTGCAGGAAGAGGACCGCCTGCGCCGCGAGGCCCGCAGCGAGGAAGCTGATCAGCAGGGTGGTCACGGCGAAAAGCCGGCGCGGCGGGATCGTCACCAGCCCGAAATAGGTGACCGCCGTCACGCCGACCCCTGCGGCCAGGCCGAGCGACGAGCCGATCAGAAGGTCAGCCGTGGTCGATCCGGCGGATGCGGCGAGGCCGTACATGAAGAGGGCGATCTCCGAACCTTCCCGCATCACCGCGACCATACAGACGACGCCGAGGGCGGCGATCGAGCGCCGCCCCGCGCGCACCGCCTCGCCCACCTGCCTCACCTGCCCGGCGAGCTGGCGACCGTGACTGGCCATCCAGACGTTGTGCCAGATCAGCATGACCACCGCGATGAACAGGATCGAGGCATTGAATACTTCCTGCCCGATCCCGGCGAGGGCGTTCGCGAGCACGCCGGCGAAAACGGCGACGAGACAGGCGCCGACCACGCCCGCCGCCACGCCGGCGGCGATGACGAGCCTGCTGCCATGCACGCCGCGCGTCACCGCAAGGACGATGCCGACGATGAGGCCCGCCTCGATGATTTCGCGAAAGACGATGATCAGGGCGCCGAGCATTGTCGGTCCTTAACCGTCGCGTCGTCGGCTTCGATCATTGCGCCACCAGAAAACCTTCAGTCGTCGATTCATGGTAGTCGTCGAAGAAACGATAGCGCCCCGGCTTCAGCGGGCGCACCTGAATCGTGATCTTGCCGCCGCCGGGAACAACCTTCTCGACGCGCAGGGGCTTGCTTTCGAATTCCGCCGGGGTCTTGTCCTGGTTGACGACCTCGATGGCGATCGGCTTTCCGGCGGGGACGGTCGGCTCTGCGGGCGAAAATTTGTGGTCCTCGAGGGTTATGCTCACCTTGGCGGGTTCGTCGGCGAAAGCCGCCGGCGCAGCTCCGGGCCCGAGCGCAAGGCCGGCGCCGAGGACGACAGCGTATCGGCGGGCAATCATGCAGAACTCCCATCGCGAGCTCGACGTCCTGCCCTCCCGATGGACGCCCTCGCCGAATTCCGCAATCACGACGGCCGGCCTCTTTGGCGTGGCTGCCGGCCGCGCCGGCCAGATGCGGCTACGGAGCTGCAGACATCGGCGACAATTGATTTCGATAACAAGCAGAGGCTTTCCTAACAAGAACGGCGGGTCCAATTTAGAATCGTTCAAAGCGCCTCTTCCGGAGCCCCTTTCGACGCGATCGCGCCGCGCGATCGGATCGGCGTTGACCGCGGCGCTCGATTTTCCTCATTCCGGCCAGCCCCATGAGGATCGCACAAAATTATTCGCTCGAAAGGAAAAAACCACTTGCGTCGAAACGCGATTCGACCAAATTAGCTTCTGCCCAATACGCACGTGCCTGTGGTTGCGTGTCGGTCGGCGGGGATCTGGACAAGAGGCCAGTCAACCGCCCTTGGAAGACCGGCAGCCGGAGGCGAACCGGCGCACTCCGCCCAACGGAGGACGCGGCTTGAAGCAACGACGGACCGGGCTTTTTTGGTCTCTGTCGACCCTCCAAAGGTCGACGATCAAAGAGGCTTGTCTTTCTTGCCGGGCGTGCGGACGGGATTCTTCCTCGTCCAAACGATGGCCCTGACTGTCGGAGCGGATTTTTCGTTCCGTCTCGTCGCGGCTACGGCGCAGCAGCTGATTGCCCGAGGCCCTCGGCGGTTCGCCGCCTTTGGGGGCGACGAGCGATCGAGTCGGCGGGTCAACGACGTCGCGCCGCGCCTCCAACGCGCGGAGCTGACGGCCGCATCGCCGGCAGTCCTTCATTTGCCGGGCGCGGACCTCCGCGCTGTTTGGGGGATGCCGCTCATGACGGACCGCATCAGGCAATTCCTGGCCACCAACCGCGAGGACGGGCCGCGCCTCGTCGTCGATCTCGAGGTCGTGCGCGACAACTATCTGGCCTTCGCCGAAGCCTTGCCGGATACGCGCGTGTTCTACGCCGTCAAGGCGAACCCAGCTCCGGAGATCCTGAGCCTTCTCGCTGATCTCGGCTCGTGCTTCGACACGGCCTCGGTCGCCGAGATCGAGCAGGCGCTCGCCGTCGGCGCGACCCCGGACCGGATCAGCTTCGGCAATACCATCAAAAAGGAGAAGGACATCGCGCGCGCCTACGTGCTCGGGGTGCGGCTCTTCGCCGTCGATTGCGAGGCGGAGGTCGAGAAGGTCGCCCGCGCGGCGCCCGGTTCAAAAATCTTCTGCCGGATTCTCTGCGACGGATCGGGGGCGGATTGGCCGCTGTCGCGCAAGTTCGGCTGCGCGCCGGAGACGGCCGGACGCATGCTGGAGCGCGCTCACGCGCTCGGCCTCATTGCGCACGGCCTATCGTTCCACGTCGGCTCACAGCAGGTTAATCCCCGCATGTGGGACCGGGCGCTCAAAGTCTCGGCCGCGATCTTCCGCGGTCTCGCGGAGCGCGGGATCCAGCTCCAGATGATCAATCTCGGCGGCGGGTTTCCGACGAGCTACCTCAAGCACGTGCCGGGTGTCAGGACCTACGGGCAGACGATTTTCCGCTCGCTAAGGCGCCATTTCGGCAACCGCATCCCGGAGACGATCATCGAGCCCGGCCGCGGCATGGTCGGCGCCGCAGGCGTCATCGAGGCCGAGGTGGTGCTGATCTCGCGCAAGGCGGAGGACGACCGGGTCCGCTGGGTGTATCTCGACATCGGCAAGTTCAACGGCCTTGCCGAGACCACCGACGAGATGATCCGTTATCCGATCCGCACTTCTTACGATGAAGACACGCTCGGCCCCTGCGTGGTCGCCGGGCCAAGCTGCGATTCGATCGACGTCCTCTACGAGAAGGAGCCCTATATGCTGCCGGTCACGCTCGAGATCGGGGCCAAGGTTTTGATCGAGGGGACCGGCGCCTATACGACCACCTATTCCTCGGTCGGCTTCAACGGCTTTCCTCCGCTGAAGGCTTATGTGATTTGAGCCGTTTGGCGGGCGGTCGCGCCGCCGCGGCGCGACCGCGGACTTGCGATCATCGAAAGCACGGAACACGATCGCAGGCTGACGCCCGAAAAAGGGCGCGCGCTGAGGGCTACTGCCTGTTCTCGACAAGCGCCAACGCCGTCGCGAGCTCCACGACCGCGTCACGGAGAGCAGGCTCTCTAATACTGAAGAAAGAACGTAACAGGCGATGCCCTTCTTCAGGGCTTGGCGCAGAAAAACGAGAATCGCGATGATTGACAGGAATTTCCAACACGCCAACCGCACTCCGGCCAGCCTCGGCTGCCGGCGCCAACAACGTCATATCGGCCTCCCCTAGGCACAGCGCGACTGCCTCAAGATCCCCGAGCAGAGCGCATTTCTCATCGTCGCAGCAATTGCTGTGGCTGTCAACGCAACGTCAATATCGATCGTCGAGAAAATATTCACGGCCGCGATGCAGGGTCTAGTCATCGCGACGACCGAGGCCGAGGAAGAGAGGCGGCGGACAGCGCCGTTCCGGCGGAGCTGATCTCCCACAGCCTGACGCATGGTCGTGTTGCGCGCCCACTTCAATGCACGCCAGGGATTTAACGGCAACCGGTCCGCGCGCCCCGATAATCGAGCGAGCGCTTACCGGGCAGCCGGCATCCTGTCCTGTCAGGGACGGTTCAAGCCAAGCCTCAGATCTCGATCTCCCGTCCGATCTCGACGACATGCTCGTAGGGCAGCTGAAGATAGTCGCTGATCCGGGCGGCGTTGCGGCCCATGAAGGCGAACAGGGCCTGCTGCCAGCGCGGCAGGCCCTTGCCGTCCTCGGCCGGCACGATGGTCTCGACGCCGACATAGAAGGTCACGTCGTCGAGGTCGATTTGCGCCCCCTTTTCCTTGCACTCGGCCAGGATGCCGGGAATGTCGGGATGTTCCATGAACCCGAGCCGGGCCTCTGCGCGCCAGAACCCGTCGGCCTCGTGCTTGACCGTGAGCCGGTCACGCGGATCGACCCGCGGAATGTTTACGACTGTTATCGTCAGCGCCAGCACATGTTGGTGCAGCGCGCGATTCTGCCGCACGTGCCAGGACATCACGGCCGGCGTCCCATCCTTGGCGCGGGTGAAAAACACGGCCGAGCCCGGCACGCGCGCGATCTTGTCCGTCGTCAGCTGCTCGATCAACTTCGAGAGCGGGATCAGCCCCGCCTCGACCCGCTTCTGTACCGCGCTCGCGCCGCGATGCCAGATCAACATCGCACCGTAAACGAGCGAGGCCAGCACCAAGGGGACCCAGCCGCCCTGCAAGACCTTGGCCATGTTGGCGGTGAAGAAGCTGCCGTCGATGAGAATGAAGCAGGCAGCGACCGCCCCGGCCGCGGCGACCGGCCAGTTCCAGACCTCGCGC
>DASRSL010000015.1:0-37979 GCA_035656495.1 Roseiarcus sp.
TTGCCATCGATGCGATGACCCCTCTAGGGTTCCGGTCAGCGTGGCCACCCAGGCGACGAAGCAGCGCTGGACTGCTAAAAACGACGGTTTCATCGAACGCCGCGCAAACGCTGCCGCTTCCGCCATGCCGTTATCCACCCCACTCAACCCACTCTCCGCTCCCAGAAAGGGATATTTCTGCCATGAAAATAGCATGGCGGCTTGCGAGAGTTATGCGCATTGCGCATGCGTCGAGGTCAGGTCGGTCGCCATTTTCGTCGATAATGGCGCGCCCCCGGGCGCTGATTGATTGCTTAGCCAGAGAAGGGGACATTTCTACTTTGCCTTGACACGCGGCGTCCTTGCCCCGGTCTTGCCCCGATCTTGCCCCGGCCGTTCCTTGGAGACGCCAACACACCCGCGTTCCTTTCATCCAAATCAACCGGCGATACCTCGTGTCAAAAGAAGCCTCATCGGGAGAACGGCCGTAACCTCGTCCCGCACGGACGTCATAAGACGATCCTCGGGCGAGGGTGACGGCTGCGCGCAATCCGGCGATATAACCAAGCCCCATGCGGCCGCTCCTGCATCCTTTTCTGGTCAATGGACGAACCGGCGACCCGGCGCTCTATATCGAGACGCTTTTCGAGAAGGGCGCGATCATGTTTGACCTCGGCGACCTCACGGATCTGTCGCCGCGCAAGATCCTGCGTCTCGAACACGTCTTCGTCTCGCACGCGCATATCGACCATTTCTTCGGCTTCGACCGCCTCCTCCGATTTCTGGTCGGGCGGGACAAGGTCGTCCGCCTCTACGGGCCGGCCGGCTTCATCGGGCAGGTTCATCACAAGCTCGCCGCCTATCGCTGGAATCTGGTCGACCGTTTCGCCGACGATCTCGTTTTCGTCGTCGCCGAAGTCGACCGGGAGCCGGACCCAAAAGTCCGGACCGCGCAACTCAGGCTCAAGACCGGCTTCACGGTCGAGCCCATGAAAGCCGATTCGTTCGCCGACGGTCTCCTTCATGCCCAGCCCAATTTCCAGGTCAGAGCCGCGGTGCTGGAGCACGGCACGCCCTGCCTCGCCTTCGCGGCGCAGGAGACGGCGCACGTGAACGTCTGGAAGAACCGGCTGAGCGACCTGGGGCTTCCGGTCGGCCCGTGGCTCCGCGGTCTCAAGCGCGCGCTTCTCGAGGGAAGGCCGGACGATTATCCGATTGAAATCGGCGCAGGCGCGAAGGCGACGAGCCCGAGGGCCGCGCCGCTCGGCGCGCTACGCGCAACGGCGACGGTCACGCCCGGCCAGAAGATCGGCTACGTGACCGACGCGGCCGACACGGCGGCCAACCGTGAGGCGATCGTCCGGCTCGTTCGCAACGCCGATCTCCTCTACATCGAGGCGCCGTTCGCCGAGGCCGACACGGCGATTGCGGCGGACCGCTCGCATCTGACGACGGCAGCGGCCGGATCGATCGCGCGCGAGGCCGGCGTGAGACGGGTCGAGCCATTTCACTTCTCGCCCCGTTACGCCGGCGAGGACGCCCGCCTGATCGGCGAAGTCTTGGCCCGCTTTTCCGGCGCGGCGGCGAAAAGCGCCTGAGCCGATTGGCGCAATCGCCGCCCGTCAAGGGGCAGGCGCGGGTCGTGGGACCATCGTCGTGCAAAGCCGGCGCGGCGCCGACGCCAAGCGGAAGGGGCGCCGGCAGCACATCCATGCCAAGTCGCTACAAGAGCTCCCCATTGCGGTTTTGAGCTTTTTCAGGGTTTTGGCGCAGAACACGAGCGCAAAAACACGACGCAGCTCTTGGGCCCCCTGGGCGAATTTGCGGTCCCGAAGTCATTCGAAATGCGCTTGCAGGCGCGGCGGCGCGGGGCCGACTGGCGGAGTAGCCGGGAGCGGAATGAGAAGCGGTCATTGTCGCGTTTCTGAGACAAGAACAAATATAGCACAGCAGCCCGGCTTTCCGCCAGCAATTTTCTCCAGAGACCGATGGATGATCTGCGGGCGTCACTCCGACGCCCGCAAAGCGCCTTGGAGCGCAAGCGACGTGGGCGCCGCGCGGTCGCGCCCGCGCCACAGACCGGCCGAAACCGGCGCACGAACGACGCCGCCTGACGGCCGCCGCGGCGCCGAAAACAGGGAATTTGCTTTTGGCGAGCAGCGAATTCTTTTGCGAAAACAGGGTAGTTTTGCACCAAAGCAGCGAACGTCCGCGCGGTTTCCCCTAGCGTAAGCGGGAGACCCCCTGGCTATGCCGGGGTGGCAGTAGCAGTCTGACGTTGTCGGCGGTCCACCAGCGAAGTTCCAACGTGAGCAGCCACTCACACGAAAGGAACTTCAGCAATGGACAACTACGAGAGCCTAAGCCACACGACATGGACCTGCAAATATCACGTGGTCTTCATTCCGAAATGTCGGCGCAAGGCGGAGCTGCGGCGATACTTGGGCGAGGTGTTCCGCAAACTCGCGCTACAGAAGGAGTCGAAGGTCGAAGAAGGGCATCTCGGCGCTGGTCGCGGACCGTAATCGTCCACGATCGGCTGCGCTCATCCGGCTGATGGTCCCAGAGTTGAGAAGATGGAGCATCAGCACAGGCAGGGGCGCCCTCGAGCCGATGATATTGCTCCTCGCCCACGTCATCGACCTCCTCGGCGATCGCCGCGGGATCGATTTCGGCGAGTCTTCCGGCGCGCAACAATTCTGCCTGGCGCCGAGCCCAGGAATAAATGTCGGCTTCCTTGGCCACCGGCGCTCCCGTCTCTTTCCGAGCGGCGTTCCGGCCCATCGACTGTTCGCTCAGCTCAGCGCGACATTGAGCGCGCTCTCCGGCAGCTCCTGGCCGAAGGCGCGCTGATAGAACTCCGCCACCAGCGAGCGCTCGAGCTCGTCGCACTTGTTGAGGAAGGTGAGGCGGAAGGCGAAGCCGATATCCTTGAAGATCTCGGCGTTCTCGGCCCAGGTGATGACCGTGCGCGGGCTCATCACGGTCGACAGGTCGCCGTTGATGAAGGCGTTGCGAGTGAGATCGGCCACGCGCACCATCTTGTTGACGATGTCGCGGCCCTCCTTGCGCCCCCGATAGTGTTGCGCCTTGGCCAGAACGATGTCGACCTCCTTGTCGTGCGGGAGGTAGTTCAGCGTGGCCACGATCGACCAGCGGTCCATCTGGCCCTGGTTGATCTGCTGGGTGCCGTGATAGAGGCCGGAGGTGTCTCCCAGCCCAACCGTGTTGGCGGTGGCGAACAGGCGGAAGGCCGGATGGGGGCGGATGACGCGCGCCTGATCGAGCAGCGTCAGCTTGCCCGACACTTCGAGCACGCGCTGGATCACGAACATCACGTCGGGCCGGCCCGCGTCATATTCGTCGAAGCAGAGCGCGATGTTGTTCTGTATCGCCCAGGGCAGCATGCCGTCGCGGAACTCCGTCACCTGCATGCCGTCCTTCAGCACGATCGCGTCCTTGCCGACGAGGTCGATTCGGGAAACGTGGCTGTCGAGGTTGATGCGCACGCAGGGCCAGTTGAGGCGCGCCGACACCTGCTCGATGTGAGTCGACTTGCCGGTGCCGTGATAACCGGCGATCATGACCCGGCGATTGAAGGCGAAACCAGCGAGAATGGCGAGCGTCGTGTCGCGGTCGAACAGGTAATCCGGGTCGACGTCCGGCACGTGCGCCTCGGCGGCCGAATAGGCCGGCGCCTCCATGTCCGAATCGATGGCGAACGCCTTGCGCACGGAGATGCGCGTGTCCGGCACGCCGGGAATGGGTTCGGCCGCTGTCGGCGTCTCTCTCGAATTCATCAGTCCTCCACGCTCTCGCCCCGGAGGCGAAAAGGGGCTCTCTCATACTCAGACACCCGCGCGGGCAAAAAGCAGACCGCTTAACCCGCGACCGGCCCAAAGGGTTGCCTTTCAGACCAGCTTGTTGGACCGCAGATAATTATAGGCCTGAATGATCTCGCGCAATTTGTCTTCCGATGATCGGTCGCCGCCGTTCGCATCCGGATGGTGGCGTTTGACCAGATCCTTATAACGGGCCTTGATCTTCGCCTGCGTGGCCTCGCCGTCAAGACCAAGGGTCATCAACGCCTTGAGCGCGAGGGCGTTGTAGCGCGGCGGCGCCTCCGGCTGTCCTTTTCCACGCACGCCGCGGCGACGCGCGGCCCGCGCCTCGGCAAACACCGATTCGTCCACGTGGCTCGCCGCCGCCCGCGCGTCGATCTTCCAGGTCGGACGATGGCCGACTGCGTCGGCTTGGCGAAACTTCGCCATCGACTCGTCGTCCATGCCGCGGAAATAGTCGTAAGATGCGTTATATTCCCGCACGTGATCCTTGCAAAAGAACAAATACTCGCCCTCCCGCTCGCGGCCCTTGGGCGCCCGGAACGCGCCTTCCGCGGGGCAGCCGGGATGGCTGCATGGGGTCTTGACCGAGGCGTTGTCGAGCGTGCGCCGGGCCGGCTTGACCCGGATGCGATCGAACAGTCGAGAATTCAAATCCATGTCCAGACCTTTATGAGCGCCGACGCCGCCAGACAAGAGCCTTCCGGCTCGAGGCGACGAACCCCGCCCGAGCGGCGGCCGAAAAAACGCCTCCGGTCGAAAACCCCTCACGATATTTAATGTCGATGGACGATAAACGGGAGAGCGGCTGGTGGTTATGCGGGAAAGAATTATCGCGCGTTTGACGGACGAACTCGAACCGTCCTTCCTCGATGTCATCGACGAATCCGACAGGCACGCGGGTCACGCCGGCGCGCGTCCGGGCGGCGGCACGCATTACCGCGTGCGGGTCGTTTCGGCGAAATTCTCCGGCCTCAGCCGGATCGCGCGGCACCGCTTCGTCTACGGCCTGCTTCCGGCTGAATTCGCCGACGGTCTGCATGCGCTCGCGCTCGACGCCAAGGCGCCGGGAGAGACATGACGACCGGCGAGACCGAATCGTTCGGTCCCTACGTCTTCACACTTTCGTCGGCGGAGGGGGCAGCCGCGGCGGCGCGGTTCGGCTTGCGAGCAGCGCTTCGCGGCGGTTTTATTCTGGGCCATCTTGCGCCGCTCGCGGCCTTCGCGCTTGTTCTGCTCTTCGTCTCCATCCTGGCCATGACCGATTTGATCGGGCGGCGCGCCGCGCAAGCAAGCATCCTCCTCGCCGCCGCGGCTTTCATGATCCAACGGCTGGCGGCCCATTGGCGCATTCGCCGGTCTCGAAACCTCGGACGGAAAGCCATGGAATCTCTCGCGGCCGACGGAGCCTTGACGGCGAGGGTCGACGAGGCGGGCCTGACGCTCGAAGGCGGCGGGCGGGCGCGAAGGCTCGAGTACGTCAATTGCGAGGAGGCCGAAGACGCCGGCGGCCTGATCTATCTATGGCCACACGACGGGCCCCCGATCGTCCTGCCGGCCCGGGTGTTCGGAGAAGGCGAGACGGGACGGTTCGTCGCCTGGAGCAAAGAACGGATAAACGGTAAGCAGCCCTGTTAGCCGGCCCTGGACGTCAGGAGACGCGCGTCGATCTAGCCGGCGACAGGTTCCCGCCCTTACTGCGTCGTCGGAATGGTCGCCGTTGTGTCAGGGGCCGCGGTCGTCGATCCCTGCGTCGCCGATGTCTCGACCGGCTTCGACGGCGGCAGCGGCGCCTTCTGCGCGACATGCGGCGGCTTTTCGGCCTGCGCCAACGAAACGTCGCGACGCGGCGGCAGCGGAACCTCGGTCGGAATCGGCTGGTCGGGGATGTAGGCGGCGACCTCCGGCTGGACTGGCTGGTCCTGGCCCCCGAGATGCAGCCATTTCTTCACGTTCTGCGTGCCCGCTCCCCACATTCCCGCCACTCCGCCGGTCGACGTCGAGGCGAGCGCGACCGGCTGCTGTCTCGGCTGCGCTGCGGACTCAGCCGCCGCGGCCTCGACAGGCGCGGTGCGCGCGGCCGCCGCCGCGCGCTGCTTCCCAGCGCTGGTCGCGGCGACCTTCACGACCGCCGGCACGAGTTTGGGCGCATCGTTCAGCACAATTTCCTGTGATCCCCCGACCAGGGCGTCGGGGTCGCTCGTGTCCTTGTAGCCGGCGAACACCGGGTTCTGGCCGCCGTCCGCGTAGACGGTGCGGGTCGCCTTCACGCCCGAGGCGGCGAGTTCGGCAACCTTGGCGTTGTCTTTGGCCTCCTTTTCGGCGACTAAAGCCTCGACTTCGTCGTCTCGCTGAAGCGCGGGGCAAGGCGCGCTCGCCGAAACCGGGTCGTTCGCCGTCGCGCCGAACACGTAGTGCTTGCCGCAGATCACGACCGGCGGTTCCGTCTTCGCGACCTCGAAATGGTCGGAGCCTTTCTTCAGTTCTTTCCAGAACGCGATGTTGGGATCGAGCCGGTACTTCGCCATGTTCTCCGGCGTCATGCGAAACGGATAGGACTGCAGTTGGATCTCGCGCTGGCCGCCGCGCAATGCGTCGCGCGCGATGGCGTAGATGTCCGCGACCTGCTCGTCGGTCATGGAGAAGCAGCCCGCGGACGAACAGACGCCGTGCACCATGACGCTGCCGCCGGTTCGCCCGTAGGCGCGGTCGTAAGCGTTCGGGTAGCCGACATTGAAGGCGAGGTAGTAGTGCGAGTTCGGGTTCAGCTGACCCGGCTCGATCGTGTAGAAGCCCTCGGGCACCTGCATGTCGCCCTCGACCTTCTTCGGGCCGAGCTGTCCGGACCACCGGCAGATCGGATAAGTCTTCAGGAGCGCATAGCGCCCCTCCGACGTCATCTTCCAGATTTCGAGCTCGGCCTCCTTCTTGTAGGTGCGGATTAAAACCGGCGAGGACGGCGTCGTGTCGATCTTCGACATCTGTGCGAGCGTCGCGCTCGAAATGGGATGCTCCGAGCGGCCCGGGCCAGTGTCGAGGTACGAATCATCGCAACCGGTGAGAAGCGCCCCCGCCGCGACCGTGAGGCCGAGCGCCGCCAGGCGCCAGAATGACAAATTCATCCGATTCCCCGCGTTTGCCGACAACCTTATAGGCGCCAGCCGATGAAATCCACACGGCGGAATGAAGCGCCCCGAAGGCCTACCGCCGCGTTAACCTCGAGCTTCCCTTGAACTTTCCTCCCGATGTGGTCGCCTGGGAGCATTGGGTTGAAATTGCGGCGCTTGTTCGGCAAGGCCCGCCACAGGACGCTACCAGCGGGTCTCAATTGGGGCAAGGTCGAAGATTTCGGCGAGCCGCGCCCGCGTGCCTGTGGTCGTTCCCTCCGGCAGCGCGCCGCGGGGAAAGAAGCGCGCCTCCTTTATCTCCCGGTTCGGCCTGCGCTCGCCGAGTCGGGCGAAATCGCGAATCACGTAGACCGCGACATGATCGCGGCGCGAAGGCCTCTCGTTGAAGAACAACCCATGCAGGACGGGCTCTCCGCGAACGGCGACACACGCCTCCTCTTCAAGTTCGCGCCCGAGGGCGTCGAGGCAGGTTTCCCCCGCCTCGACGCCGCCGCCGGGAAAGTGCCATCCCGACACATAGCCGTGCCGCACCAGAAGAATGGAGTCGCCTTTGCCGACGACCACGCCCCGCACGCCGAGCGTCATTGGCCGCGTCATCAAGAAGCTCAGATGCGCGATCCTCGATCGGATCCGGGGTGACAAGAAGGGCATGCCGAGGGGATCCTTCCTGCCGGCGCGGCCGGTTGTCTTTCCGTTGAAGCCTGCTTATTGCAGCCGGTCAACGAGGGCGCGGCGCCGTGTGAACCGGATCAGCAATGGGCTTCACGATCGCGCACATCACTGACCCGCATTTGAGCCCGGCGCCTGTTCCCGGCCTCGCCGATTTCCGCCTCAAGCGCTTCATGGGCTACGTCAACTGGAAGCGCGGGCGTGAGCGGCTCAACGACATGGCCTTGCTTGCGCGACTTGTCGAGGATCTGCGGGCGCAGCGCCCCGACCATGTCGCGGTGACGGGCGATCTCGTCAATATCGGTATGCCGGCCGAATTCCGCCGCGCGGCGGCTTGGATGGAGGCGCTCGGCGACCCGGCCGAGGTCAGCTTCGTTCCAGGCAATCACGACGCCTACGTGCGCGCGGCGATGCCGATGCTGAAGGCGACCTTCGAGCCGTGGACGACCGGCGACTCGGGCGCCTCGACGTTTCCCTATCTGCGGGTGCGGGACGACGTCGCCATCATTGGCCTGACGTCCGGGCTGCCGACCGGCCCGCTGATGGCGACTGGAAGGCTCGGCCGCAGCCAGCTCGACCGTTTGGCGGCGATGCTCGATGAGACGGCCGCGCGCGGGCTTGCCCGCGTGGTGCTTATCCACCATCCGCCGCTCGCCGGGAGCGCCCCGCCGCTTCGCGGCCTTACCGATGCGGCGGCCTTCGAGCGCGTCTTGCGCGGGCATGGCGCCGAGGCGATTTTGCACGGCCACACTCATCGCCGGCTCGTCCGGTCGCTCGCCTCGCGGGCGACGAAGACGGTCGGGGGCAGGATTCCGGCGCTCGGCGCGCCGTCGGCTGCGGCGGCGGCCCTCGACCCGCGGTACCGCGCGGCCTATCATCTGGTCCGGCTTGAGCGTGATGGCGAGCGCTGGCGCGTCAGCGCCCGCGCCCGCGGATTGGCCTTGGACAGCGAGAGCATCGGCGAACGCGAGGCCTTGTCCATGTGAGCGCGCGCGGTCGGCTCGCGTCCTTTCGGCCGGTTTAGCGCCGGTTTAGCGGCGGCGCTCAAAGATTTCAGAGGTTTGTGAGGCGGTTTAGCGTCGCCTCGCATTTCGGGCAGAGGTTCGGTCGACGGCTTCGGCGCCAAATGCAAATCAAAAATCTATCAGAAAAAGTAAGTGTATTTTCTCTATGGAACCGTTGCCGTCAGCGCCGCTCTTGTCTGACATCGGGGAGGGGCGGGCTCGCTTGAATTGAGCCGCTCCTCGCGGCCAGATAACATGCGTCTGTCAACAAGTTCCACGCCGGTGTTCGCCAAAGACTTTAATGCCCGGAACATTCGGTCACTTGCTCCGTTTACCATTTGAACGGACCGACGCCGCAAAAGCGCCGGTTAAACAATGTGTGTAAGGAGTCCGTCATGTCTTTGACCTTTACGGGAAGCGCCTCACGCGACACTGCCGCCTATGGCGGATTCGTCGACGCGATTGGCGGAGTGGCCACGGTTGTACTGGCGATCATCGGGCTGTCCGGCGCGAAACCCGAAATGTTGATCGCTGTGGCCACTATCGTCTTCGGAGCGGCCTTGCTCATCCAAGGCGGCGCGATGCTGTCTGAATATGCCGGGATCATGTTTCCCGTCGGGACAACCGGCGTCGCGATGGAGCAGTTCGGCGGAAGCAGTCTTTCGGCCCTGTTCCTGGCCGGCGCGGCGGGAATCGTTCTCGGCATTCTGGCGCTGCTCGGTCTCCAGTCGCAGATCTTGACCTCGGTCTCAATCATCGCCTTCGGCGCCGGGCTTCTGTTGAGCAGCAACTCCGTCTGGCAACTCCACGCATTGAAGCGGGCGATCCTGCCGGCCGATACTTCGGTCGTTGAGGGCGGCGGCGGCGCCCTGATCGCGCACGAAATGGCCTCCG
This sequence comes from Roseiarcus sp., assembly GCA_035656495.1. Taxonomy (GTDB): domain Bacteria; phylum Pseudomonadota; class Alphaproteobacteria; order Rhizobiales; family Beijerinckiaceae; genus Roseiarcus. The sequence goes on from DASRSL010000015.1 coordinate 9,517, forward strand.
GCTCCGCCGGCGTGCAGTCCTTGGCCGGGTTGACCGCCGTCGTTCTCGGCATCCTCGCGCTCGCCAACGTGAACGCTATCATACTGGATCTGGCGGCGCTGATCGTCCTGGGCGCGACCCTGATTCTGACCGGCAGCTCGCTGAGCGCGACGGTCATGAGCTTCATGCGTCCGACACGCTCCACGACCTCAGCGACCTCCGCGACGATGAGCCGCTAATCAGAAGACTTATGGCGCAAAAGCCGTACGCTGGCCTCCCTGGCCGGCGTACGGTTAACCGTGTGTTCGACCCGCGCCGCGCCGGCGTCCCGCCCCTCACGCGCTCCAGATAATAGGCTAATCCTTCCACGCGCGCAGCGGGGCCGCCTCCGCAACGCGGGGAGACGCCCGCATCGCTGGAAGATGGGTGCGCGTTCTTGGGTGGCGGGCCGTTGAATCGATCGCCGGAATGGGCCAAGTTGTTGCGCATTCGGGCCGTCGGCGACCTGGTCGACGGGCTCGATCCAAGAGAAGCCTTTGCCGCCGCCGAACGTGGCTCTCCGTCGATGAGCTGAGAGGTCAAGCGTGCACGATCTTCGCGCATTCCCCGTCACCAAACGGTGGCCGCCCGCCCATCCCGGTCGGTTGCAGCTCTATTCCCTGCCGACGCCGAACGGGGTGAAGGTTTCGATCATGCTTGAAGAGATCGAGCTTCCCTACGAAGCGCATCTCGTCGATTTCGGCAAAGGGGACCAGCGCACCGCCGAGTTCCTGTCGCTCAACCCTTACGGCAAAATCCCCGCGATCATCGACCCCGACGGTCCTGACGGCAAGCCGCTGGCGTTGTTCGAATCGGGCGCGATCCTCCTCTATCTCGCCGAGAAGACGGGAAAGCTCCTCCCCGCCGATCCCGCCCGACGCTACGAGACCCTCGTGTGGCTGTTCTTTCAGATGGCGGCGATGGGCCCGATGTTCGGGCAGGTCGGCTATTTCCACAAGTTCGCCGGCCGCGAGATCGAGGACAAACGCCCGCTTGTCCGCTACCGCGACGAGGCCAAGCGCGTGCTTGCCGTGCTCGAGGCGCGGCTTGGGGGGCGCACCTGGATCATGGGCGACGAATACACCATTGCCGACCTTTCGATGCTCGGATGGGTCCGTAACCTCATCGGCTTCTATGACGCGAGCGAACTCGTCGCATTCCACGAGCTGAAACATACGCCGGCCTGGCTGGAGCGCGGCTTGGCGCGTCCCGCAGTGCAGCGCGGGCTGGATACGCCAAAGCGGAAGTGAAGGCCGGCCTGCGTGCGATCACGCTTGCAACCATTGGCCCTCACGAGCGCGGCGCGAGGCGTCGCCAAACGCGCGGTCGCCGCCCGACAGGCCAGCGCCCAAGCTTCATCTGGGGGCCTACGCCACCCGTCCACGCAACAAGAATTGGACTTTTACCTGCAGGACGGAACGCCGAGCGCGATGAGGTCGCGCCCAGTCGCGTTGATTCGTCTGGCGGTGAGGCCGCCGCGCTCGTACAACCATTCCCGCAAGGACGGCGGATAGGAGGCGAGCATGACGAGCACGCCTTGCTCATTGCGGGAGCCGTCGAGATTGTGCGCCGCGTGGAACATGAAGCGCGCGTTCGGCGAGACGCAGACCTGACGCGCGCCGAGAAATTCGGTGCAGGCCGATTCGCAGCGGCCGAGGATTCGGATCGGCTCGTCGGTCATGGCGGCCGTCATGGCGTAAAGATCGACCGGGCCGCCTAGATCGTTTCTCACCGTGTAGGCTTTCGCTGGCGCGGCGGTCGCGAGCGCGGCGGGAACCAGAAGGTGGAGAATTCGGCTTCGAGCCGGCCGCGCCTTGCAGTTGTTGGACGACGATCGCTGCGACTTTCGGATCTTTGACTTCATGCCGCCTCGCTGTGTGTGAATGCGCGAATCTCCCAACCTATTGGTAACGAGATGGCAAAGACGCAAAAGAGGCGCTGCGTGGGGCGGCGGTCTTGTCCACAAGCAATGCGTTTCTGCCGCTCCTTGCGCCTGGCGGACAGGCGCCTTGACCCATTACGTCGGGGGGGTCGCTCAATCCTTTGGCGCCGGCAGAGCCGGGGCGGCGGGACGCGAGCGGGCGCTCGGCAGAGCCCTCTTCACCGAGGTCGACGCGACGACCGCACGGTCGTTGGCGTAGGCCTCGTGATTCCGCTCGATCTCGGCGAGATCGTAGAGATAGTTGACCATGAGGCCGTAGGACTCCGCGACCCCCTTGCGCGAGAGGTCGCCCATCCAGTCGATCCGATCGAGTCTCGCGCCGTTGCCGAGATGAAAGCGGGCGACCGGATCGATGACGCGGCCGTCGTCGCGCCTCGCTTTCAGGAAGTAATATGCCGCCAGCGGCTCGATCGCCATGCGCAGCCGCTGGGCGATCTCGGACTTCTCCGGCCAACGCTCGTCGAGCGCGGCTTCTCGCACGAATTGCGCGAGCGGCTCGACGGCCGGATCGTCGCAGGCTTCGACCCATGGGCGAAGCCCGGGAATCGGCGACAAGGTGACGAAGGTCTCGATGCGCGGCAATTCGCGACGGATCTCCTCGACGACCTGCTTGATGAGGAAATTGCCGAAGGTGACGCCTGTGAGGCCTTGCTGGCAGTTCGAGATCGAGTAGAAAGCCGCCGCGCGCGCCTTGTCCCGCCCGACAGGCGTCCGCCTCTCGGCGAGCAGCGGCGCGATCGCGGCCGGCGCCTCCGCCGTCAGCGCGACCTCGACGAAGATCAGCGGTTCATCGACCAGCGCCGGGTGGAAAAAGGCGTAGCATCGGCGGTCCACGGGATCGATGCGCCGCCTGAGCTCGTCAAAGTCGCGAATTTCATGCACCGCCTCGTAGCGAATGATCTTCTCCAGGACCGCGGCCGGCGAGGACCAGTCGATCCGGCGCAGCACGAGAAAGCCTCGATTGAACCATGAGCCGAAGAGGTGCTGGAAATCGCGGTCGACGATCGCAAGGCCGCGATCATCGCGCATCGCTTCGAGCAGGTCGGCGCGCATGGCGACGAGCGCCGCCGTGCCGCGCGGAGCGAGGTTGAGCCGGCGGAAGAGTTCCTGCCGGCGCGGCTCGGAGGCATAGTGGATCTCGCTCGCCGCGGAGGCCCCGCCGGTCGCGCTGAAACGCGCCAAGGCCTCTTCGATCCGGCGCCGATCGGGCCCGAAGTCGTCGGCCAGCGCGCGGAAAAAGGAGGCTTTGTCGCCCTCGGAGAGATCACGGTAGCGGGCCAGAATCTCGCTCGCGAGCGCGACGCCCGAGGCTTCGCCTCTCCCGGACAGGAGAGCGCCGGACATGTCGGCGAGCGAGCCGCCATCGCCGGCCTCGCGCGGCCATGCGGTCAGTTTGAGGACCGAGCGGCCGCGCTCGGCGATCGAAGCCAGGAGATCGGAAAAGAAAGAGCCGTCCATGCCTTCCCGCCCGCTCCGCAGTCCGCCCGCGGTCTATGGCGGAGCGGGACACAGAATCGGATTGTCACGCGCGACAACGGACGAATCAAGGCGGAACGGAAGCTCAAATCGCCGCGAGACCCCTTCCCCAGCAAGCTGGGGAAGGAAGAGCAACGGAAGGCTGCGCGATGCTCAAAACGGCGGCGGTCCGAACCAACGCGTCCAGAGCCCGCGCAGCCACAACGTCCAGGCGACGTAGCCGCCGAGCGCCACGAGACAGATAAGGGTCGCGGAGCCAAGCGTCATAAGCAGAAAGGCGAAGGCGCTCCCTATGCGGCGGCCCCAGGTCGTTTCGGACGGCCGCTCCTCGCCGAAGGCCGCGGCGGCGGCCAGCTGCCTCACCGAGTCCGCCGGCTGGCGCGACTCCTCCCGTTCGACGGCCAGCGTCCGCTCGCGCTCGACGAGCCGGCGCGCAACATAATCCGTGGCGGCGGCGACGATCCGGTCGATTTGCTGGCTCTCGGCGATCAGCACCCGACCGTGCACCGTGTCCTGGAAAAAACGATAGGTTCGCCGGTCTCGCCCCATCTCGACGAAGGCGACCATGTCGAGGAAGAGGCGCGGCCGCTCGCCCGGGGAGATCGTCAGATCGAACAGGTCGACGTCGGGGGGCGCCTGTCCGACCACGGGTTTGAGCTCGCTTTCGAGCAGCGCGAGACGTCCCATCTCGATTTCGCGCAGCTCGGCGAGCGCCTGCGCGCGCTCGGCGTTCTCCACCCGCGCGCGCCTCACCGCGGCGGCGAGATCGGGCTTCGGCGCCTGAGGAACCTCTGGCTTTTCCTCCATAGCGTCGGTTCTCAAAACTCCTGCCCTCCAGCCGCGAGTCCGATCGCCTGCCCAAGCTAGCCCAATCGTCTCTCCCACTTCAATTTGCCGGCGCGATTCGCCCACAGGGCGCTGTTCGAAGCCTTTAGCGGGAGCCAGCGCCATTGATCCCAGCCGCCGATTGCCGATAATCGGTTCGAGCCGATCGCGGCCCGCGGAGTTTCTTCAAAAATGAGCGTCGACGCTCTTATGGACTTCTCGCCCGAGGTGGCCGAAGCGCGGGCGAAGGGAAAGCCGATCGTCGCGCTCGAATCGACGATCATAACCCACGGCATGCCCTATCCGCGCAATGTCGAAACGGCGCAGACGGTCGAGGACGCGGTTCGCTCGTTCGGCGCCGCGCCGGCGACGATCGCGGTGGTCGACGGGCGCTTCCGGATCGGGCTCGAGCGCAAAGAGGTCGAAAGCCTTGGACGGCTGTCGGGCGGCGTGGTCAAGGCCTCGCGGCGCGACCTCGCGCCTGTCGTCGCCCGGCGCGGCTCGGCCGGCACGACGGTCGCCGCCACGATGTTCGTGGCCGGGCTCGCGGGCATCGAAATCTTCGCGACCGGCGGTATCGGCGGCGTTCACCGCGGCGCGGAGCAGACCTTCGACATCTCGGCCGACCTGGTCGAGCTCTCGCGCACCCGAGTCGCGGTCGTGTGCGCCGGAGCAAAGTCGATCCTCGATATCGAAAAGACGCTCGAATTCCTGGAGACACAGGGGGTCGCGATCGTCGGCTACCGCTGCGACGAGTTCCCCGCCTTCTACGCCCGCTCCTCGGGCTTCAGGCTCGAGCATCGCTGCGACGGCCTGCACGACCTCGCGCGCATGATCAGACTGCAGCGCGACATCGGCCCCGGCGGTCTCCTGATCGCAAATCCGGTGCCCGAGGATCACGCGCTCGAGGAGGCGATGATCGAAGAGCGCATCGCGGAAGCGGTGGCGGAAGCGAAGGAGCAGGGCGTCGCCAAGAAGGAGGCGACGCCGTTCCTCTTGAAGCGCGTGGTCGAGCTCACCGGAGGCCGGAGCCTCGAGGCCAATATCGCGCTGATCAAGAACAATGCGATTCTGGCGGCGCAGACGGCTGTGGAGCTGGCGCGGGTGTGAGCCGGCGCGAGAATCCTGGGTCGCCGTGATTCCGGCCGTGGAGGGGACGATCGAATGAAGGAAGACGAATCTGGAAGCACACCATGCGCGACATCGAAAAGGAAGAACTGATCCGTCGCTACGCCGCCCGCGAGATCACCTGGCGCGAGCTTCGCGAACGCGGATTTGAAGATTACGTCCAGGTCCTCGCGGCGCTCGGCGAGCTCGGGCTGCGACCGCCGATCGCCCCGATGGACGGCCCGAATGTCGAGGCGCGTCAGCGAGGACTCGCGCGGATCCGCGAGGCGCTGCAGTCGCGAAAATGACCAGATCTTTTAGCCTGATCGTCACCGATACGTCGCCACTTCTCACCCTCGCCTTGGCGGACGCCCTCGATTCGCTGCTTCGGCCTGGGTTGCCGGTCAGAGTCCCAGACGCAGTCTACATCGAGGCGACACGCGTTCATGGAGCGCCGGGCGCCGACGCAATCGTCGAGTGGATCAACACCCATTTGGATGAAGTGCGGATCGTGCCGACCGACGTCGGCATTGAGCAACAACGGCGCATCGAGGAGGGACGTTCGACTCGCGGCCTCGGCGAACAGGCGGCGATCGAGGCGCTCGACCGCTTTCTGCGCACCGATCCGGACGCCGAGGCGCTGCTGTTGCTTGAGGACACCGACATCGAGAGGCGTCGCGCCATCGTCGACGAGCGCCTCAGCCTGATCAGCACCCGCGATTTTTTGCGAGAGATCGAGCAAAGCGTCTGCGATCGGTCGGACGTCTATTTCGAGGGCGGAGACCACACGACGATCGTGCACGTCAGCCAGGCTCAGTTCGCCAAACTGACGAAAGGCGCCCCGCACGCGCGCTTTGCGGCCGGCGGGTGAAACGACGGGTTCCGCGCGGCGCACTGCGCCAGGGAGCGAATGACATGCACTGCAAAGGCGGCGTCGATAACACTGCTGGCGACCGCTCCGTGCTGTCTAGCAGGGGCTCGTGTGCTTTGTGCATGCTTGGTGTTCTTGGTGTTCTTGGTGTTTTTATTCACCACCAAGAACACGAAGTTTGCACGAAAAGCACGAGGACGCAAGCACACTCGGCCTAAGGGGGCGCCGCACCCCTTGCAGTAGCCGTCGCTAATCCTGCCGCTCTGGGGCAGCGTCCGACTTCTTCGCCTTGAACCACTCAACCGCGTCCTCGAGGCGGTCGTCGCCCCAAAAAACCTCGCCGTCGACCACGAAAGTCGGCGAGCCGAACACGCCGAGAGCCCTGGCTTCTTCGGTGTCGCGCTTGTAGCGCTCCTCGATCCGTCCCGTTCGGGCCGAGGTCATGACGCGAACGGGATCGCGGCCGAATTCTCGTAGGACCTCCGAGACGCCGGGTTCAGAACCGGGCTCATGTCCGCGATGGAACCATTGCCGGTAGGCGGCGCAAATGTAATCGGCGCACCAGCCCTCGGTCTCGGCAACCACGGCGATCTTGTTCGCGAGATCGAATTCCTTGAGCGGATAGGGCGCTGGGAGTCGCGGCTCGAACCCGTATTTTCGTGCGCGGCGCTCGATGTCCCGCCACATGTAAGCCGTCTTGACGGGTTTGCCGACGAAAGGGATGTTGTTCTGCTCGACCATGATCGCCTGGACGGAGAACGGCTTCCAGCGGAAGGAGACGCCGCTCGCCTGTTCGACCGACTTCAGCCTCATCACCGACAGGTACGAATAGGTGCTGCCGATCGAAACCCAGAAATCGATCATGTCGCTCCCTTCGGTTCGGTCCTCTATGCATGGAGCGGGACCGGAACGGCAAAGATACAAGACTTTCGGTTTCTGTCGACCTAACCCGGAAATCCGCCCCGGGAGGCAAGGCCATCGGCAATGACGGCCGCTCCGCCCCGCATCCTCGTCGTCGGCGACGTGATGACCGACGTGATCGTCCGCCCGGAGGGGCCGCTGGCGAAGGGATCGGACCGGCGGGCGGCAATCCGCTTCGAGCCGGGAGGCTCCGCCGCCAACCAGGCGGTGTGGCTTGCATTATACGGAGCCCAGGTCGACCTCGTCGCCCGCGTCGGGCTCGCCGACGTCGAGGCCGAGACCGAGCGACTCGCGCGCGCCGGCGTGACGGCCCATCTCGTCGGCGACCGCGACCGTCCGACCGGCCGGCTCGTGGCGCTGATCGACGCGAGCGGCGAACGCAGCTTCTACACCGACCGGGCGGCGAACGAGGCGCTTTGTCCGGCCGACGTTCCCGAGGCGCTCATCGCACGCGCTTCGCTCATCCATCTCTCCGGCTACTCGTTCTTCGCCGCCTCGCCGCGCAAAGCCGCGCTCGAGGTCATGCGCAGCGCCGGAGGGACGCCGGTCAGCGTCGACCCCGCCTCGGCGGAGTTCATGCGCGAGGTCGGTCCCGAGGCGTTTCTCCAGTGGACCCGCGGCGCGGCGATCCTCTTCCCCAACGAGGACGAAGCGGCCGCCCTGACGGGAGCGGGCGACCCCGAGGCGCAGTGCCGGCGCCTTGCCGCGGTCTACCCGCTCGTCGTCGTCAAGCTGGGCGCGGCCGGCTGCCTCGCGGCGGAAGGCGCGCGGCGCTGGCGGGTCGAAGCGCCCAGGGTCGCGGCGATCGACTGCACCGGCGCCGGCGATGCTTTTGCCGCTGCGTTTCTCGCGAGCCGCCTACGGGGCGAGACGACCCAGGATGCGCTCGCGCGCGCCGTCGCGGCCGGCTCGGCGGCGGTGCAGAGGGTGGGCGGGCGGCCGCAAGTTCACTCAGGCTGATGGAACCGTTCATCTCCGGTGATATACTTGCGCCCGACGTCCGCTATACCCATCTCTTCGTTCGACACGGCCGACGAACACAAGAAATTGCGCCAGTTCGTCGTTCCCTGCCGCGCTGGCGACGACGATGTTTCGCCGCCCGCGGAATTTTGACCATGGAGGTTTCATGTCCATTCGTCCCGTCAAGCGCGTCAACCTTTCCCGTCCGACCATGGAGGGCGCCGGGGTGAGACTGCGCCGCGCCTTCGGCTTCGGCGACACCTCCGACTTCGATCCGTTCCTGATGATGGACGATTTCCGCAACGATCGGCCGGAGGACTATGAGGCCGGTTTCCCCTGGCATCCGCATCGCGGCATCGAGACGATCACCTATGTTCTTGCCGGCACGGTCGAGCACGGTGACAGCCTCGGCAACCGCGGCAAGCTCGGCGCCGGCGACGTGCAGTGGATGACCGCCGGCAGCGGCATCCTCCACCAGGAAATGCCTGAGGGCGACTCGAAAGGGCGCATGCACGGCTTCCAGCTGTGGGCGAACCTGCCCGCGCGCCTCAAGATGACGAAGCCGCGCTACCAGGATGTGCCCTCCGCCGCGATCCCGGAGATCACCGACGACGACGGCGTGACCGTGCGGGTGGTCTGCGGCGAGTTCTGGGGCAAAAAGGGACCCGTCGACGGGGTCGCCGCCGAGCCCCGCTATCTCGACGTCTCCGTGCCGGCCGGCAAGAAGAAGCGGCTCAAGGTCGAGGACTATCGGCAGGCCTTCGCCTATGTCTTCGAGGGCTCGGCCGACTTCGCCGAAGCATCCGAGCCGTTCGGGGTGCTGCGCGAGGCGCAGGTCGACGGCGAGGACGTGCTGATCCGCGACAGGGTCGGCAATCGCTCGCTCGTCGTCTTCGGCGGGGGCGACGAGATCAGCGTGCAGGCGGGCGACGAAGGCGTGCGGTTCCTGCTCGCCTCGGGCCGGCCGCTGCGCGAGCCGATCGCCTGGCACGGGCCGATCGTGATGAACACGCAGGAGGAGATCCGACAGGCGATCATGGACCTTGGCGACGGTTCGTTCATCCGGCGCTAGCCGCTCTTCATCGCACCGAGCGAAGCGAGGCCACGGCGCACGGCGCCGCGGCCTTTTCGTTTTTTAGGAATATGAGGCGAGCCCTCGGCGAAAACTGCTGTGGATCGGCAGCGGCTGACCAGGGCGCGAGAATAGGCGGGAGAGCGCGGGCGCGGTAGGTTCGGGCGCTCGATTCCCGACCCCGAGGACCCATGAAGAAGCTCGCCTCCACCAAGCGAAAGCCGGCGCGCCGGAAGCGCGGCTCAAGCCCGCGAGAGACGCTGTTCGCCGGGCTGGACATGAAGCTCATCCGCCAGCTCCTGGCCGAAGAGCTGGACTTCGAGGAGGAAAGCCTCGAGGACATTGTCGACGAGTTCCTTTCGTCTGAGCCCGACGCGCTGGAGGACATGCCGGACGCGGACACCATGACCCAACTCGCCGATGAGTTGGATCGGCTGCGCGTCGATGCGAACGGCGGCGACCCCCAGGCGCGCGAAACGTTGAAATCGGTTCGCGAGAAGATCGACAAGGCCGCGCGGCGAGACGATATCCATCCGGGAATCCTTATCCTTCTCGGCCGGCTGTTCAGCGGGGCGCAGGTCGACATCGGCGACGCGGCCCGCGCTTCAATGGACCGGGTGATTTCGGCGGGCCTGTTCTGTGGCGGAGAGGAGGCCTACCGCTTGTTTGTGCGGCCGGCGCTCTTGAATCTCGAGGGCGATCCGTTCACCGTACAGGAGGAAATCCGGTCAATGATCGGAATTTTCCCGGTTTCCTACAAGGCCGCGCTCGTCGAAGCCCTCGCCGTCGAGGGGGACCCGCGCGGTCGCCGGTGCGCCATCGGATTCCTGCTCGCTCCGGAGGAGCCTCTCGCGCTGGCGGCGGTGCGAGGACTTTCCGCCTCCGTAGCGCGCAGAGCGCTGGACGCTGATTGCCGCAGGCGGATCGACATGATCCGCGCATGGCTCCCGCCCTCCCTGCGAGAGGCGCTCGACGCGGCCATCCCGGCGGTGTCTGCGGGTCCGCGCCCGGCCGCCCAATTCGTCAAAGCGATCGTCTCGGTTTGCGACGGGTCGGGGGCTGCCGCTCTCCTCGCGACCATGAAGCTGGGCTCGCGATATTCTGTAGCTGCGGTGATGACCAAGCCATGGGGCGTAGCGGATTCCTTCCTGGTCCCGGACCTGACGAAGGGCGAAGCGGTGGAGATCGAACGCGGGGCGACGGTCTCGACGCCGACGGCGGAGGTCCCTTTCGCGGTCTGGACGCGACTCGTTCGGCTCGCGCTCGGCCGCAATCTGGCGCGCGGCGCGCCGCCGCCGTTCGAGCTTGTGCGCACGCTCGAGTCGATCGGCCTCGATTCGCTCGCTCCCGATCTCGCGACTCCGGCCGAAATCATCGACCATGCCCTCGCCGCGACCGCCGATCGCGACGACGCCGAGACAATCGCCGAAGCGCACAAGTTCGTCGGCGACAGCGACGCCGCCGGCGACTGGTTTGAAGCCAGCGACGCCATCGACGATGTCCTGAAGGCGACCGGTTCCGTCAACGAGGGCGCGCAGGCGCTGCTCGAGGACTATTTGCCGAATCGTCGCGCGTTCTGGGCGAGCCAATGCGCGCTGTCCGCGCTGGCGCTGCAGGACCGCGTGGCGACGCGGGAAGGATCCTGGAAGCACCTCGCGCTGGTCGGGCGCGACCTCCTGCGCGGCGTCCCTCTGCACGACATCCCGTTGATGCGGCAGATCGCCGACAGGAGCGCGACGGCTTACTTCATGCAGCACTGACCAATGGCGATCAGCGCGATCTGACGCGCTGTACCGATCGAAATCATCGCGGCCCTGTCGCCTGCAGCGCCTCGGCGTAAACATTCAGCATATCGCGCCGCATGCGCTCGAGCGAATGCAGCTCGGCGACCCTCGCGTGCGCCCGACGCCGGATCGCGTCACGCGCCGAGGCGCCGATCGTCAGCGCCGATTCGATCGCCTCGGCGAGCGCCGCCGCGTTGCCGGGCGGGACGATCCAGCCGGTGCGCTCAGCAGCCGGCGCGTAGGGCGGCGCGAGTACCATCTCCCGCGCCGGGCCGATGTCGGCGGCCACGGTCAGCGCCCGGATGGCCGCCGCCTCGATTGCGCTTCGCCCGACGCCCTCGGCTTCGCTGGCCGCCAAGACCGCGACGCTCGCCCCGACGAACGCCGCCGGCCGATCGGACGGCGCGCCGACCCGCGTGACGATCGCGCCCACGCCGCGCGCTCCGGCCAAGGCGTCGAGGTCGCGGGCGAGAGACGCCTTGGCCGCCTCGCCCGCGAGCACGAAGCGGATGCCGGAAAGGCCTCTCTTCGAGAGAAGAGAGGCGGCTTCGACGATAAGCTGTTGGTCGCGCGAGCGGGCGAGCCGGGCCGGCGCGAGGACGACCTTTTCGTGCGGCTCGGCGCCCCAGCCCTCGCGCGCTTTCGCCACCCGCTGGCGAATGACCGCCTCCCGCGCGAACAGCGCAAGATCGACTCCCGGGCGCACGATTCTGAGCCGCGGAAGGGCGGCGGAAAAGACCTCGCCGGCGCGGTCGGCGGCGAATTGAGAGGAGACGACGACCCGGTCGCCGCCCCCGACAGCCGCTTCGAAGCTCGAACGCGGCTTGCCGGTCGGCCCGTCTCCGGGAATGGCCGTCACCAGCGGCAGCCTCGCCTTGCGGCAGGCGCCGAGCGCCACCCAGGCCGTCGCGAGCGAGCGCGCGTGGACGAGATCGACCCTCTCCGACTCGAGAATGCGCGCGAGCCGGCGTGCGTTGACGGCCATGGCCAGCGGATTCTTGCTGGAAGCGGGAAAGGGAACGTGCAGGCCGCCCAAGGCCTGCACTTCGCTGGCAAGCTCGCCCGGATCGCTGGCGACCAGCGCTCGCGCCCCCGCTTCGACCAGCGCCGCGACGATCGCCAGAGTCGATCGCTCGTCGCCGCCCGCGGCGCGCGGCGGGACGACCTGCAGGATCGTGCGGCCCTCGAGCGGCGCTTTCGAGGCGCGTCCGAAGGGGGAGAGCGGGTCGGCGCTCACGCCCTTCTTCGCCCGCGCGCCGCCAGGTTGACACGAGGCGCCGCCTCGGCCAAGCCGGCGCCGTCCAAGCGGGACGAAGTCGGAGCGCGGGCGTCGAGTCGCATCATGAGGACGAATTGAGCTTGTCGAACGAGGAGCCGCAAGACCTCACGGTCGGTAATCCCCCGAATCAACGTCGCATCGCCTTTCTCCGCCGCGCGCCGCAGAAAAGCGGGCGGCCGGGTCTCGTCTGGCTCTGCGGCTACCGCTCCGAGATGGGGTCGACCAAGGCGGCCGCGCTCGACGCCGAATGCGAACGACTCGGCCTCGGCCTCCTGCGCTTCGACTATTCCGGGCACGGCCGCTCGGAAGGAAGGCTCGAGGATGGCACGATCTCGCGCTGGCTCGAGGAGACGCTGGCGCTCGTCCTCGCAGAAACCGAAGGGCCGCAGATCCTCATCGGCTCGTCGATGGGCGGATATCTCGCGCTGCTCGCGGCGCGCGCGCTCACGCAGGGGGGCGAAGCCGGGCGGCTCGCGGGCCTCATCCTGATCGCGCCTGCGGTCGACTTCACCGAGAAGCTGATCTGGGGGCGCGCCCCGGAAGAGGCGCGGCGGGCGATCATGGAAGAGGGCGCCTGGCAGCGCGCTTCCGCTTATTCGGACGAGCCCGACGTCTTCACCCGGGCGCTGATCGAGGACGGGCGCAAGCACCTCCTGCTCGACCGCGTGATCCGCGCCGGCTGCCCGACCGTCATGCTGCAGGGCATGCGCGACGAGGACGTGCCCTATTCGCACGCGCTGGCGCTGATCGAGCGGCTCGCCGATCCGGCGACGCTGACGCTCGTCAAGGACGGCGACCACCGCCTGTCGCGCCCACAGGATCTACGGCTCCTGTTCGGCGCTTTGGAGCGGATGGTCGAACCGGAGTCGCTCGACAGCGCCGAAGCGCTTCCTGTTTCTCCCTGCTAACAGGGGCAACGGCGCAGCTTCCGCCTGGCGAGGCCGGAGGCATCTTCTATTCCAAGAGGTTCCGCCCAACGGTTGATTCCCGACGAGAGCAAAGAACAGGAAGACGATCGCGTGTGTCAGGGACAGGACAGGCCGCCGCGGAAGCAGGAAAAAGGCCGCGACTCGCTCCATCCCCAAGGAACTCGCGCGTCTCATGCAGATGACCGAATACTCCTCTGAAAACAAATATCAAATCAGCGGTGTCGGCTGCTTGGCAGAGATCGTCGAGCGCCGCCTGGACGAGCATCTCGAGCGCGCGGGGTTCGTCGTGATGACGAGTCCGACGGCGCTGGGGGCATGCCATCCTCGGGCGAGGCGCGGGCGAGGACGCCTGAGCCGTCGACAAGCGCCTGCCGCGCCTTCATTTCGATCGGTGGCCCCGGCTTTGCGCCTCCGCGCCGCCCCTCATCCCGAATCGTGGGCGAGCGCCTCGCTCGTCTCCCACAGTCTTTTCGCAGCCGAATCGTCGCGCGCGGCGGCCGACGGCTCGGCTGCCTCGCGCATGACGAAGTAGGCACCGGTCGCGCTGGCGACGTCGGGCGACGAGGCGAGATAGACGAGCGTATCGGCGCCCTGCTCGGGCGAGCTGAAGAACGGCCTCGCGAGAGGCAGCAGCAGGCTTGTCAGGCCGCCCGACGCGGATCCGAAGCGGGTGGCGACGACGCCGGGATGAAAACAGTTGGCGGTGACGCCGGTTCCGGCGAGCCGGCGGGCGAGCTCGCGGGTGAACAGGATGTTGGCGAGCTTCGAGCGTCCGTAGGCCCGCCAGCCGTTGTAGCGGCGCTCGCTCTGCAGGTCGGAGAAATCGAGGCGCGCGCCCTGGTGCGCCGCTGAAGAGGTGGAGACGACGCGGGCCGGCGCGGACGCCGCGAGCCTGTCGCGCAAGGCCTCGGTCAGCGTAAAATAGGCGATGTGGTTTAGGGCGAAGGTCATCTCGAGGCCTTCCACCGTCGCGCGCCGGTCGGCGAACATCGCCCCGGCATTGTTGATCAGCACGTCGACGCGCGGCTCCTGCGCGGCGATCGCGAGTCCCACGCGCCGCGCTTCCGCCATGAGCGAGAGGTCGGCGAGATGCACGCTGTGCCCGAGCCTCGGCGCCTGACTCTCGAGCTTGACGAGCGTCGCCTCGGCCCGCTGCTGGTCGCGCGCGACGAAGACGATGCGCGCGCCCATCCTGGCCAGGGCCAGAACGGCGGCTTCGCCGATGCCCGAGGTCGCGCCCGTCGCGACCACTGTCTTGCCTTTCATGGACCTCCCATCCGAGGACGTTGTGCGCCGGCCCGAGCCTTGCCGGACGCCGCGCCGCCGTCAATGGCCGGGGAAGGCGAATGGCGAATCGGACGCGCGGCAAGGCGCCAATGCTCCGCCCGAGCCGGGTTCGCGATCGCTCGGACTCTGGAGCGCGATTTCCTGGAGTCGTTCTCGTGCAGCCTTCCTCCCCAGGTGAGAACGCCGGCACCGCGGAGTCGCCCAATTCTGCCACCAAAGTCGCCGAGGTTTCGCCAAGGACGCGACTTCGCTATCCTCGTTCCCGTAGCAGTTGATACTGAATGTTTTTGGAGGACTCAGCGACGATGGCCAAGGATCAGCAAGGTTTGACGGTCGCCGGCTCGCCGCAATCGGCGCAGGCATTCGATCGCGCTGTCGCCGACTATTTCGGATTGACTGGAGATCCGGTCGGCGTTCTCAAGCAGGCGCTGAAGAACGACCCGGACTTTGTCCTCGGCGGGGTCGCCATTGCGGGTCTCTTCATGATCGGCGGCTTTCGCGGCGACCATCCGGAAGTGACGGCCGCGCTCGCTTCGGCAGAAGCCGCGACGCGGGGCGCCTCCTCGCGCGAAAGGATGCATCTCGCCGCCGTCAGGGCCTGGTCGGAGGGCCGGTCGCCGGACGCGACGCGCCTCTGGGAGACCATTCTGGCCGATTGGCCGGCCGACGCCCTCGCGCTCCGCTTCGGCCAGGACGCCTATCTGTTCCTCGGCCGGTCGCTCTCGATTCGCGACACCGCGGCGCGCGTCCTGCCGACCTGGGAGCGCGACAATCCCCTGACCAGCTTCATCCTCGGGACCTACGCGTTCGGGCTCGAGGAGGCGGGCGAGCTCGGCCCGGCCGAAGACGCAGGCCGCGAGGCTCTCGCGCGCAATCCGCGCGACGCGTGGGCGGCGCACGCGATCGCCCACGTCATGGAGACCGCGGGCCGCGGGGATGAGGGCGTCGCCTTTCTTCGGGACACACGGTCCGACTGGAGCGCGGCGCATTTCATGGCCGGCCACAACGGCTGGCATCTCGCCCTGTTCCTGATCGAGCAGCGTCGCTTCAGAGAAGTGCTCAACGATTACGATCGCTTCACCGCCCCGAAGCTCGCCGACGACATGACCCTCGATCGCGTCGACGCGGCTTCGCTGCTGTGGCGGCTCGAACTCGCGGGAGTGGACGTCGCGGATCGCTGGGAACCGGTGGCGGCAGCGTGGATGTCGCATGTCGACGACCACGTGCTCGCCTTCAACGATTTGCATTGCGCGCTCGCCACCGCGCGTTCGCCGAATCGGGACGACCTCAGGCGGTTCCGCCGATCGCTCGACGCATACGAGCGGCAGGGCTCGGGCCACAACCGGCTGGTTACGGCGGAGGTCGGGCGACGCTTCATCGACGGCGCGATCGCTTATGCGGAGGGGGACTGGCGACGCGCCATCGACGCCATGCTGCCGGTGCGCTTCGAGACTTTCCGCATCGGCGGCAGCCATACCCAGCGCGACATCATCAACAGAACGCTGATCGCCTCGGCCGAGCGCGCGGGCGACCGGGCCCTGGTCCAGACTCTGCACGACGAACGGGGCCGCCAAGCCGCCTCGGGGCACAAGGGGGCGTTTGGACCGAATCGGAGACCGGTCGGTCTCAATTGACAGTCCGCTCGAGTCCCGGACAGCGGCTGGCGACTGCGAAAGGACCGCGAGACCGACGGTGACCGGCCCAAACCTTCCGCTTCCCCATCGTTAACGGCCTGTTTAGCCGACTCAGCAATTCTCGGCTGATCGGCTGGGAATCGTCGCGGGTACGCGGGTCGGAAAGGTGTCGGGATGACGGACGTTACGCGCCGAAAGTTTCTCGGCATGGCGGCGGTCGGTGCTCTCGGGTTTTCGGCGCCGGCGCGGGCCGAGGCGCCCGACACGTTTTCGCCTGAGGAGATCGTCGGCGCCGGCCACCGGTTCTTCGGCTCCGTCTCGCGCGGCCTCGCCGAGGCCGTCCAGGAGGCTGGCCGCCGTTGGGGTCTGCCGAACGCCTATATCCTCGGCCAGGAAGCTTCGGCCGCCTTCGTCGGCGGCCTGCGCTACGGCGAAGGCAAGATGTCCACCCGGAACGCCGGTAATCCGCCGGTCTATTGGCAAGGCCCATCCGTCGGCTTTGACGCCGGGGCGGACGGCGACCGGACCATGATGCTGGTCTACAACCTGCCGGACACCGGGGCGATCTTCGATCGCTTCGGCGGAATCGACGGCTCGGCCTATTTTGTCGGGGGCTTCGGCTTCACCGCGCTCGGCGCCAAGGGCGTCGTGGTGGTCCCCATCCGCACCGGGCTCGGATGGCGGCTCGGCGTCGATGTCAGCTATCTGAAGTTCACCCAGCAGCCGACTTGGAATCCGTTTTGACAGCTCGCCGCTACCGAGGTTCTTCGACTCGAAGTGCTCTTGAGGTAGATTAGGTTCTGGACGAAGGGCGCGGGCCGGCCCGACCCCTGCCGCGGGCGGGAGGCGAAGAGCAACAAGAGCACCTGCACGCAATCTGAAGCCCGACATGCTCCGCCGCGGAAGGGCCGCGCCGCGTAGACCCTTCTCGCATCGTCGGCGGGGCCATCACCTTAGACGCAATCGGGAGGAAGCGCGATCCATCCCATCTCGCGCCGGCGCCTGCCGACGATGGCGAAGTCGAGCGGGCCGTGCTGAGATAGGCGGCGCGCCGGGCTTGGTCGCGAGCGTCGCGATCATGGAAGACTGACGATCCGGTCGTAACCGAGATCGGCGGCTTTTGCCCTTTTGCCGCCTCAGCCATAAAGAACGGGTGGGAACAAATTGCGCTTTACGTCCTTGGGGAAGGAGCGATGGACATTTGCGTGATCGGGGCGGGGGCGATTGGAGGACTGCTCGCGGCCAAGCTTGCTGAGGCCGGCGAGAGCGTAAGCGTCGTTGCGCGGGGCGAGCACTTGAAGGCGATCCTCGAGCGCGGCCTCGTTCTCAAGGAGGAGGGGCGCGAAACCGTCGTGCGCGTCCGCGCGACACATCGGATCGCCGACGTAGGGCGGCCAGAACTCGTCGTGCTCGGTGTCAAGGCGCATCAGTTGCCAGCAGTGGCGGCGGACGTCGCCTCGATCCTGTCCCCGACGGCGTTGGTGCTGACCGCGCAAAACGGGATTCCCTGGTGGTATTTCTTCAAGCACGGGGGGCCTTTCGAGGGCGTCCGGCTGAACAGCGTCGACCCCGGCGGGGTGATCGCTGACCATCTGCCGATCGACTCGGTCATAGCGTCGGTCGTGTATCCGGCCGCGGAGATCGAAAGGCCGGGGGTCATCAGGCACATCGAAGGCTATCGCCTTTCGCTCGCCGAGATCGACGGCTCGAGAACCGACCGCGTCGCCGCCCTATCACAGGCGTTCTCGCGTGCGGGCTTCAAATCGCCGGTCCTTTCCGACGTGCGCGCCGAAATCTGGACAAAGCTCTGGGGCAATCTCGCCTTCAATCCGATCAGCGCGCTCAGCCGCTCGACGCTCGAGGGCATCTGCCGGTATCCGGCAACCCGCGCGCTCGCCGCGGCGATGATGCGCGAAGCGCAGACTGTCGGCGAAGCGTTTGGCGTCCGGTTCCGGATCTCCATTGAAAAGCGGATCGCCGGCGCCGAAGGAGTCGGCGCGCACAAGACGTCGATGCTGCAGGACGTCGAGGCGGGTCGCCCGATCGAGATCGACGCGCTGCTGGGCTCGGTCATCGAGCTTGGCCAATTGGCGCGGATTGCGACCCCGCATCTCGACGCGGTCTACGCGGTCGCGAAGTTGTTGGGCGAGACGCTCGCCGGGAGGACGGGCCGGCCGGCGTTGGCGCAAGCTTGAATTTGGAGCGCGAGAGATGAGCGAAAGTCGGACGTTGCGAGCCCTGATTGCATCCGGACGTAACGAGGCGACCGCGATCGCCGCTGAAAGCGCGCCGCCGCTGACCTATGCGGCGCTCAGTGCGCTCTTGAATCATACCGTCGCTCGTCTGAATGAACTCGGCGTGGGACGCGGCGACCGCGTCGCGATCGTGCTGCCGAACGGACCTGAAATGGCGACTGCCTTTTTGTCGGTCGCCGCCGCGGCGACCACGGCGCCGCTCAACCCGGCCTATCGTCCAGACGAATTCGAGTTCTATATGGGCGACCTCGGGGCGAAGGCGCTGATCGTCGAGGCCGGCAGCGGGTCGCCTGCGATCGCGGCGGCTCGAAAGCTCGGCGTCGCGCTCCTGACGCTGACGCCGGAGG
This sequence comes from Roseiarcus sp., assembly GCA_035656495.1. Lineage (GTDB taxonomy): Bacteria > Pseudomonadota > Alphaproteobacteria > Rhizobiales > Beijerinckiaceae > Roseiarcus. The sequence continues at coordinate 28,224 of DASRSL010000015.1, forward strand.
CGAAGTCCGGAGCGGGCGCGTTCCGGCTCTCAGGAGCGTCGGGCGGACAAGCGGCCCGCACCGGCCCGGCCGATTCCGATGACGTCGCGCTGATCCTGCACACGTCCGGCACGACCTCTCGTCCGAAAATCGTGCCGCTGACGCAGGCCAATCTTTGGACGTCGGCGCAGAACATCGCAAGGACGCTTCAGCTCGGGGCGAGCGATCGCGCGCTGAACGTCATGCCGCTGTTCCATATTCACGGGTTGATCGCCGGGCTTACTGCGCCGCTCTCTTGTGGCGGAAGCGTATTTTGCACCCCCGGCTTCAACGCGCTCAGGTTCTTCGCGGCGATGAAGGCCGCCCGTCCGACCTGGTACACGGCCGTGCCGACCATGCATCAGGCGATCCTGACCCGAGCGGACCACAACAAGGAGATTATCGCCCGCAATCCGCTTCGCTTCATCCGCTCGTCGTCTTCGTCGATGCCGCCGCAGGTCATCGGCGAACTGGAGGCGATCTTTGGCGCGCCGGTCATCGAGGCTTACGGGATGACCGAGGCGACCCACCAGATGGCGTCAAATCCATTGCATGGTAAGCGCAAACCGGGCTCCGTCGGGCTCGCTGCGGGTCCCGAGATCGCGATCATGGACGAGGCCGGGCGCCTGCTCGGTCGCAGCGAGATCGGCGAAGTCGTCATTCGCGGCCCGAGCGTCACCTCGGGCTATGAGAACAATCCGGAGGCGAACGCCAAGGCGTTCGTGAATGGATGGTTCCGCACCGGCGATCAGGGCGTCATCGACCGCGACGGATATCTCACGCTGACGGGGCGGTTGAAGGAGATCATCAATCGCGGGGGCGAAAAGATTTCGCCTCGCGAAGTCGACGAAGCGCTGATGGACCATCCGGCGGTGCTGCAGGTCGTGACTTTCGCCATGCCGCACGATATGCTCGGCGAGGATGTCGCCGCCGCAGTGGTGCTGCGCGAAGGATTGGCGGCGACCGAGCAGGAGCTTCGCGCGTTTCTTTCCGAACGCCTCGCGGCGTTCAAAACGCCGCGGACAATTCACTTTCTCGACGAAATCCCAAAGGGGCCGACCGGCAAGTTGCAGCGTATCGGGCTGGCGCAGAAGCTTGGGCTGGCGTGAGCGCCCCGCGGGCGCGGAGGACATCGGAGCGACGGATGAACGATCCGCGCGTCCTGCAGACGGGCCGTCCGCCCATACGCGCGCCTCGCGGCGTCGTCTCGACGCCGCATTGCCTTGCCAGCGGCGCGGGATTGCAAGCTTGCGCCGCGACGGGAGCGCGGTGGATGCGGCGATCGCGGCCAATGCGGCCCTGTCGTCGTGTATCCGCACGGCGATAGTTGCTTCATCCAGCCGGAAAGCACCCGCTCGCCCCGCGTCGTTGCTTTGACAGAGCCATCAAAAACCCAGTACGACGCCGTCGCCGCGTTGATCGGCCTCTCCCTCGAAGCAACTGCTCTCGTGATCGACGCGAATAGCCTGCGAATACCCCATTCTGTCGTCCCAGTCGCCGATCATTTGCACCGGCTGGCCGCAACGCTTGAGCTCACGCATGACGTCCCCCGATATGCGGCCTTTGCGTAGCCGGTAGTGGTCCCGGCTCACCAGCCGCGCGGCGGGCCCGCTTGCCGCGACCACGTGGCAACGACCGGCGACCGATCGAGCCGCGTGCGTCGATCCGGAGTGGACGGCGACGCGGATCAGGCTCAAAGCGCTCTCTTTTGCGCCAGTCGGATGATTACGTCGCTCATGCTCTCGCCGAGCCGGCGCTTGAGGCTCAGGCTGTTCGCTGCGCCCTCGTCGAGCGTGAGGAGACAACGGCCGCGCTCGTCGCGCTCCGGGTTCAGGACGATCGAGCCGGCTGGCAGGACGCCCTTGATGGCGCGATAGGCGCGCGGCGTGACGGCGATGCGGATCAATGTGCCCGCCATTTGATCGCGTTCTGTTCTCTACAAGTTTAAGCCGCCTCACGTTGACGAATTCTTAAGGAGCGCGAGCGCGGACGATTCGCGCAAGCTCGCGCGCCGCCTATCGATGCCCGACTCCGCCGACACGCTCACGCCTGCAGAGCCGAACGACTCGGCCGCTTATGCGCTCCGACGCCAGGGCCGCAGGAGGGTCCGCAACGCCGACGAGATCGTGGCGGAGAGATTTGTGTGAAGCATTTGGAGCGCGCGGGCTCGTCGTCATAATGACCGGCGGAACGCCGTCATCGGACTCAACGAAGGTCGCGCTCTTTAGCGGTCTTCAAGGCTTCTTGCTTGCGCCAGGGCTTGGCCGACAACTCGCGCAAGCTCCGCCTGCTGGTAGGGCTTGGGCAAAACCGGGAGCCTTTCCGCAAGGTTGCCATCGCGCCTCGGCACTGCGTTTACGCCTCCGGCAGTATATCCGGAGGTGAGGATGGCTGGGAGTTGCGGCCGCAACACTCGGGCCGCGCGCACCAACTCGGCCCCCGTCATCCCGCCTGGCATCACGGCGTCGGTGAGAACGAGGTCGACGCGGTTCTCGGGTTGTTGGAGAAGCTGCAGCGCCTCGGGTCCATTCGTCGCCGCGAGCGTCGCATAACCTAAGTCTTGGAGCTGCGCGAGCACAAGATCACGCACGTTAGGGTCATCCTCGACCACAAGCACGGCGCCCGTTCCTGACAAAATCGGTGGCGTCGAAGGCGGGACTGCCGCTGTCGCGGCCACCCTCGGGAGATGGATGCGGACTGTCGTGCCGCGCCCGACCTCGCTCTCCAACGTCACAAAGCCGCCGGATTGCCTGACAAATCCGTGCACCTGGCTGAGCCCGAGTCCAGTTCCCTTTCCGGGCTCCTTGGTGGTGTAGAACGGTTCCATCGCCCGCTCCAGGACCTCCGCCGGCATGCCGACGCCATTGTCCGCGACTTCCACGACGACATAGTCGCCCGGTTCGGCGTCCGGATAATGCGCTGAATCTTGAGCGCTCAGGGAGAGATTCGCCGTTCGGATCGTGAGCTCTCCGCCAGACGGCATTGCGTCTCGGGCGTTCACCGCCAGGTTCAAGAGAGCGGAGCCGAATTGGGCGGGATCCACATCGCAGGCCTCGGCTGAAGGATCGAACTGGAAGTCGATCCGGACCGACTCGTCGAGCATCCGCGTCGTGAGGACGTCGAAGTCGTGGACGAGATCGTTGATCGGCCGACTTTCGGGGCTCAAGGTCTGCCGCCGGGCGAAGGCAAGCAATTGGCTGGTTAGCTGGGCCCCGCGCGCGGCGGCCTTTTGCGCCGCCGCGATCAGGCCCTGCTGTCTCTCCTGGCCCACGACCTCCTTGGACAGGAGTTCGAGATTGCCGATGATAACCATCAGGAGATTATTGAAGTCGTGGGCGACGCCGCCGGTGAGCTGCCCGATCGCCTCCATCTTCTGGGATTGCCGCAGCGCGTCTTCCGCCTCTCGGCGATCAGCGACTTCCTGCTCGACGCGCTGCTCGAGCGTCGCATTGAGGCGCCGCAGCTCGTTTTCGGCCCGGCGGCGCTCGACCGCGACGCCGAGCAAATTTGCGACGCCCTGCAGGAAGTCGATATCGTGCTCGGTAAACGTGCCGGAGCTTTCGCTGTCCGCTTCAAGCACTCCATAAGGGCGGCCCTCGCCCAGCAAGATCACATTGGCGGCGCGCTCGACGCCATGTTCTCTCAACAGAGCTGGGGTGCGGAAGCGCTGCTCAGTCGAGAGCATGTTGGAGATGACGGGCTTTCCGGTGTGCAACGCGTAGCCCGCCGGAGAGTCGAGATCGGCTCCAAGGGTGGCGTTCCCCACCACCCCGTCATGCCATCCGACGCCGGCGCGCACCAGAAGCCGGTTTTGATCCGGCAGGAACTCAAGAACCTTGCAGAAGCGGATATTCAGGCCCAACGCCGTCAGCCGGCATGCATCATCGAGAAGGGCCTCGAACCCGAGATCGGACAGAGCGCGGCGCCCGATTTCGGCGAGCAAGGCCTGCTGTCGGAGCCGGGCGGTTAGTTCATCCTGGGAGGAAGTCATCCCTGGGCTCCAAAAAAAGTCCACGCGGTTCAATGACGATGACGGTCAGATCATTCCGTCAAGTCTTTGATTGGATTGGCGCGCCCAACGGGACTCGAACCCGTGTTTTCGCCGTGAAAGGGCGACGTCCTGGACCGCTAGACGATGGGCGCAAACAGAATCGGCCGCTGCTCCGGGCGGCGGAGCCGAGGTTGCTATACGGGGCGCGTTCCGCCCGCGCAAGGGCCACTGCTTGATCGTTTGCCTGGCAGGGGGAGCGGAGCGAAACGCTCCGGATCACCGTCTTTTGCGCTCGCCTTCTCCAGCCGCCCGAAGGGTGCAGTCGAGGGGCCTAGGCAATTTTCGTAGATTTACGGTGGGGCGAATCCGCTGTTATCGGCATTCAGTCCGCTTTTCCGCCTGGTTCGACGCTTTGGCCAAGACGCTGAATGTGCACGCATATTGGCCGAAAAATCCGGCCTGAGCAGCCCGTCTTTGCGAAACCCGCTGTTCTTGCCCCTGTTATCACCGGATCCGGGCCGCGCCGGGCCGCGCCCGCGCCACACGGCTCAGCGAACGCTTGCGCGGAGCGGTCGTCCGCGCCAAAGCTGCGCGGGTCCGCATAACTTCGAGGATAGCCCATGCGCGCCATTCGCATCCATGAGACAGGCGGACCTGAGGTCCTCAAGTTCGAGGAGGTCGAGCTGCCGAAGCCGGGCAGGGGCGAGGTCCGCCTTCGCCAGCACGCGGTGGGCGTCAACTTCATCGACATCTATCATCGCTCTGGCTTGTATCCGATGGCCTTGCCCTTCACTCCGGGCTCGGAAGGCGCGGGCGAAGTGGTCGAGGTCGGGCCGGGGGTCAGGGACTTCAAGCCGGGCGACCGCGTCGCCTATGCGGCGTCGCCCGGCGCCTACGCCGAGGAGCGCAACGTCGAGACGCGCGTCCTCGTCAAGCTGCCGCGCGCGATCTCCTACGAAACCGGCGCGGCGATGATGCTCAAGGGCCTCACCGCGCAATACCTCCTGCGCCAGACCTATCGGGTGAAGGAGGGCGACTGGATTCTCGTCCATGCGGCGGCCGGAGGCGTCGGGCAGATCCTCTGTCAGTGGGGAAGAGCGCTCGGCGCCAAGGTGATCGGCACCGTCGGCACGCCGGAGAAGGCCAAGATCGCCAAGAAGGCCGGGGCGCAGCATACGATCCTCTATCGCGAGGAAGACTTCGCCAAGCGGGTCGAGGAGATCACCAAGGGCCAGAAATGCGCGGTCGTCTATGACGGCGTCGGCAAGGCGACCTTCCCGGCCTCGCTCGACTGCCTCAAGGCCTTCGGCCTGTTCGCGAGCTTCGGCTCGGCCTCGGGCGGCATCGAGGGGTTCGACCTCGGGCTGCTCGGCCGTAAGGGATCGCTGTTCGCCACCAGGCCGACCCTCTCCACCTTCATCTCGGACCGGGCGCGGCTCGAGAAAATGGCGCGCGAACTCTTCGGCGCGGTTGGGAACGGCGACGTCGCCATCCGCATCGGCCGCCTGCCGCTCGCCGAGGCTGCGGAAGCGCACCGGGCGCTGGAGGCGCGCGAAACGACCGGCTCGCTCGTCCTCTTGTCCTGAAATCCGGCGCAGCCATCGTTCAGCCAAGTTCGCGGGTCATGAGCCCGCGCCGCTTGGCTCGGCCGGATTGCGTCTGTATAGGAAACCCGCCGGCGGGCCGCGAGACAACAGGAAGGGCGTCGTGACGCAGATGAGCGAGAAGAGCGTGAAGCCCGCGGAAGCCGCGGCGACGCCGGTGCAAAAGGAAGAGGGCTGGTGGGAGACCGTCAAGGTCATCATCGAGGCGCTCCTGATCGCGCTCGTCGTGCGCACGCTCCTCTTCCAGCCGTTCAACATTCCATCGGGCTCGCTGGTGCCGACCCTGCTTGTCGGCGACTATCTGTTCGTGTCGAAATACGCTTACGGGTATTCGCATTTCTCGCTGCCGGGCTTCCTCGATCTCGCCCCGTCGGCGATGCCGGGCCGCATCTTCGCCTCGCCGCCGAAGCGCGGCGACATCATCGTCTTCAAGCTCCCGAGCGACGAGAAGACCGACTATATCAAGCGGCTGATCGGCCTGCCCGGCGACAAGATCCAGGTGACTCACGGCCGGCTCTTCATCAATGGGCAGGAGGTTCCGCGGGAGCAGATCGCGCCCTATTCGACCGTCAATCATTTCGGCAAGCCCGAGGAGGCGCCGCAGTACATCGAGACGCTGCCGAACGGCGTCAGCCATCGGATCATCCAGATCGACGGAGACGAGGGCGCCTTCGACAACACCATGGTCTACGAGGTGCCGCCCGGCCACTATTTCATGATGGGCGACAACCGCGACAATTCGAGCGATTCGCGCCTCGCCGGCGATCAGGGAGGCGTCGGCTATGTGCCGTTCGAGAACCTGATTGGGCGCGCGGAGATCATCTTCTTCTCGATCCGCGAGGACACGCCCGCCTGGGAGATCTGGAAGTGGCCCTGGGACGTGCGCTGGAGCCGCATCTTCCAGCGAGTGCGTTGACGATTCCCGCGCGGCCCGGAGGTCCGGATAGGGCATGGAAAGCAGGTATGGCTCGACGTAGGTTCGCAGCGACGGTCGTGCAGCCCGACTTCAGTTGACGCAGCGAGCTTTCCGCAGCCGAGCTCGGCAAGGGGGCGCCGCGGTTCGTTCATGAACAAGCGCGCGAAGGTTGGATTGGCCGATCTCGAGACGAGGCTCGGCTATCGCTTCAACGATCCGGAGGTCGCTCATCTGGCGCTGACCCATCTGTCGGCTCAGGCGACGGGCGGGCGCTCGTATCAGCGGCTCGAGTTCCTCGGCGATCGTGTGCTCGGCGTCGTCGTCGCCGACCATCTCTATCGTTCCTTTCCGCATGCGTCCGAAGGGGAGCTCTCGATCCGGCTCGCCAAGCTCGTCCGTCGCGAGACTTGCGCTGCGATCGCCGCGGAATGGGAGGTGGGCCCGCATGTCGTGCTCGGGTTCGGCGAAGCCCGTGGCGGGGGCCGCAAGAAGATGGCGATCCTCGCGGACGTCTGCGAATCGCTGATCGGGGCCGTCTATGTCGACGGCGGCTTCGAGGCGGCGCGCGCGCTCATCCAGCGCGCCTGGGGCGACCGGTTCACCGCCGACGCCGCGCCCGCCCGCGACGCCAAGACGGCGGTCCAGGAATGGGCGCAGGCGCGCGCTCTCGCCGCCCCGCGTTACGAGGAGGTCGTGCGCAGCGGTCCGGCGCACGCGCCCTTCTTCGTCATGCGCGTGGTTCTGCCGGGCTTCGAGCCCGAGACGGGCGAGGCGAGCTCGAAGCGCGCCGCAGAGCAGGCGGCGGCGCAGGCCTTCCTCGATCGCTGGGGCGGCCGATGAGCGCGACCCGCTGCGGCTTCGTCGCTCTCATCGGCGCGCCGAACGCCGGCAAGTCGACGCTCATCAACGCGCTCGTCGGGGAGAAGGTGTCGATCGTCACCCGCAAGGCCCAGACCACCCGCTCGACCGTCCGGGGCGTGCTGACGCGAGGCGAGGCGCAGATCGTCTTCGTCGATACGCCCGGCCTGTTCGCCCCGAGGCGGCGGCTCGACCGGGCGATGGTCGCCTCGGCCTGGGGTGCGGCGGCCGAGGCGGACGCGCTCGCGCTCCTCGTCGACGCGCGCAAGGAGGCCGCGGCGCCGAGCGTGAGCGAGGAGACGGCGGAGATCCTGAGGGCCCTCGCCGAGATCAGGAAGCCCAAGGCCCTCGTCCTCAACAAGGTCGACGCGATTGATCGCGGCAAGCTCCTCGCGCTCTCGGCGCGACTGAACGATGCGCATCCCTTCGACGAAACCTTCATGATCAGCGCCTTGACCGGCGACGGACTCGACCGACTCATCGATCGCCTTGCGGCGAGGCTGCCCGAAAGCCCGTGGCTCTATCCCGAGGACCAGATCGCCGAGGCGCCGATCCGCTCGCTCGCAGCGGAGATCACCCGCGAGAAACTGATCGAGCGGCTGCACGACGAACTGCCCTATCAGGCGACCGTCGAAACCGACAGCTGGAAGGACCTGCCCGACGGATCGGCGCGCGTCGAGCAGACCGTGTTCGTCACCCGCGAGAGCCACCGGAAGATCGTCATCGGCGAGGGCGGCCGCACCATCAAGGCGATCGGCTCGGCCGCGCGCAAGGACATCGCCGAGGCGCATGGCGCGAACGTCCATCTTTTCCTGCATGTCAAGGTGCGCGAGAACTGGCCCGACGACCCCGAGCGCTACCGGGCGATGCGGCTCGACTTCCCGAAGGGGTAGGGGCCGCTTCCCGTTTGGACGCACGCCCCAGTTTCAAAGGCCCGCGATAAAAAACCGTCCTCTCAATTCGCTGAGAACAGCGAATTGAAGAGCGAATTTTTTCGCCGAGGACGCACTGGCCCGTATTTCTCCGCGGAAACGCGGGCGAAATGCGGACTCGGGCGAAAATGTGTCAGCGAATTTAACAGCGGAATTTTTCGTCATCCTGAGCGAATTTTTTCGCCGGAAGAGCGAATTTTCGACTGGACTGCGATAAGCGCCCATGGGGGCGCTTACGCCAGCACCCCCGGGTTCATGATCCCCTCCGGATCGAGCGCGCGCTTGGCCGCCGTGAGCGCGGCGCCGAACAGGGCAGGGCGCTGCTCGCGATACCAGGGCATGTGGTCGCGGCCGACCGCATGGTGGTGGGTGATCGTGCCGCCGGCCTTGATCAGCGCGTCGGACGCGCGGGTCTTGATGTGCCGCCATTGCTCGATGAGGCGGCGCGGGTCGCCGCGGACGTTGAACGTGTAATAGACGGCCGGTCCGTCCGGATAGATATGGGTGAAGCGGGTCGAGACGGTCCCCGCGTTTCCGGTCGCCTCGTTCAGCGCCTCCGTGGTCGCTCTGCGCACCGCGTCGTGAAAGGTCTCGAACCGGTCCCAGGTGATCGCGCTCTCGAAGGTGTCATTGATCACGCCCATCGGAACGGTCAGCTCGCGCACATAGGGCATCCGGATGAAGGCCGTGCGCCAGCGTTGCGCCGCGCCATCGTCGGCGTGCCGGCGCCCGCCGTTGTCCTGAAGAAGTTCGATCGCCCGCGCCATCCAGGCGTCGACCGGATGGTCTGGGGACTCGAAGGCGAGCACGAGCAGGCTCTCTTCATAGGCGTTCACGCTGTAAGTCCCGGCCTCGTCATTGTCGATGACGCGCAGGTTCGAGGGATAAAGCCCGGCCTGCGCGACCGCGCGCACGGCCCTCGCGGCAGCGAAGAAGTCCGGGAAGCCGAACACGGCGTCGCCGCGGAATCTCGGCCGCCCCTGCAGCCGCATCCACGCCTCGGTGATGATTCCAAGCGCGCCCTCGGAGCCGATGATCATGCGGTCCGGGCTGGGACCGGCGCCCGAGCCGGGCAGGCGGCGCGACTCCATGACGCCGGCGGGCGTGACCGTGCGGAGGCTTTCGACGAAATCGTCGATGCGCGTATAGAGCGTGGCGAAATGCCCGCCGGAGCGGGTCGCAATCCAGCCGCCGAGGGTCGAGAACTCAAAACTCTGCGGATAGTGCCGGATGGCGAGGCCGTGCGGCTTCAGCGCCGCCTCGATCGCCGGCCCGCGGATCCCGCCCTCGATGCGCGCCGCGCGGCTCGTCGCGTCGACCTCGAGCACGCGATCGAGGCGCCGCATGTCCAGGCTCACCGTCCCCGCGTAGGCGTCGCCGACCGCCGGCTCGACGCCGCCGACCACCGACGAGCCGCAACCGAAGGGGATGACGGCG